>JAZQOJ010000132.1:0-6804 GCA_045627805.1 Bacteroidales bacterium
AATCTTGCGCACCAAGCTGAAACCGTTGGAGTGGACGCCGGAAGAGGCGATGCCCACCAACACGTCGCCGACAGCCACCTTACTGTCGTCAATGAGCTTGGATTTTTCCACCGCACCCGTGGTGTAGCCCGCGATGTCGTACTCGTCGCCCTCGTACATACCGGGCATTTCCGCGGTTTCGCCGCCGATGAGCGCGCAACCCGCTTGGCGGCAACCTTCGGCCACGCCAGCCACAATGGCTTCCACTTTCTCCGGAACATTGTGACCGAGAGCCACATAGTCGAGGAAAATGAGCGGCTCCGCGCCTTGCGCCAGCACGTCGTTCACACACATTGCCACCGCGTCAATGCCGATGGTGTCGTGCTTGTCCATCGCAAATGCGATTTTGAGTTTGGTGCCCACGCCGTCGGTTCCACTCACCAGCACCGGTTCTTTAATGTTGAGGCACGAAAGGTCGAACATCCCGCCGAAAGAGCCGATGTTGCCCATCGAGCCGACCCGCTGAGTTGATGAAACGTGTTGTTTGATTCTGCGAACCACTTCGTAGCCCGCTTCGAGATTCACTCCCGCTTTTTCGTAAGATTTGGCCATATTGTTGTTTGTTGATTTGTTATCTGTGATTTGTGATCTGTGATCTGTTATCTGTGATTTGTTATCTGTGATTTGTTGAGTTCGTTTAAGCGTTTAACCGATTTCGTCCCTTCGTCCATTAACCCATTCCACCTTTCGTCCAATTTAACCGTTTAACCGACGTTAACCGTTTAACCGATTTTAACCAGATAGTCGCCAGTGAAGCAGGCCTGGCACGGTTGTGCGCAACCAAAGGTGGAGCATTCCGTGGAGGCGGGACTGAGGTAGCCGAGCGAGTCGGCGCCAATCACACGGCAGGCCTCTTCCAACGTGCGGCTGGCGCACAGCAGTTCCTCAAAAGTTGACGTGTCAACGCCATAATGACACGGAAACCTCATCATCGGACTGGCGATGCGCACGTGGACCTCCGTCGCTCCGGCCTCGCGCAATAGTTTCACAATCTTCAGGGAAGTGGTGCCGCGCACAATCGAATCATCCACCAAAACAACACGCTTACCCTTCAAAATGCTGTGCACCGGACTCAGTTTCAGTTTCACCCCCAACTCGCGCTGCTGCTGTTCGGGCTGGATGAAAGTGCGCCCCATATATTTGTGCTTTACCAAGCCCATTTCGTAGGGGATGCCGCTTTCTTCACTGTACCCCATTGCGGCACTGAGACTTGACTCAGGAACACCGACCACAATGTCTGCATCGGCGGGACATTCTCGGTACAAGCGGCGTCCGGCCTCTTTGCGATAGGCGTGTACGTTGCAACCATCAATGTCGCTGTCGGGACGAGCCAGGTAAATGTACTCCATCGCACAAATGCGCCGATGACAATCACAACTGTAAAAATTGGAACGCAATCCTTTGTTGTCAATGCAAACGATCTCGCCCGGCTCCACATCTCGCAGAAAAGTCGCTCCCATTATTTCAAACGCACACGATTCGCTGCTTACCACATAACCATCACCTAACTTCCCAATGCACAACGGTTTGATGCCATTTTTGTCGCGACACGCATAGAGCCGGTTTTGGGTCATAATAAGAAAAGTGAAGCCCCCCTCCATCATATTTAACGCATTGATAATGTTGACGATACGGTCTTCATTTTTTTTCTTTTTGATTAATAAAGCCAGCAGTTCACTATCCAGAGTGGTTTGCAACACATTGCCCGACTCCTCCAGCACTTCCATAATGCGTTGGCCATTGACCAGACAGCCATCGCACGCCACCACGAAATCACCGGAACTGTGCCGGAAAAAGAGCGGCTGCACATTGTTGAGCCCGCCATTTTCCTTGTTAGCATAACGCACCGTGGCAACGCCCAGAGCGCCCTTCAAACTTCGCACCGACTGCTCGTCGAAAACACTGTCCACCAAGCCCAAGCCACGATGACGACAGCATTTTCCATCCTCAGTGAAGGTGGCCATCCCCGCACCCTCCTGCCCACGATGCTGCAAATTGTGAATCCCGTAATATAGTGCCGCTGACACATTCGGAACGTTGTATGCCCCTAAAACTCCCATTGTTGTTGTTTATTGAATTGTTGAATTGTTGAGTTGTTGAATTGTTGAATTGTGAACTGTGATCAGTGATCTGAGTTGTTGATTTGTTGATGTTATTGATTTGTTGATGTCGTTGAACCGTTTAACCGATAAATTCCTTCGTCCATTAACCCATTCATCCATTAACCCATTCCACCTTTCGTCCTATTTAACCGTTTAACCGATAAATTTCCTTCGTCCATTAACCCATTTCACCCTTCGTCCTTTCGTCCCTTCGTCCAATTTAACCGTTTAACCGATTTTAACCGTTTAACCGATTTTAACCGATTTTAACCGATTTTAACCGAAATAAGAAACGGCATTCTCAAAAATTCCTTGCTTCTTATTTCCGCTGATGTTTTTGAAAAGGTTATCCTCGTAGCGCTCGCTGTGGCCCATCTTGCCCAGAATCAGCCCATCAGGACTAACGATCCCCTCAATGTCATAAAGCGAACCGTTGGGATTGTCAATATAACCGAAAGCCACCTGGTTGTTCGCAAAAAGCTGCTGCGCCATCGCCGGACTTACCACAAACTTGCCCTCGCCGTGACTGAGAGCGATGGTGTGGCGTTCGCCCACGCGGAAGCTTTTCAGCCAAGGCGATTGGTTGGAAAGCACCTCGGTTTCAGCCATTTGCGAAATGTGACGATTGATGTCGTTGCGAAACAACGTCGGCGAGTCTTCCGTCACGGAACCAATTTCGCCGTAGGGCAGCAAGCCGCTTTTCACCAATGCCTGAAAGCCGTTGCAAATGCCCAGAATCAGGCCGTGGCGTTGCTGCAAGCCGCGGATGGCGGCCGCCACCTTCTGGTTGCGAATCACCGTGGCTATGAATTTGCCACTGCCGTCGGGCTCGTCGCCACAGGAAAAGCCACCACAGAAAGCCAGAATCTGGCATTCGTCAATGGCGGTCGCCAACTCATTGATGGATTCGTTGACATCATCTTCCGTCAGATTCCTGAAAATCAATGGCTTAACCTTTGCGCCAGCCACTCTAAACGCCTTCGCCGTGTCGTAGTCGCAGTTGCTTCCCGGAAAAACGGGCAAGCAAACCACGGGACCGCCAGCCGGAATTTCTCCCACATAGCGCAACGGCTCTTTCCCGATCCTCCCGGCACTTTTGTCCAACTTTTCATCCAACAAAGATTTTCCCTTCGTGGGATAAATTTTGGCGAAATGTTGCGCGTTGGCATTTTCCAACTCTTCTATTGATAGAATTTCTTTATTAATAATAATTTGCTGATTATCAATTATTTTTCCCAATAAAATAGCATTCGGATAATCAATGAGGCCATCGGTTTCCACCAAAATGGAACCGTAATTCAAAGCGAAAAGTTCTTCTTCGGAAATGGACACCTCGGCACCGAGTTGATTGCCGAACGACATCTTCGCAAGTCCTTCCGCCACACCACCAAAACCGACTGCCCAGCCAGAAACGATTTTACGCGCCGCCACCTGCTTCCGCACAAAATCCCAATTCATCGACAGTTGCTTCGCATCGGGCATAAAGTCATCAAGCGATTGGTGTTTAACAAGATAGATGTAATTTCCTGCTTTTTTGAGCTCGGGGGAAATCACGAGTTTCGCATTCACCGTGGTAATTCCGAAAGCGACGAGCGTGGGAGGCACGTCCAGGTTTTCAAAAGTACCGCTCATCGAATCCTTGCCGCCAATGGAAGGCAGCGCCAAATCCAACTGCATTTTCAGTGCGCCCAACAAAGCTGAAAACGGCTTGCCCCAACGCTTTGGATCACAGCCCATTTTCTCAAAATATTCCTGATAAGAGAAGCGCATTGTAGAAAAGTCGCCGCCCGCAGCCGTCACCTTCGCGCAGGCCTCCACCACCGCGTACGCAGCCCCGTGATACGGACTCCACCGCGCAAGAGCCGGATTGTAGCCGAACGACATCATACTCGCCGTGTCAGTGTATCCGTCAACAGGCAACTTCTGCACCGACACCTGCGCCTCCGTTGACTGGCATTTGCCACCGTAAGGCATCAGCACCGTGGACCGACCAATCGTGCTGTCGAACATCTCCACCAGTCCTTTTTGCGAAGCCACATTGTCGGAATCCATCAACCGCATCATCTTTTCTTTTAAAGAATATGAATCTTTATAATTATTTGATATAAAAGGATTTATATTTTCAACAGAGGCAATTTCAACCGTAGCGTAATGTCGCGCGCCAGCACTGTCAATAAAGTCGCGGCTAAGGTCGCAAACCACGGTTTTTCCGTTGAAAATGCGCATCCGACCGCTATCGGTCACATCGGCCACGTAACTCACCTCCACATTGTCGCGGTGGCAATATTGCTCAAAAGTCTCACGGTCTTTCGCCTCAATAACTACCGCCATCCTCTCTTGCGACTCGCTGATTGACAGCTCAGTAGCATTCAGTCCGGCGTACTTCACAGGCACACGGTCAATGTAAATGTCAAGTCCGTCGGCCAGCTCGCCAATGGCCACACTCACGCCACCCGCGCCAAAATCGTTGGACTTTTTAATCAACCTTGTCACTTCCGGACGGCGGAAAAGTCGTTGCAGCTTGCGTTCTTCGGGAGCATTTCCTTTCTGCACTTCGCTGCCGCAAACTTCAAGAGAAATTTCGGTGTGACTTTTGGAAGAACCGGTGGCTCCACCCACACCGTCGCGGCCAGTTCTGCCACCAAGCAGCAGCACCACATCGCCCGCGGCAGGACTTTCACGGCGCACATTTTCCGCCTTCACCGCCCCCACCACGGCCCCGATTTCCATACGCTTGGCCGCATAGCCGGCATCGTAAATCTCGCGCACCAGCGTGGTGGCCAGCCCAATCTGGTTGCCGTAACTGGAGTAACCCGCTGCGGCCTTCCTACTGATAACGCGTTGCGGAAGTTTGCCCGGCAACGTGTCGGCCACGGCCTTGCGAATGTCGCCCGCTCCGGTGACACGCATCGCCTGATACACGTACGAGCGGCCCGACAGCGGATCGCGGATGGCCCCGCCCAAACAGGTGGCAGCTCCGCCAAACGGCTCTATCTCAGTAGGATGGTTGTGCGTCTCGTTCTTGAACTGCAACAGCCATTTCTCCGTTTCTCCATTCACGTCAACATCCACGAAAATGCTGCACGCATTGTTTTCCTCGCTGCGCTCCCAATCTTCAAGTTGGCCAATCGCACTCAAATAGCGTGCGCCAATCATAGCCAACTCCATCATACACAAGCTTTTATCCGTTCTTTTCAATTTTGAACGAATATCGTAAAAACGTTGCAACGTATTTTCTATATCATTTTTAATAAAAGAATCTTCAATCTGAATGTCCGTCAGTTCGGTAGTGAACGTGGTATGCCGGCAATGATCGCTCCAGTAAGTGTCAAGGATGCGCAGTTCTGTTTCCCGCGGCTCGCGCCCCTCTTGGCGGAAATAGTCTGCCACCACGGCCAAGTCGGCGGCACTCATCGCCAAGCCGTGCGACCGGCAGAAGTCGGCATAGCAGCCGGGCTCCATCGCGGTCAATCCAAGGAACTCCTCCATCGGATTGACATCGGCGCTCTCGTTAAGGGCGAGCACAGCCAGGTTTTTGCTGCGGCACTCCACCGGATTGATATAGTAATGAGCAATCTGCGCCAAATCCGTCTCGCTCACATAATCGTCAAAAATCAACAGGCGGCCGCTGCGGATCCGCACTTGCGCGGCGGGGGCAAGCAGGTGCACGCAGTCAACAGCCGAAGCCGCCCGCTGGTCAAACTGGCCGGGCAGGTTTTCCACCGCAAGGTGCTTCCGGCCAGCAAGGTCAATGCTATCGGTCACCAAGTCGGTCACCACCTCGCCAAACACACGGTAGCGGCACTGCTCCAGCAGGTCGTCGCTAAAGCCGAAAAGGTCGTACACGTTGACGAGACGGAGGTTTTGTAAATTCAGTGAAAGGTTTTCGTTAAGTTCCGCGAGCAGACTCTGCGCTTCAATGCGGAACTGAGGTTTCTTTTCAACGAAGATTCGTCTTGCATTCATATTGTGATGAGTATGATGATGAAACGAAAACCGCCCGCGCAAAGGATGCGTGGGCGGTATGGGCTATATGACTGTGTTGAGCACTTTCTCGCTTTGCTTCTGGCGGAACTCCTCCAACTGCTGCGTCAGCGCGGGACTCTGGAGCGCCAGTATCGACACGGCCATCAAGGCCGCATTCTTCGCCCCGTCGATGGCCATCGTCGCTACGGGGATGCCAGCGGGCATCTGCACAATCGACAGCAGCGAGTCCAAACCGTTGAGCGCCTTCGACTTCACCGGCACGCCGATGACGGGCAGCGTGGTCAGCGCCGCAATCACGCCCGGCAAGTGCGCAGCACCGCCCGCACCCGCAATGATGATGTCGAAACCATTGCCGCGGGCCGACTTCACATAGTCAGCCAACGGCTGCGGGTTGCGGTGCGCACTCAAAACTCGTTTCTCGTATTGGATGCCAAACTCATCCAATGTCGTGCAAGCCGGCGACATCACTTCCCAGTCGCTTGCACTTCCCATAATAATTGCAATTTTCATAATGATTTTTTGGAGGCATTAAAACGACAGAGACGGCGCAAGCACCGTCTCTGTACAATATTTATTTTGTGAAAAAGAGTTTTGACAAAGTCATCGGGTCAATGTAATGACCCTTTTGATAAACGCGCATATTGCCGGAGGCGATCTCGTCAATCAGCATCACGCG
>JAZQOJ010000133.1:0-4705 GCA_045627805.1 Bacteroidales bacterium
GGACGACATTGATGCAACCGCTGCATACGTACAAACACAGGGCACTGCTCCCAATCGTGTATTTATTTTCCATACACAAGGCACGCGATCGGGAAATAGCACCTACCCTTATGCATATCAGATTCGCTTGTATGAAAGAACAAATGTCATCGAAATTCATTACGGAAGTAATTTCAGTTATATGTCTGGTACAAGTGCTTCCATCGGTATTAATAGCAACAACGGGTCTTTGTCTTATATTTCCGTTACACCAACTGGAAATGGAACAGCAACGACATCTTCTACGACTGCAAATAACAGTGTCGGAGACACTCAAGCTGACTATTTAACATCTGGTACGGTTTACACTTTTTCTCCAGGCCCTCAGTACAGCTATGCTTGGACGGCCAACAACGTGGCAGTTGGCGGTGATGCGGAATCTTTGACAACCGCGATCACTGAAAACACCACCTACCGTTGCACTGTGAGCAACGACGCGGGCTGTCAGAAGGCGCTGGAGCCCATTTCGGTGAACGTTATGCCGCAAATCGTTGTGAATCAGCCGGAAAGTATTTGCGAAGGCAATAGCGCCACCCTGGCCATCACGAACGCTAACGAGTTCAGCAGCATACATTGGAGCACGGGCTCCACATCCTCCTCCATTACGGTTGCCCCGTCGGTTACCACCGACTACACGGTTACCGCCACGACCTCTGCCGGATGCCAAAACGTGAAAACGGTCACTCTGCCCGTATTGTCATACCCCAGTCCTGCCTTCACGGTTGACCCGCTGCCGACGACCTGTCTGCAGGAGGGCTCCGACATTACCCTCTCGCTGGCTGCTCCCAACTCCAATACTGAGATTGGCAATGGCACTTCAACAACCTACTATGTACCGGTCAACAATCTTTATAATAATACCTACAGCCAAATACTTTACACGCCCGAAGACATAGGCCGCGCGGGCACGATCGAGTCCATAGGTTTCCAGTATGCCTATTCTACTGCAATGACAGCCAAGACCAATGTGAAAATATATATGGGCGAGACTTCCAAGACAGAGTTCGCAGGCACTGCGGCCACAGATTTCGTCACGTCTGGTCTGACACTGGTCTATAGCGGCAGTCTGAACTGCACGCAGGGCTGGAACGATTTCGCCCTGAGCACGCCGTTCCACTATTCGGGCAATGCGAACTTAGTGGTGGCCATTATGGACAATTCGGGTTCTTATAATAGTTCCACATACACTTTCAATTACACGAGCACGGCCAATTATTCCACGTTGACTTATTATTCAGATGGTTCGCAAACCACCAACGTGGCCAGCCCGAACACGAGTATGGACAATAAGAAGCAGTGGCGATACCGTCCGAACACGCGTTTCACTGTCTCCCTTCCGTTTGAGTATTCGTGGACTTTCAATGGCGAGCCGATGGAGAACACCTCCAACGAGCTGACCGCCAACGTCACAGAGTCGGGAACCTATGCTGTGCAGGTGACACATCAGGGCGGCTATTGCCCCACAAGCTATTCACAAACGGTATCAATTATGCCGAGAGTGGAGATTGTGGCCAATCCGGCCGTGGTTTGCGAAGGCGGCAGCACAATGTTGTCGCTCCAGAATCCGGAACAGTTCGCAAGCATCCAATGGAGCACTGGCGAAACCGCCAACTCCATTACGGTGTCGCCCGATGTGACGACCACCTACACCCTTTCCGTTACTGACCATTTCGGATGTGCGGGCGAGACCAGCCGCGAGGTGGAAGTGAAAAACTATCCCACCGTCTCAATGGCGGCTCCCGTACCCGACGTGCCGTGCCAGCAAGCCGGCTCCGACATCACCCTCTCGCTAATCGTTCCCAACTCCAATCCTGTGGTGGGCGAGGGCACTTCAACAACCCATTATGTACCTGTCAACAATTATTATAACTATACCTATAGTCAGATGCTTTATACGCCCGAAGATATTGGCCGTGCGGGTACGATTGAGTCCATCGGCTTCGAATATGGCTATTCTTCTGCAATGACAGACAAGACCGATGTGACGATCTATATGGGCGAGACCGACAAGACAGAGTTTGCAGGCACTGCGGCCACAGATTTTGTCACGTCTGGTCTGACACAGGTCTATAGCGGCAGTCTGAACTGCTCGCAGGGCTGGAACGACTTCGCCCTGAGCACGCCGTTCCACTATTCGGGCAATGCGAACTTAGTGGTGGCCGTTATGGACAATTCAGGAGATTATAATTCTGACTCATACACTTTCAAAAGCACTTCCACCCCCGGTTGGTATTCCACGTTGAACTATTATTCCGACAATTACCGAACCACCAGTGTGGCCAGCCCGAACACGAGTATGGACAATAAGAAGCAGTGGCAATACCGTCCGAACACGCGTTTCGGGATGCCGCCGGACTACGAATACGAGTGGCGCGCCAACGATGAGGTGCTTCCCTCAACCACTTCCAGTGTGATACACGCTCCCAGCGAGAACACCACTTACACAGTCGTTGTGACCAACGGCGGCGACTGCCCAGTGACCTTGACAAAGGATGTAACGGTGATGCCGCAAGTGGAGATCGTGGCCGCTCCGCAGAACCAGTGTCCCGGCGAGCCGGTGACCCTTTCGCTGAGCAATCCGCAGCTGTTCGCCTCTGCCGCCTGGAGCAACTCCGCAACAGGAATGAGCACTACGATAGAGCCGCTCGTTACGGGAACGTACAGTGTGACCGCAACCACCGCTGACGGCTGCGTAGGAGACGCCAGCACTACCGTGTCGGTACTTCGTATTCCCGCCGTTACCTATTCCACCACCCCCGAAGTGACCACCTGCGTGCCACTTGGAACGGAAGTGACGCTTGAGGCGATGGGCATTGGAGCGGGCGACGTGCAAGTAGGAGAGGGAACGTCCACTACCGGGTATTTCCCCATCTATCGGAACTTTGATTATAGTGTTACCCAGCAGATTTATACGGCGGAAGAAATCCACCGTGCGGGACTCATTCGTTCAATCGCATTTTACTACAATGGAACTGTTGCAACCAATTCGAGTGTCAGAGTGTTTATGAAGCATACGAATAAGACGAACTTCAGCTCGACCTCAGATTATGAAACAATTGTGGCGAGCGACCTCGTTTACTCTGGAACCTATTCGTTCAGCACTCCCGGCTGGGCCACCATCACGTTGGATCAGCCGTTCGCATACAATGGCGAGGACAATTTGCTGATTTGTTTTGATGACAATACGGGTAATTATTCATCTCGCTATTTTTACGGATACACGCCCACGACTTCCGAGAAACGCGGCTTATATTACTATCAAGACAACACAGATATTAATCCATTCAACTTGACTGCAACGAATAAGAGCATTTCTACTACCATTGCGCAGGTGAAATTGGGCTTCCCGGAGGTGATGGCTGTATGGAGTGAGAATGGAACGCCTATCGACAACGACAATGAGCCCACCTATCGGTTCACTCCCGAAACGCCAACCACATTGTCTGTTACTGCTACGGAAGTGGGCAACCCGTGTCCGCTGACCTACACCAGCGAGGTCACTACAATGCCTGCCTTCACGATTTCGTCCAGCAATCCGGTGATTTGCGATGCGGGAAGCTCCACCTTGTCGGTCACCAATCCCGACGCATTCAGCCGCGTGAGCTGGAGCGACGGAACGACGGGCGACTCCATCACCGTAACTCCGGATGCCACCACCACCTATTCGGCAACCGCTTTTACAGAGGATGGCTGTTCGCACACGAATACGTGCGAGGTGCAGTTGCTGACCACTCCCGAAGTGTCGTTCGCATCCGAACCGTCCAGCACTTCCTGCTTGTATGATGGCGATTGGGTTTCACTGTATGTGGAAAATGGGGATCTTGCTACGCGTGCGGCGAATTATCGCTTTAGTGTGGCCGAGGGCGACTACACCGACATCCACGAACTGCCTGGTGTACAGTCGGTGAGCAGTGGCTCCTATAGCGGTTATGACAGCCAGTACGGCACCATCACTTTGCCGTCTGGTTTCAATTTCAAGTATTCTGGACAGAGTGTCACCACTGTTTATCCTTCCACTAACGGACAGTTGTTCCTGAATGCGGGTGGAACGTCGTCATCGACTAATTTGTATTTGTATTCGATGCCTGATAACTATAATTTCATTTCGGCGCTCACGCGCGATGCTCGCTGCGACTTGGATCAGGCATATTATTACACCACCTTGGGCACGGCACCCAACCGTATCTTCGTGGTTCAGAATGATGGCTATGGCTATTATGGCAACACAGCCGAAGACTACTTCTATCAGAGTCAGTACTGGCTGTACGAAGGAACCAATAAGATCGAGGTGCATTATGGTGCTGTGCCCGCTACGACCGCCACCAGTAGCTCATCGGCGTATGTGGGTATCAATAGTTACATCAGCGGTACCCAAAGTTATTTGACTATTGCGCCCGCTGCCAATCCGGAGGATTATCAGACCAGCTGGGCCGGTGCTTTCTACCTCAATACTACGGAAATCGGTTATCTTCGCAACAAGATTCTGACTTATTCTCCCGGAACGCAGTGCGAGTTCGCGTGGACGGTCAACGACGAGGAAATCACCCACGCCCTTTCCGCACTTTCTTTCGAGGCGAATGCCGATGCCGAGTATGCTGTAACGGTGACCAATCCTGGTGGCTATTGCCCGGTGACATTTGCAAGGATGGTGACCACGAAGCCGGTG
>JAZQOJ010000134.1:0-12009 GCA_045627805.1 Bacteroidales bacterium
CTCACGCCGGGGGAGTGCGTTCCGTCGGTGGGCGACACGAGCGTGATGCGGTTGGCGGTGCTGAAGGTCCAGGCAGTTGACCAGTCGGAGGTGTCGGCGCCGTAAAAGCATCTCACGCGCCAGAAGTAGGTTTCGCCGTAGTGAAGGCCTTCCGGATTAACGTAGCGATAACTGCTGCTGCGAGTCCCCGACACGCATAACGGCGAATCGAAGTTGGCGGAGGTGTCGCATTGCCACTGGTAGCCGCTGACTCCGGAAACTGAATTCCAAGAGAGTTGCGGACTTACGGAATAGGGCGAACTTCCGTTGCTCGGACTTGAAAGGGTGGGAATGTTGAGTGCGTTGCCAAAGATGGTGATGCCAATGAAGGCAAGTAAAAGAAAAAATTTTTTCATCATTATTTTTGAATAAAATGGTATGCTGTTTTCAATGTGTGAAATTAGGGTGCAAATTTACGAAAAAATGGCCTGCTATAGCATAAAAAAACGGGAAGTTTTTTGCTTCCCGTTTTCAGTATTTTCGGCTGAATTATTTGATACCGAGTTTTTTCTTGATGTCTTTTGGAAGAGCATCCTTGTGAACCACGATGTTCATTGTTTTGTAGCGGACGAATGCCTTGCTTGCGTAGAACATTCCGTGATAGTCGCCATAGTCGCCCCAGCTGTTCTTCACCATATAATATTCGTTGCCGTCCTGGTCTTTCGCGGTGCCGTAGATCAGCATACCGTGGTCGTCGGTGGTTTCCCAGTTGTCGTAAGCTTCCTGGCGTTCCTCCTGGCTAACCCAGCGTTGCGGAGTGGGATGCTTGGCTGCTTCGTCTTGGATTTCATTGGCCTTCATTCCGGTCCAGTGTGCCATATCGGTGCCCATCATTTTAGATGCGTTGGTCTCGGGAAGCACGCAGAAACCTTTCTTCACGCCCATACGGAATCCCTGTTCGCTCACGTCGGAACCCCAGGCGATGGTGTATCCGTTCTCGATGGCATTGTCGAAAACCTGCATAAATTCGTCCAAGGGCAGGTTGTAGCACTGGCTCCAACGCCAGTTGTCCTGGATTTCGAGAACGAATTTCTCGTAGAAAGGATGATGGGTGTAAGAGGTGATGGAAACGTAGTCGTCGGCGTTCAGTCCGGTTGACTCGTAAAATGATTTCGGAGTGTAAGAAACACCGTTGTAGGTGAATTTCTCAGGGCATTGTCCGAGGTATGCGGTGTGGATGGCGCGGATGGCCTTCTCCCATACGGGCATTCCGTCGGCGCTCTTCTGCAATTTCTTGTGCTCGCCTTGCGCGATGGCTTTCACTACCGCGTCGCTCACTGCCGAAAGCTCGGTGTGGTCAGACAAGGTGTCGCCGTAAGCAGCGCCCGGACGCATTTCCGATTCCGGAACGAGGCCGAAGGTCTTCATACCGTAAATCACGTCGTAGAACGAGCCGCCCTGCGAGAAGGAAACGTCGCCGTGGGTGCGCACCGCCGCTTTCGCACGGTCAATGTAAGTGTTGTAAACGATGAACATCTCGGAAAGGTCGTATTCGCCCTTGCCCAGTCTGAGCAGTTCGGCTTCAATGAAACCGAGCCCTGAGTAGCACCAGCAAGTGCCCGCACGGTTCTGGTCTTTTACTGAGGTGATCGGGAGCTCTTTCACTACGGTGAACTTGTAGCCCTCGTCTTCCTTTTTCTCTTCCGTGTCCTGCGCCTGAACATTAAAGCTCAGAACGAATGCTGCCATCGCAGCCAAGAGGAATCCTTTTTTCATACTTGTTTGATTTTTAATTGTTTATGATTTTTTTTGAATAGAATTGACCTCAATGAAATTCAAGGTGCAAATTTACAATTTTTTTCGAAATAATCCCTTCCCGTCGCGCTGTTTTTCAATTTAATGCAAGTGAATGTCCGCCAGTTCCTCCATCCCGATTCGGAATCGCGAGAAATGATTTCCTGATTTTTTTGTGAATATTTCCCGAAAATCACGTATCTTTGCAGAAATTTTTTATTCCACGAAATGAAACACTGTTCAATCCTTCTGCTTGTTATAATTGCTTTATTATCAACTTCTTGTCGTAAAGACTGCGTGTGCAAGTATTACAAAAGGGATAAGCTGTACGACATCAAAGTGTGGGACGACAAGCACCTTACCGAAGAAGATTGTGAGAGTATGAACGATTCGTACTCGTTGGAACTCCCCCTCGAAGATTATGGCATCGACTTGGGCGCGATGGATTTCCGAGTGGAATGCAGCCAAGATTGATGCCCGATTTCGCTCCCTTTCAACCCCTCAACAACTCAGATCACAGATCACAGATCACAGTTCACACCTCAACAGTTCAACAATTCAACAGTTCAACAATTCAACAGTTCAACAGTTCAACACCTCAACAGTTCAACACCTCAACAGTTCAACAATTCAACAGTTCAACACCTCAACAGTTCAACACCTCAACAGTTCAACAATTCAACAGTTCAACAATATGAAAAAAATCACCTTTTTATGTGCCTCCATTGGCTTGGTTTTCGCTTTCGCAGCTTGCGAAAAAAGCGATTGCTTGTGTAAGTATTATAATGAGAATGAGCAGGTTATCGGTTACGATAGCTGGGATGGCAACGACGTGAGCGCCAATCAGTGCCAACTGTTTGAAAGCGACACCACCGTGGAGGTGAACGGAACCGACGTGATTGCAAGTTCAGTTTCCTGCTCGACATCATGGTAGAAGGCGGTTTTGAAACGGCTCTGCACGAGCGTGCGGGCATTGAGCAACCCTCGCAGGTGAGCCCGTACTTGCAGCGACGCAAACGGAAAGAACTCTCCGTTGACGAGTATGTGGAGGGAATCCGCGCGGGCAACCGCGTCATCCTCAGTCGTGCCATCACGCTGATTGAAAGCGTGAATCCGCTTCACCAGCAGATGGCGCAGCAGGTGATTGAACGCTGTCTGCCTTTCGCCGGCAACTCGCTCCGCATCGGCATCACCGGCGTACCGGGCGTGGGCAAAAGCACTTTCATCGAGTCGTTTGGCACGCACCTCACCTCTTGCGGAAAGAATATCGCCGTGCTCGCCATCGACCCCAGCAGCGAACGCTCGAAAGGCAGTATCCTCGGCGACAAGACGCGAATGGAGAAACTCTCCACCGACCCGCACGCCTTCATCCGCCCTTCCCCGTCGGGTTCCACTCTCGGCGGCGTGGCCCGCAAAACCCGTGAGACCATCACCCTTTGCGAGGCCGCCGGCTTCGACGTGATCATCGTGGAGACCGTCGGCGTGGGACAGTCGGAAACCGTTGTCAAAAGTATGGTCGATTTCTTCCTGCTGCTGATGCTTTCCGGCGCTGGCGACGAACTGCAGGGCACCAAACGCGGCATTATGGAAATGGCTGACGCCCTCGACATCAACAAGGCCGACGGCGACAATGTCCACCCCGCCGAGCTCGCCCGCGTCCGCTATCAGTCGGCCCTCCGCCTCTTCCCCAAAAACGAGAGCGGTTGGGACGTGCCCGTCGCCACTTGCTCCGCCATCGAACATAAGGATATTGATAAAATCTGGTTGACAATGCTTCAGTATGAGCAACTTACAAAGTCAAACGGATTCTTTCAGAAAAACCGTAGCGAGCAGAATGTCCAGATCTTTTATGATTGGATTAACTTTATGCTTCAAAATAATTTTTTCCAAAATCCCATTGTCGCGGCTCAAATCGAGAAGGTGTTGCCCAAGGTGCTGGCGGGTGAAATGACTCCTTATCAGGCCGGTACGCAGGTGCTAAGTACCGAAAATCCGTCTTAATCCGTAATTTATGATGACTTTTCTATATTGTTTGTTGGCGGCTGTGCCTATCGTGCTGTTCATCGTGTATCTGCGCTGGATCGACTCGTTCGCGCTGACCAGCGCCAAACGTCTGGTGCTGGTGACCTTGGCGGGCGCCGCCTGCTATCTGGTCGCCGCCTTTTGGCTGGGACACTGGAGCGAGAAGTTCGCCGCGCCCATCGTCGATGAGGTTTGTAAAGGCGTCGTCTTGCTCGCAATTCTGCGCTGGCGCAATGTCGTCCTTCTCGGAAACGCCACCATTTACGGGGCGGCTATCGGCGCGGGATTCGCTCTTTCCAAAAGTTTCGTGATGATTTCGGTCGCCCAGGAAATGACGGCCCTGGAATCCTTCGCCGTCGGACTCGAGGAGGCCGTGATGCACGTCGGCTGCACCTCCACGCTGGCAATGATGCTCGTGATGATCTGGCAGAACCGTTTCGGCGGAAAACCCGCGCTCAAGAACCTGTACGTCGTCCTCGCCTTCGCCCTCACCGCTCTAATCCACTTCATTCACGAAAACGCCCCCATCCCAGAAGCCATCCTGCTGGTCATTATGGTGGCCTACTTCCTCCTGAGCAAACGCTCACTTTTCAAGAAAAACGAGCGCTACATTCACCATTGGATCGACGACTGCATCAATAATGAAATCGCTTTGCTCGGCTCCATCAAGCGCGGCGAACTGAAAACCACGAAAGCCGGACAGTATATGCTCACGCTGAAAGACGGCTTCAAACCTGAAGTGTTCTTCGATATGTGTTGCTATGTGTCTGTTTATCTGGAACTTTCTATCGCATCCAAAAGCAATCTGATACTGAAGGAGGCGGGCCTGCCTACGCAGCCGGTGCCGGATAGCAAGGCGAAGGTAAAAGAACTGCACGCCTTGCGCAAAAGCATCGGGCGTGCAGGCGAGTCGGCCATCGCTCCGATCGTGCAAATCAAAGCCGTTGACCGCTGGGTTGTGGATTCCTTAATTTAGTTGATGACGAACTTCTTCACCGCTTTCTGTTTCCCATTTTCAATGCTGAGAAGGTAAATGCCTTTGGCAAAGTTGCTTACGTTAATCGTATGCGAGTTTTCGCTTCTTGCAATGGTGCCGCAATACAGCGTGCGTCCCGTCAGGTCGCTGATGCGAATCTGCTGGTCTTGAGTGCTGGACTCTTCCCATTCAATGTTGAGTTGCCCGCTGGTCGGGTTGGGGTAAATGCGGAACCCGCAGTCAGCGTTCTCGGCAATCTCTTCGGGCAATTGCGGTCCGCGAATGCCGATGATGATGGCGTGGTTGGAGTTGAAATCGTATGGTCCCGGATTGAAGGCGCTCAGTGAGAAATAGCCGTTGTAACTGCCGCCCCATCCCCAGTTCAGGTGAACGAAGTCGTCGTCGCGGTAGCCGTCGCACACGAACACGTGGCCGCCGTAGCTGCCGTTGCCGCCATAGAGGAAGGGCGCTCTCTCGTCAAGCTCTCCTCGGATGAAATTCCACCATTGCGTGTCGTTGTAGTAACTGCGCTCCTTGTAAACCACCGTGGCGGGATATCTGAAATAGGTGGAGAAGGCGGGTACGATGTTGTTAGAGTTTGAGGTGCTTGCGTTGACCCCGTAAACCATATCTACGGCAACACCGCAGTGGTAGAGCAGCTTCGCAACTGCGATTTTCTGCACATTGCTGGAGGTGCCGACCAGCTTCTCAGGCATTTGCGCATAATTGTAGCTCGTGCTGCCAAAATCGGCAAAAAGCTCTCCGTAATCGCCATAGCCATTGCCGTAGGCCGCATAGTTGCAGGTGTAGGAGTGATAGCCATTGCCCGTTTCCGGGAATCTCCAGTAGTGCATCACTTGTCCCATCACCAGCGCGCCGCAGCCAACAAGGGCGTGTCCGCCCATCCCGTGACTGTCGGTGGGACAGTAGGAGTTGTAATATTGTTTTTGGTCCCACTTGTTGTTGAGGAGTGGCCCTACCACCACTTCGCCGGTTTTCGTATGGCTTATCTCATTGTGAACAAGCTGGTTCCATTGCCGAAGAATGCTTTCGTCGGATGTGCAGGACGCGGTTACGGCTTCCATTTCACGCGAATATTCTCCAAGAAAGAAGGCAACGTGCGGCGGAAGGTTGTCCCCATCAAACGTGCTTTCGTCGGAATAGGCCAAGATGGGGCGGGCACGGTCGTCGCCAGCCACTATCACGAAGCCCTCGCCGATGTTGAAGGTGTAAAAGGTGGCTCGTCCGCTGCGGGTGCCGTTGCCCGTGTAGGCCAGCCGCGCTTCCGTAGCGTTGGCCGCGCAGCGACTTTTATAAAAGTTCAGTGCTACCAGAGCGGCCTGATCTCTCGAAACGGGCGCCGCCATCAGCGAGCACCACACCGATAAGATTGCGATTGTTAGGATGTGCTTTTTCATATTTTATTGATTGGTGATTGGTGATCTGTGATCTGAGTGTTGAGAGACGAGCGCAGCGAGATAGTTGTTGAATGCCAGGCAAAAGTCGTAAGTCGAAAGTCTCAAGTCCCCTTCTCGTCGTTCTCGTTTCTCTTGTTTCTCAAAATCATATCGCGACCTGAGAAACGCGAATTTTAAATAAGGTCGGCGTACTCGGTGTCAATCAGAGCCAAAAGCGAGTCGGGCGATGTTTCCACCTGGAAGCCGACTTTCCCGGCGCTGAAAAATATTTTGTCGTACAACTGCGCACTCTCTTCCAAGAAGGTTTTGAACGGCTTTTTCATTCCGATAGGGGAGCAGCCGCCGTGAATGTAGCCCGTGAGCGGAAGTAGTTCCTTCTGCTTGATCATCGCAATGTTCTTCACACCGGCGGCACTGGCGGCCTTTTTCAAGTCCAAAGAGCTGCACACGGGAATCACGAACACGAAATGCTCGCCCGTATTGGCAACGGTTACCAGCGTTTTGAACACCTGCGATGGCTCCTGCTGTAGAATTTGGGCGATGCTTTCGCCATCGGTGAGCGACGGGTCGTACTCGTGTGGCGTGAACTCAATCTCCTTTTGCGTCAAAATGCGCATTACATTTGTCTTTTCCATTGAATTATGTGGCAGAATTTTTGAGGTTTTATACTGTTGTCGTGAAAATGGTGTGGGGCACCGTCTCAGACTGTTTTTTGTTTTAGGCGAAAAAAAAGAGGAAGGCCACATAGTGACCTCCCTCGTATCGAACATCAATTATTTGAGTCCTAATTCCTTCAGTTGGATGTCGGAAATGGGAGTGGGCGCGCCTAACATCATATCGCGGGCCGCGTTGTTTTTCGGGAACGCGATGAAGTCGCGGATGGTGTCGGCGTCGCAGAGTACGGAGCACATACGGTCGAAGCCGAAGGCCAGACCACCGTGAGGCGGTGCGCCGTATTGGAACGCGTTCATCAGGAACCCGAACTGCTTCTGGGCTTCTTCTTCGCTGAAACCCAGTGCTTTGAACATACGTTTCTGCAATTCCTTGTTGTGAATTCTGATGGAACCGCCACCCACTTCGGTGCCGTTGATTACCAGGTCGTAGGCGTTGGCGTTCACCGCGCCGGGGTCGCTCTCCAGCATACTTTCGTGTTCGGGCTTGGGTGCTGTGAAAGGATGGTGCATCGCATAGTAACGCTGCGTCTCCTCGTCCCATTCCAAAAGCGGGAAGTCGATGACCCACAGCAGTTTGTACTCGCCGGCTTTGCGCAAGCCGAGGCGGCTGCCCATCTCAAGACGGAGCTGGCAGAGTTGCTCTTGCGTTTTCTGACGGGGACCTGCCATAATGAGGATGAGGTCGCCGGCTTCGGCGCCTGCCTTTTCCGCAACACGCTTCAGGTCGTCTTGGTCGTAGAATTTGTCAACCGACGATTTGAAGTGGCCGTCTTCCTGACAGAGGACATACACGAGACCGTTGGCACCGACTTGCGGGCGTTTCACGAAGTTGGTGAGCTCGTCGAGCTGCTTGCGCGAGTAGTTGCCGCAGCCCTTGGCCACGATGCCGACCACGAGTTCCGCCTCGTTGAAGACTTTGAAGTCCTTGTGCTTCAACACGTCGTTCAGTTCCACGAAGCGCATTCCGAAACGTGCGTCCGGCTTGTCGCTTCCATAATACTTCATTGCGTCGTGCCAGGTGATGCGCTCAATCGGCGCGATGTCCATCCCCTTGATTTCCTTGAAGATGTATTTGATAAGTCCCTCGAAAGTCTGGAGCACGTCTTCCTGTTCCACGAACGACATTTCGCAGTCGATCTGTGTGAACTCGGGCTGGCGGTCAGCGCGGAGGTCTTCGTCGCGGAAGCACTTCACGATCTGGAAGTAGCGGTCGAAACCGGAAACCATCAGCAGTTGCTTGAAAGTTTGGGGCGACTGCGGAAGTGCGTAGAATTCGCCGTGGCTCAGTCGCGACGGAACCACGAAGTCGCGCGCACCTTCGGGAGTTGAGTTCACCAGCATCGGAGTCTCGATTTCCACAAAGCCGATGTTGTTCATATAGTTGCGGATGGCGATGCCCAACTTGTGACGGAACAGCAGGTTGTTTTTCACCGGGTTGCGGCGCAAGTCGAGGTAGCGGTATTTCATTCTCAGTTCGTCGCCGCCATCCGACTCGTCCTCAATGGTGAAGGGCGGTGTCACCGACTCGTTGAGCACGGTGATGTTTTCGGCCAGAATCTCGATGTCGCCCGTCGGAATGTTTTTGTTTTTACTGTAACGTTCTGCCACAGTGCCAGTTACCTGAATAACCCATTCTCTGCCGAAGGGCTCGATTTGTTTGCAGAGTTCGGGATTCGTTTCGGCGTTGAAGGCCAACTGGGTGAGTCCATAGCGGTCGCGCAGGTCAATGAAGGTCATTCCTCCCAGGTTCCGGATTTTCTGAATCCAGCCGCACAACGTCACTTTCTCGCCAATGTTGCTGGCGTTCAGTTCGCCACAGGTATGTGTTCTTAAGCTTGTTTTCATTATTGAATCGTGATTGTTTTTTCATTTGAAAAATAGGAGCTTTCCCATACGCCGCCACGGTCGCTGGCATTCACGTCGGAACTGTAGTTCTTGCGAATGAAATATCCTTGGTAGGTGCCTTTCGCAACCGACGACAGGTATTCTTCCGAAATGATGATGTTGCGGCGCTCCACGTCGGTCTCGACCTCAATGTCGTCGCCGTTGTTCAGCAGAACCAGCAAAACGCTTTCGTGCTCTTCAAAGTCTTTTCCTTCGAAAACAAGAAGGTTCTCGCTGTTTTTGAGAAGCGTGATATTTTCCTGATTGATTTTTATACTATTGACAATCAGTTTGTTATTAAAGCTCTCCTTGTCGTTGTTCTGGTATGCGAATCGAATGGTGTCGGCCAATTCTTTTGCTGTGAAAGTGTATTCGCCGTTACGGTTCCATTTCATTTCGTTTCCGTTGCAGTCGATCGACGACTTGTCCGACAGTTTCACGAGGGTGCCGCTGGCATTGTCGATGTGGAAAGCGGCGGTGGTGACCAGTTGGCCGTCGTCGGCGTGGTATTCGGCTTTGTAAAGTTGGAAGATTCGGCCCTGCTGCACGTCCTTCGACATTTCGTAATGCACTTTGCTGCCGCATCCGCCAAAGAGGACGCAGCAGAGCAAAGCGCTGATGATAAAGAGAGTGTTTTTCATTTCAACTGATTGTGTAATGCTTTTTACTATTTCGCGACAGCGGCTGCCAGAGCGATGGAGTAAAGTTTGGTATGGGTGGAGTCGCCGCGGGAAGAGAGCACGCAGGGCACTTTCGCACCCACCACCATCGCACCGAGTTCGGCGCCGGCAAGCTTGGTGTTGCACTTGTAGAACACGTTGCCCGTCTCGATGTTCGGGAAGACCAGACAGTCGGCATCGCCGGCCACTTCGCTCTTCACGCCCTTGATTTTCACGCATTCCATATCAATGGCGAGGTCAACGCCGAGGGGACCGTCGATGACGGCGTTCTTGATCTGACCTCTCTCGCCCATCTTGCTGATGATGCAGGCGTCAACGCAGGCCTGCATAGCGGGGAGAACCTGCTCGGTGGCGGCCAGAACGGCTACTTTCGGTTTCTCAATCTGCAGGGCTGTGCGGGCCGTGTTCACCAGGTAGTTGGTGATGGCAATCTTCTGGTTGAGGTCGGGGGCGGGAATGATGGCGACATCACCGCAAACAATCAGCTTGTGGTAGCGGGGCGTCTCGATGACGGTGACGTGCGAAAGCACGGCTTTCGGTCCGGGCATCAGTCCGCGTTCCTTGTTCAGGATGGCGCGCATATACTTGTCGGTGGAGAGCAGACCCTTCATCAGGATGTCGCCCTCGCCGTTGTTGATGAGTTCGCAGGCCTTGGCTGCCGCCTTGTTCTCGTCGGCTTCCTGGATGATGGTGAAATCGTTGGGGTCGATATCGTTGGCCTTGCAAACTTCCTTGATGGTGGACTCGTCGCCGACGAGGGTGGCTTTCACGATGCCCATTTTCACTGCGTTGTGAACGGCTTCAATGGTGTGCGCGTCGTTTGCGTATGCGGCTACTAATCTTTTCTGAGGTCTGGTCTTTACCAGTTCGATGATTTGGTCTAATTTTGTGATACTCATAGTTTTGTGTGTATTTTTGATTTGTTTATTGATTAAAATTCAATCTTCAATTGAAACTTGCAAAAATACAAAATTTTAACGAACCCGCCGAGTGTTTTTTTTGTTTTTTTCAAAAAAAGACTTGAGACTTTGGACTTGCGACTTTTTGCCCGGCATTCGTCGGTTCAACAACCTCAATACCGCAACGGGAGACGGACGACCGTCCGTCTCTACAGCCCCTGCATCATAAATTACACCTCAACGATTCAACAATTCAACAATTCAACAATTCAACAATTCAACAATTCAACGATTCAACGATTCAACAATTCAACAATTCAACAATTCAACAATTCAACAATTCAACAATTCAACAATTCAACGATTCAACACCTCAACACCTCAACAATTCAGATCACAGTTCACCATTCACCAATCACAAAAAAATCGTATCTTTGCCGCCCGAATGTGTTTGTTAACAAATGTATTGAAATGAAGCGTCTCGCCCTTTCCATCATCCTTTGCCTGTTCGCGGTTTCCACCGTTCTGGCACAGAATATTTCCGTGAAAAGTTTCGCCAGCGACCCCACCGACCTGACGGCGCGTATGAATCCCGTGAAGGACGAGAACGCCCGCAACTGCGCCCTGCTGAAAATCATCACCACCGAAACGGGCTTCTCCTTCCAGCCCGACCTGATGGGCATCTGCAAGGACGTGGAATACAAGACCGCCGAAATCTGGGTGTGGCTGGCTCCCGGCTCCCGCCGTATCACCATCGCACACCCGCAGCTCGGACAGCTCCGCAACTACGAATACCCAGAGCCCATCGAAGCATCCTCCGTCTATGTGATGGAACTCACCACCGCCAAAATCACCACCATCGTGGAGGAACAGAACAAGCAGAACTTCTTGATGCTGACGGTTTCGCCGGCGGATGCCATCGTGAAGATTGATGGCAGCATCGTGGTCCTGAAAAACGGCCAGTACGCCAAAATGCTGTCCGTGGGCGAACATTCCTACGAGGCCGTGACGGAACTGTACCACCCCACAATGGGCAAGTTCCGGATAACGCCCGACGAGACCACGACGCTGGATATTGCCTTGAAGCCCAACTACGGCTTCATCAAGGTGACCAGCGCGCCCGAAAGCGATGCCGCCGTGTATATCGACGGGCGTCAGGTGGGCACCACGCCCTACACTTCCAACAAACTGGAAAGCAAGGGCTACACCGTGCAGGTGGCCAAGGAGATGTGGCAGGACGCCACCCAGCAGGTGACGGTTTCCGACAACCAGACCACCAATGTGAGCTTCACGCTGCAGCCCAACTTTGCGGAGCCGGTGTTCGCGTGCAGCGACAGCGACGCCGAAATCTGGATCAACGGCGAGAAGAAGGGCACGGGCCGCTGGAGCGGCCGACTGCCCGCCGGCGCCTACAGGGTGGAGACGAAAAAGACCTCGCACGCCACCGCCACCAAGCAGATTGCCCTCGCCCGCGGCGATAACAGCACCATCGCCCTTGACGCGCCCACGCCCATTTACGGAAAAATAAGCGTGAACTCCGACCCTTTGCAGGCCGACATCCTGCTCGACGGCACGAAGGTGGGCACCACACCCAAAATCATTAACAACGTGCTGATAGGAACCTACGAGTTGAAGCTGCAGAAGCAGGGCTGCACCTCCGTGACGCGCACCGTGACGGTGCGC
>JAZQOJ010000135.1:0-3964 GCA_045627805.1 Bacteroidales bacterium
CGGCGGCGGCTCTGGCTTCGTCTGGACTGAAGCGACTGCCGCATACGTGCCGATCGGCTATTCCGTTCCTTCTCAATATTTCCTCACCGATGCTTTGACTTATGATGGCACTGAACCCTTTGACGCTCCTTCTGGTTTAACGGAAAGTGGGCATCCCGGTGACGGCTACGCTCGCATTACGGCAAAAATCGCCAACTATACTCAGAATATCATTGAAGACACCATCTGGACCTGCATCTCCGAAGTGGCTCACGTAACTGTAACTGCCGAGGAAATCAATAAGCCCATCGTGGAAAATGTTACGATTCAGTGCGGTACCAATGCCTCTTTGGACATTCTGAATGACGATCAGGCCGAAGATATCGTTTATACTTGGTACAGCGACGAGCGCTGCACGCAGGTGCTTGCACAGAACAAGAATCTGATTTTGGAACAGCTCCTTTCCGACACCGTGCTTTACGTCAGGGCCTCACGTCTGCCCATTCAGAATCCGACTACGGTCAGCAGCAATGTCGCCGATTATTTCTGCTACTCTGATACCGCCCAGGTCCGTGTCACGCTCACTCCGATTGATGCGCCTGTACTGACATTTGATGAAGATCCCGAAATCTGCGAGGGACAGGCCGTCGAACTCTATGGCTTTGCCACGATTTCCGATGACAATGAGGAACAGGATGTGGTTTGGTACACCGAGCCCACCGGCGGCACGATTGCTGGCGTATCTACGATGGACGAGTTCTGGTATCCTACTCCAGAGCAAACCACGACCTACTATGCGGCAGCCGCTTCTGATGTGCTTTCGCAAAGTGGAAGCCGTCATCTGGGCTCACTCGCGCTGAACGACGACAACCACGCTGCCACCGGCGTCTTCTTCGACTTGGAGGTCGGAAACGTTCCGATGCAGCTGGATTCGTTGACCATTATGCCGAATGTGAGCGCAAGTTTCGTGGGCGAACAAGCCATCGTTAACATCTATTATAAGGAAGGCGGTTGTGCTGATGCAATGACCGACCCGACGCAATGGTCAGGCCCCATCACCTTCACTCCCGTTTTCACTCCGAATGAATTGATGACGCTCAATTTGCCAGAACCTTTGACATTCGTCCCCAATGCAAATTATTCGTTCTTCATCACTGCTAATTTCAATTTCAACTACAATTATTTCACGAACATTGATCCTGGCGATAGATTGGAAGGTGACGAATTCCTCAACATTAACTCGGGCTATGTGGTTCAGGGCGGCAACGAAAGCTCGTTCCCGAGTCAGGCGGAGCCGGGCACTTTCTACGGCTCATTGGACTACACGCTCACGGGAGAAATCCGTTATGGTTGTATCTCTGCGGAAAGAGTTCCCGTCACGGTTGTGGTGGATCAGCCCTCTGTGGCTCCAACCGAGATTTCGGGCAGCAACATCGTTTGCAATGGCAACGAAGTCACCTTGACTGCCAACGGCACGCTGGGCGATAACAGTACTTTCGAATGGTTCGCCGGAAGTGTGGCCGAGGAAAACCTGGTCAGCAATGAGTCTTCGATTGTTGTTTCTCCAGAAGAAAATACGACCTACTTCGTGCGTATCAATAGCGACTATTGTGGCGCAACCGATGCAGTTTCTTTCGACGTGAACGTCAATGGAACTCCGGCTTTGGCCGACATCGTGGCGGGAGATCCGATTTGCCACGGCAGCGCACTCAATATCGTGGCTCCTGACGTGACTTTCGCTGGCATCGACCACTCGCTGATCTCTCGCGGTTGGCAGATTTCGTCTGATAACGAAACCTTTGAGGATTGGACCGATACAACGCACGTCACTTACGATTTGAACGGCAGTTATGTCCGCTATATGGTTCAGAATAGCTGCGATTATACTTACAGCAATAGTGTCCAGATTGTGGTGGATACATTGGCGGTGGTCGGCAATTTGCCGCAGGATATCACGCTGTGTTCGGGCGATGTCCTTGACCTTTCTTTGAACGCTCCTGCTGTGACTTATAATGGAAGCGATGAGCCGGCCATCACTTGGTATGCCATTGTGAATGAAGAGTATCCTTCAGTGGAGTTCAATGCCGAAACGCCTTTCGATTACGGCAATACCTATCGGATTTTTGCCGCAGTTGAAACGCATTGCGCTGTCCAATATAGCGACACCGTTAGCGTAACGGTGAACGATGCACCTGTCATCAATCCGTTGCATTCGTACTCGGAAGCTATCTGCGCAGGCGAGATGATTCCGCTTGTCGCTCCCGAAATTGACAATAGGGGAGTTGAGGCGACTACTCGCTGGGAAATCTCTTCTGATTTTGAAGGTGACTATGCTGAGTTCGACATCACGGCGCCCGCACGCTATGCCAACAACGGCTATTTCGTACGCTATGCGGCGGAAAATAGTTGCGGCACCTCATTCTCAAATCCGGTACAGTTGCTTATCAACGATCGCCCGACCATCGCCGACCTTGACGAAGTCTTGTATTCTTGCTCGTTCGCATCGTTTGATTTTGCAGAACCTACTGTCAATGCGAATGGAAGTGCTATTACCAAACAGGGCTGGCAGCGTATCATTGGCGATGACACCACCGTTTTGGAAGTGATTCCGGATATGCTTACATTTGCGGATTGGAATAATACAAAATTGCGTTATTATGCTGTGAATGAATGCGATACGAGTTATTCCAATATCGCACTGGTGACCATTTATCCTGAACATAACTTGCAGGTGGAAGCCCAGTACCCGCTTTATTGTCCGAATGCTCACTTCACGGTTAATGCGACCAGCGAGGCCGACAATGTCACCTATCATTGGGAGTCGGATGCGCAGTCGGGTTTGGAAGATGCTGCTTTGGGCACCTGTTTCAACGCTTCTGAAGGTTTCCATACTTACAGCGTTACTGCTACGGATGAGCACGGCTGTGTTGCTACGGGCAGCTGCGAAGTTGAAATCCGTAAACCCATTGAGTATGATACGGTTATTGTTTGCCGCAACGACCTGCCTTACCTATACGATGAGGAGCAGAATGCAGTCTTCAATATGGCTGATGATTACGAACTCGTTTACGCTTCTGCTGGCGAATGCGAAATCACGAGAAAAGTTCATTTCGAGGTGCGTCCCGTCAGAGAAGAATATGTGAATTATGGATTGTGCGGTACCGATGACTCATTCTACTGGGATGTCACGGGCGAAACCTACACCGAACCCACTCGCGATGAGATTCATATCGAGTACCAGAATACTCCCGGTTGCGATAGCGTGATCTATTATTTGAATGTGAATCAAGGAGAACCTACTCTCACCCTTTCCGAATACGACATTACGCTCCCGCTTGAACAAGACACCGTAGTTGACTTGTTCTGTTACACCAATTGCACTGAAATGCCGAATCTCAAACTCGCCATCGAATTTGAACTTTACAAAGATGATGTGCTGGTTGACGATATTGGCAATTATGGGGATGTCAACATTTCAACAGAAAATGCGAATATGGGAACCGCATTCGGCCAAAGCCAGATTTTGAATGGAACGGGCGAAATTCCCGGCACCACGTTCAGCATTTACAACTACGATTATGATTACTTCTATCAGGCGTTCCTCCGCACGACGACTTCGCACGTGAAGGCCACTTGGCACCAGAACGGCGTCTATCGTTTGGTGTTCAACCTTGTACAGCGTGAGGGCGGCAGCGATTTCTCCTATATGTTTAATGAAAGCGAACGTATTGGCGGCGCTGGCAGCCATTCTGTAAGTGTGCTTGACTCGCGCGAACTGATTTTCCGTGTCAATAATGCTGAGGTTGAAGAGGAAACTGATGAAGAAGTCGCCGAGTTCGATGGGCTGATCGACATCGACACCAACAGTATGGCGTCGTCGGTCGGCGAGGCGAGCGACTTCACGCTGACGGTCGGAATGAACGGCGAGACCGAGGGCCGCAAGGTGGCGATGGACTACGAGGTTTACCGCAACGGCGAGCTGGTT
>JAZQOJ010000136.1:0-5029 GCA_045627805.1 Bacteroidales bacterium
CAGCATCCGCAAGAGCCGCTGCTGAATGTAGCGCGAGCCGTGACACGAAATCTCCACCATATTCTCGGTCGTATAGGAGTGCGGCGCGGCGAACTTCACCACTACCACTTGGTCAACGAGGACGTCCCCGTCGTAAATGCCCGCAAATTTGGCCGTTTTCGCCGCGAGTTCCATAAACCTCACATTCGGCTTGAGCAATTGGTTCACAATCTCAAACGCTTGTGCGCCCGAAACTCTTACAATGGCGATGGCTCCGATGCCGGGAGCTGTGGAAATGGATGCGATGGTGTTCATCTTGAGCGAAGGGTGGAATGTGTGAAGTCGGAAATCGTTAAATAGTTATGGCTCGGTTAACGTTTGACGATTTTTTTGGTTGCGGGTGCGGTGGCTCCATATTGCACGGCCACAAAGTAAATGCCAGCAGGAAGTTCAGCCACTTGCATTTCATAACGAGCATCATTGGCCACAACATTCTGAATCATACGACCTTGGGCATCCAACAGCATAATTTTGCTATTGGCATCAATGCCGCTGATGACCATCTTGTCGGCAACAGGATTCGGATATACTTGGAAATCGGGAACGGCATTGAACACGATGCCATTCTCGCCTGTCGTCGTGAACGGAACCATCGCCAGCTCGCCCCACACGCTGTCGGCGTTCATACCGATGGCCGTGAAAAAGTATTCCGTGCCGGGTGAAAGTGTCAGCCAAGTCCAGGTGTCGGTTTCGTAATAAACATAGACATCGTTTTGCACGAAAACAGCCAGCGAGTCCATACCGAGACTGTCGGCGAGCCGACGAGGCACGATTAAATCCTTGAACAGCATCGTTTGGTCGTTGGGAACAGCCGTTGTGGTAACTGAAGTGTCGCCGATGTTGCTCACCGACACTTCGATGACACTGGCTCCCGATCCGCCCATCTGCAGAGTGGTGAGAGTGTCGGTATAAAGGACATCGCTTTCGCCCTTAGCCACTACATAAACCACATATTCCGAGCCGGGTTGCTGGTTGTCCCAGGTATAGGTTGTGTCGTTCACGCAAGTAATGCCGAATGCACTCACTGCGGCTTCCATACTGCCCGACATCATAGCCCACTGGTCCATCTCTCCTACGAGTGAGGATAGAATCGCGTATTGATTGCAATTCTCACTTTTCTCAAAAGAGCAGGTGAACGACCTGTTGGTGATTTCGTCAACTGAAATTGACACAGAAGGTTGCTGTGCGAAAGCGGCTGTTACGAGGATCGCCAGCATAAAAAAGGTGGTAAAAAATTTTTTCATATTTAATTGTTTTGATTAATTTGCAAAAATAATACATTTTGTAAAAAAATCGTATCTTTGCCCAAATTTTTACTAAATTCTAAATTAACATTTTATGAAAAGATCCATTGTTTTTACTCTTTTATTGAGTTTCTTCTGGGGCGCAATGGCGCAGCATCACGCCACTATCACCATTGAAAGCCAGCAACACGAGAAATTCTTTCTTTACTTAAACAACCAGCAGCAAAACACGAATTCGCGCGACTTTGTGAGTGTCAGCGAGTTGAGCGCGCGTGGCGAGTATCGTGTGGAAGTGGTTATGGACAACCGCGAGCGCTCGTCGGCCAGTGTGCAAGTGCAATTACATCCAGGCGACAACAATTATGTGTTGGAGTACGACCGCCGCGACCACCGCATTATGTTGCGCGCTATCGACAAACACGCTCCCGCGGCACCTGGCCACTCGCAGGGCAATCACGATGCGCGACCGCCGAAACCGCAGTCAGACCACCACGGCGATCCACATCATCAGGAGCCGGCTCATCAAGCCGACCACCGCAAGCCAGCCCAGCCAGCTCCCCAAGCGGGAACTGTGCCGCCACCACCGCACGCCCCGGCTCACTGCTCCGACCGCGATTTCCAAGAAGCCAAACGCCTGGTGGCAGAACAGGATTTCGAAACCTCGAAACTCAAAGTCGCCAAGCAAGTAGTGCAGTCTGAAAAACTCACCACCAGCCAGATTGTCGAAATCGCCCGACTTTTTGAATTCGAGAACTCCAAGCTCGAGTTCCTAAAGTTCGCATACGAATACTGTTTTGACCCCAACAAATACTATTTGGTGAACAGCGTTTTCGAGTTCGAGTCATCGAAAAACGAGCTCAACAAGTTTGTAGAGAAGAATAGACGATAAGCTTGCAACCCTTATATGTCAGTTCATTGTCGGCTGGAACCTACATCGCAACCTATTTTGCCAACGGCAAGAAATCAAGTGTGAAATTCGTAAAACAGTAGGAGATTCGGTTAAGCGGTTAAGCGTGGAAACGGTTAAACAAATCAACAACATCAACAAACCAACAACAGATCACAGTTCACAGATCACCAACCAACGATTATGAAACACAACACATTTTTCAAAGCCCTCGTTCTCGCGCTGTTGGTGGCGGGAGGGCTGACTTCCTGTGAAAAAGATCCGATTCCACCACAAAATCCTTCGACTAATCCCATTGACAGCAATGATTTGACGGGAGTATGGGATTGGATAGATTCGCTGTATCTGTGTGGCGATCAATATCTATACATTACCTTTGACTCAATCAGATATTCCGTCCAAAGCCATTATATGTTTAATGATTCTATCCATAGATGTTTTTTCTATGACCACGAGAGTGGCAAGTATCGGATTGAAGATGGCTGGTTTTACAAGTGGGACGTTGAAGGCGAATTCGATTCTCTTGATTGGACATATCCTATCATTGATGACGAAAATTTTTCTTATTGTAAAGCGAAAAGAACAGGAGACACATTGGTCTTATCAATTGGAGCAGAATACACAGTCCCCAATGCGATGCCCGGACGTTATATTTTTGTTAAGCGATGAGAATGAAATGTAAATCTTCTTTACTGGCATTATTGATATTTCAGGCAACAGTCAGCACTATATGGGACTTTTAATTAAAACTTATTGATTATCAGTAATATAAAACATAATAACGCTTAAACGGTTAAACGAATCAACAACAGTTCACAGTTCACAGATCACAAACCAACGATTATGAAACAGAACATATTTTTCAAAGCCCTCGTTCTTGCGCTGCTGGTGGCGGGAGGTGGCATTTGCAACCGGGCACACGCACAGTACCAGTCGTTCTTTGGAGACAGCATCACCGAGTATTATATTGGCGGGTATTATGTGACGTATGATCCTGACTTCTTCGGGGTGGAAACTTACGAATACCGATGGAACAGATCAGATACGATTTCATTTAATCAACAGACATACTACTTTATTCCCAATCGTTATGGATGGCATCAGTACTATGACGTAAATTTTTATATCAGGGAGGACACGGTGACGGGAAGAATATATCGGTATGTACCCGAGTTTGATCTCGAAGAGTTGATATGCGATATGTCACTTGCTTTAGGCGACACATTTTATATGCCATATCATATTAACTATTACGGGGCACTTGACTATCAAAAGATTCCGATAGTAGCCGACAGCATTTGGTTTGAAAATGGAAAAAAGATGATCCGTTTTTCCAAATCTTACCTTTTCCCCTCACTCGACCCGTGGGACGCAATCCCCCGTTTTATTAGTGACAAGATACAGAATGTGGTATTTGTGGAAGGTGTAGGACCAAACTTCACACCTTTTGGCTGGCACGATGGGTACGATGACTGTCCTGGGGGAAATAGCAATAATTGGTGGGGATTTTATCCGATTCTGCTTTGTGCTCATAAGGATGAAGAATTGGTCTATATGGCAGACGAGCGGGCCGGATGCTGGCAGTCCCCTCCAGACAAGATTGATGACAAAGAACGAATCTTGTTCCGTTTATACCCCAATCCGGTAAAAAATTCGCTGACCCTTCAGTTTGAGGACGGAATTGCGCTTAATGGAATGTTGTACATCACCAATATGTACGGGTGTGTGGTTCATTCGCAGCAAGTAAACGACGCCAGAATGCGCGTCAATGTCCGTTCTTTGTCGGCGGGCTCCTACATCGCAACCTATTTCGTCAACGGCAAGAAATCAAGTGTGAAATTCGTAAAACAGTAGAATGATGAGAAGAAGCGTTCTCGTACTTTTCGTTATTTTTTGCACTGCATTTTCCTTCAGCCAAAATAGTAGCCAAAGTTGGAACGGGACGGTTCTGAAACCCAACTGCAAGTTGCGCATTCTCAATATTTTCGTGAATGTCATTTATGACGAGCACCTCGATGTCAACACATTGGAAGGCGATTTCTGGCCTCGCGTTGACAATCCTTCCCGTGAAGGTGTGAATGTGCCGGGAACCATCCCGACCTACCTGCTCGACCTTATGGACACCGCCTACCATAGCGGGAATTTGCACGGCTGCATCACCCGATTGTACGGCGAGTCCTCTTTCGACTCGCTGCAACTGACGGGCGACTTTATCGTGGTGAATGTCAGGGAGAAAAGGGTTATTGATACATATCGTCTGTTTAGATATGACAATATTGCGAAGGCGGCTGTGGATGTGATTAACGAGTATGGATTCCAACCTCTTTATGGACATAACTCCATCGAGGACTATGATTATGAGCACAATGGCAGATTTTATTACACACAGGTCCTGATCCGCAATATTTCCGCAGATTATGGCGAGCTCGGAATGAATTCGGGGCGCGGCAGCAGTTATCTGTTAGGCAAATACATTACCCTCAACGATGAGGAATGTTGGTTCTCAAATAATGGGACGCTGCAAAATGTGGGCGGCGGCGACATCACTACCAATCCCACCGGCATCATTCCTCACGAGATCTCGCACGCGCTTTTCGGCAGCAACAGTTTCCACACCTCTGGCGGCAACCACCGCGGAAGTATGGAAGCGATGCCGTTTATGAATATTCAAGGCGGATACGGACTGATGGGCGGTGCCAACAGCGGTTTGGTGAGCTGCAACGGCTACGAACGCTGGCGGATGCATTGGAAACACCCTGACGTGCCCGCCAATACCTATATCTATGCGCGAAACGTGTCAAATAATGATTACTTGAATTCTGATGTGCAAAAAGAGGAT
>JAZQOJ010000137.1:0-13031 GCA_045627805.1 Bacteroidales bacterium
CATCGGAAGGGGTAACCGCCGATTCGGGGCTGGGTGCTTTGGCCGAGAAGATTGAAGCGGCATCGCAAACCACATTCGCAGTTCCGAAGGGCTTGCAAGCCGAATTGCGCAACTACCAGTTGGAGGGATTCCAGTGGATAGCGCGGCTTTCGGAATGGGGCGCCGGCGGCTGCCTTGCCGACGATATGGGATTGGGCAAAACCTTGCAGGCCATCACCTTCATTCTGCATAAAGCCGCCGGCGGCCCCACACTCGTGCTGTGCCCCGCCTCCGTCGTGCTGAACTGGAGCAACGAGATCCACCGCTTCGCGCCCGCACTGAACGTCAAGATTTTGAACGAAGCCGCCGACCGCGGCGAACTCCTCAACAGCTTGCAACCCTTCGACGTGCTCATCGGCACTTACGGAATGCTTGTGCGTGAAGAGGAAAATCTCACGAAAATCGACTGGTGTACGGCGGTGCTTGACGAAGCCCACACCATCAAGAACCGCGAAACCAAGATGTCGGGCGCCGCTATGAAACTTCGCGTCACCAACCGCCTCATCCTCACCGGAACGCCCATCCAAAACTACCTTTCCGAGCTGTGGAACCTGTTCCAATTTCTCAATCCGGGTTTGCTGGGAACCTACGAGGGGTTTCTCAAACGCTTCATCATTCCCATTGAGCACGGGGCCAAAAGCCGTCAGTTGCAACTGCGCAAGCTGATACTGCCCTTCCTACTGCGCCGCACCAAGAGTCAGGTGGTGGAAGAATTGCCCGAAAAAGAGGAAATCGTTCGCTATGTGGAACTCACGTCCGATGAGATGTCGGCATACGAAATAATGCGCGAAGAAGCAAAGAATGCCATCGACAAAGAAAAGAAACTGAATATCAATACTTTAGCAAAAATTACAAAATTAAGAAAGGCCTCGTGCGCAATGTCGCTCGTGCATAAGAAATGGACAGAGCCCTCCTCCAAAATTGAGGAATTGCATTTCCTTGTTTCCGAAATCGTGAACAACAATAGCAGAGTATTGATTTTCAGTCAGTTCACAGAATTTTTAGGATTGGTAAAAGAAAGCATAGAAAGCATTGTGGGGGCCGACGGCTATTTCTACCTTGACGGGAGCGTTCCACTCCGCAAGCGCGACGAGATGGTGCAGCAGTTCCAGCACGGCGAAAAGTCAGTATTCCTCATCAGCTTGAAAGCGGGCGGAGTCGGGCTCAACCTGACGGGAGCCAACTACGTCATTCACCTCGATCCGTGGTGGAATCCCGCCATCGAGCAGCAGGCCACCGACCGCGCTTACCGCATCGGACAGAACCAGAATGTGACGGTCTATCACCTCATTGCGGAGCACACCATTGAAGAAAAGATCCTGCGTATGCACAAATCCAAGCGCGACCTCGCCGACTCGCTGCTGAACGGCACCGACGTGAGCCGCACAATGACCCTCGCCGACCTGCAAGCATTAGTGGCTGGCGAAACGGAATGAGTGATGGCGACGTGATTTCGGTTATCTTTGCTTCAAATGGCGCACAATGTTGTCGGCCACTGCTTTACGTCCTGGCGCGCAATAATGTTCCGTCGGGAAATCGCGGTCGATGAAGTCGGCGTCACGCACCAAATTCTCGTTGTTGACAACCCAAACGCCTTTGGCCGTATAACGTTTTACAACGTACGCGTTGGCTTGCTGCATAATGGCCACCAGCTCGTTGCCAACCAGCCGCTTGATTTGGTCGAAATTGTCGGGCAAAATATTGAAAACCAGCTGCCAGTTCCGTTGTTGGCAGAGTTCAACAATTCTGTCGAAATCCTGAATGCGGACATTGTTGTCATTCAGTTCGTAAGCGAAATTCTTAATGTAATGGCAGGCCAAAGGGATGGAGTCGGCTGGCAGCGACTGTCCGTTCGGCAACCATTCGCCCCAGGCCGTTGCGTTGTCCCAGTCGAAAGCGTTGTGGTACGGCAGCTGCTCACCGCCGTTGAAAGTTTGCTGCTTAAATCCTTCAATAACCAGCTGCTGCCGTTCGTCTTCGCTCCAACTATGATTCATCTTCAAATCGAGTTGGAGTCGGCGCCAAAGGGCGGGAGCGTTTTGCAGGAAAACCTGCTGTTTTCGGAAGGCATTTTCAAGGTTGGAATAAATCCATTCGCTACTGAAAGAGCGCATATTGACAGTCACGATGACCATTTGTATTTCATTGTTTTTAGGAATGTTACGCAAAATATCATAGTAGATATTAGCGTGCGCCGCATCCTGAGAAATATGTCCGAAGCGATATTCGGGCATCTGTTGGGCCACCATTTCGCTGATGTAGGCGGTGTCGCTCTCACCCTCCAAATGCGTTCGATTAGACGACTCGCCCAAGTATATAACCTGAGCGTGCTCCTTGATGGGAATCTGCGTGTGCCGCATCAGTGGACAATGCTCGCGAACGTCCATCGGGAAAAAGGTAAAGCGGTACACAAATTCCAGCGCCACCAGCACGCCAGCCAACAAAAGCATCTTTTTCGCAATTTTTATCAGATTGTGTTTGGTATCGGCTTTCATTAGAATTGGAAATAGATGAATGGATATTGTTCAACACTGGCGCCAATAACGATGGCGAAGATGATGGCGGCGTAGAGGAGCCAGCGCAGCCAGCCCGGAAAACGCTCGCACCACAGGTCGAAACGGGTGCGGCGCAAAAGCAAATCGAGCAGAACGAAAGCGCCTAAAGCGCACCAAGTAGTGACATTGAGCGATAAAATGCTGGGCGAATGCGCATTATGCAACAAAGCATAGTGCACGTCGTGCAACGCAGCGAACGATGGGGCGCGGAAGACGCTCCACAAAAGCGTTACCAGAACGAAAGTGACGGAAATGCCGAAAGCCGAGCGGACGAGTTGCGCGGTCGGTTTCGTAGCGGGATGCGCTTTGCGCCATTGGCGAAGCGGTCGCTCCAGAACAAGCAGCAGCCCGTGGCCAGCGCCCCACACGAGGAAGGTCCAGTTGGCGCCGTGCCAAATGCCGCAAACCGTGAAAACGAGCAGCGTGTTGAAAGCCCACCGCGGAACAGCCACGCGATTGCCGCCAAGCGGAATGTACAGGTAGTCGCGGAACCACGTTGAGAGGGAGATGTGCCACCGCCGCCAGAAGTCCTGAATGCTGCTCGCCACATAGGGAGTCTGGAAATTGTCCATAAGCGTGAAGCCCATTGTAAGGGCGCAGCCGATGGCAATGGTGGAATACCCGAAAAAGTCAGCGTAAATCTGGAACGAGTAGAGGCAAAGCCCCAAAAGAATGTCAAGGGAACTGAAATCGGCAGGGGCGGCATAAATCTTATCCACATAACCGCCAAGATTATCGGCCACCACCATTTTGAGGAACAGTCCGAAAAGCACCAGGCGGAGACCGCGCGCCACATTTTCGTATTGCAGGGCTTTCTCTTCGTGCAGCTGTCGCAACAAATTCTGCGGGCGCTCAATAGGGCCGGTGACCAGCTGAGGGTAAAACATCACATAAAGCGAATAATAGCCGAAATGGTGCTCCGCCTTCTGGTTTTTGCGGTAAACCTCAATAATGTAGCTGAGACTCTGGAAAGTGTGAAACGAAAGTCCGATGGGCAGAATGATGTTCAGCGCTTGTTCGGGGTGCGGCCAGTGCGCCATTTCCGCAAAAGCAATGTAGTTGGCACTGGCGAAATTCAGGTATTTGAAGATGAAAAGCACCAGGCAAGTGGAAACGATGCTCGTTGTCAGGCAAATTTTTCGTCGGCGCGGCTTGTCCTCCCATCGCTCCATCAGAATTCCGCACGAATAGTCAATCAGAATGGTGACGAGCAAAATGAGGATGTACTTGGGCACAAACCACATATAGAAAAAACAGCTCGCCGCCAACAGCATCATCCATCGCAACCGGTGCGGGAGCAGGTAGAACAGCAGCGTGACAATCGGCAGGAAAATAAAAAACTCAATGGAATTGAATACCATATCGCACTAAATTGTTTAGCTTGCAAAAATACACATTATTTGGCAAATATTACCGAGCCCATCTCTCTGAATCATTTCTCAAACCTGTTCAATTGCAATCACATACGCAGTTCGTTCCTTTACCGAAAAGCGAATTTCGTGATGAGCGAACTCGAATCCGTACACTCGGTCGGGATCGCGCTGGTAGGCGGGCCGAGGATCCTGACTTACGATTTCACAAATGGCGGACAACGTTTCAGAATCAATCTTATCTTTAAGATTTTCAGCAACTTGAACTTCTAATGTATAATCATCGGAAGTTGCCACAAAGCCATCACGCGCCTCCGGATGGCAGTCGGTAGTGGTAAGATACGGCTTGATGTCGTAGATGGGCGTTCCGTCCATCAGGTCGGCGCCGGAGACAAGCATGACGGGCTTGCCGTTGACGATCCGCACCTCATCAAGTTTCACGGAAGAAAGGGCGAGTGCGTTGGGCCGAAACGTGGAGCGGGTAGCGAAAACGCCCAGACGGGTGTTGCCGCCCAGACGCGGCGGACGAACCGTCGGCGACCAATTCTCGCGAACCGTTTCCGAGAAGCCCCAAATGAGCCAGATGTGGCTAAAACCATCGAGCCCGCGCACCGCCTCCGGCACCGCGAATTCGGGTTCGAACTCAATGCGTGCCTTCACCGACGGAGCCAAGCCGCTCTGCCGCGGAATCGCGAACTTGGTCGGAAAATCGCTGCGGATGTGCGCAATCGGCCGGATAGTCAAACTGTGTGCGTCCATTAGTCCTGTTTTTCGTTCATCGCCGCCACCGCGCAACAGCCGTACAAAGCCGCGGTTTCCGTGCGCAAACGCCGTGAACCCAATTTTATTTCCTTGTAATTCAATGATTTGCAAATATCAATCTCTTTGCTGCTGAAATCGCCCTCCGGACCTATCAGCAAAACCAATTCGCCCTCGTCCACTCGCTCGTTCACCAACTGCACCGTGTTCTCATCATCACACCAAGCAATGTACTTGTACCGAACAGTATTCGCATATTTTTGTTGAAATTCCTCAAAATCAATCATTTCCATAAATGGCAACAAAGTCGTTTGCGACTGTTTCAAGGCCGAAACCGCAATGCGCTGCATCCGGGCCAAATCCATTTTAGGCCGCTCCGAATGCTCGCAAATGATAAAAGAAATCTTCTCCACCCCGATTTCCACCGATTTTTCCACCAGCCACTCCATACGATCGCTGTTTTTGGTGGGCGCAACCGCCAGATGCAGCCGCAACCGCCGCTCCGGAACGCTCGTCCGCTTCACAATGTTGACGGAACACGCCGACATATCAGCCGCCAACAGCACCGCTTCCGCCATTACGCCACGCCCATCCGTCAACAAAATCTTGTCGCCCACACGATGTCGAAGCGCCTTTACGCAATGCCGCGATTCTTCCGCCGACAGAGTTATCGTATCATTTTCAATATCAGGATGATAAAAGACAAACATATTCAAATAAACGGGAAATTGGGTTACGCATTCAACAATGCAACAATTAATTCAATATCAATATTTTTTCTTCAAAAACTGCGCCGTCGGTCATTTTCAAACGCAAAACATAGAGACCATCGGGCAGATTCTCTACCGAAAACGACGATTGCATCGTCAAATTCGGCTCCGCCACGATCTTTCCCGACATATCGCACAAAACGGCCTCACTCACCACACAAGCCGACGGCAACTCCACCGAAACCTGCGTGGTAGCGGGCGTCGGGAAGACGCGCAAAACACGGTTGCTTTGTTCGGAAACAGAAAGGGTGTCGCCGGGAGCGAGGTAACTGAACTGCGCCCACTCGCCAAAGAAACGCACATCGTAAATGCGGGCGGCACTCACATAGCCATTGGTGAGGAACGGCCGCGGATTGGTGGAATAGTCAAGCGCGGTATTGTGCTGTCCGTCATCACGATAGGCAGCTTGCAAAAGGTTGCCGTTCTGCGAAACCGTTCCGTTCGGGCGATAAATGTAAACCTCATCAAACCAGTCGATTCCATTCCAAGAAGCGTTTCCGCTAAACTGCGTATTGATGCGGTAAATCAACAAACCGGAGCCCGGTATCCGGCTTTCAAACAGCCCGGAACTACGCCGCGCTTCCACCAGCAGAAATTGGTTCTCCTCCTCCGTCGGAATCAAATAGGCGAAAGGGGAATTGCCCGCCGCATCAATCGTATTCACATAGTAAGTTCCTGATTGTGTGATGGTTTGAATTTGCGGAATCCAACCTCCATACCTATATTTCATATAGGCGCCCATCTGCTGCGGCGGATTCTCATTCTGCCCCATCAAGTCCCAAGTCCCCACCGGAACCAGTTCCGCGCCTTCGTTGTAATGGTACAAATCGGGCGCTCCCAGCGAATGGTACATTTCGTGACACAAAGTGGATGCGCTGAAATACCACTCATTATCGCACATTATAAAATTATAATTCTCTATTTCACAATCATTTACAAAAACCTGTTCAAAAGTTAACGAGGTTCTATGGGGCCAAAGGAGTTCGCCCCAGTCGCCCACATCGCCTTTTACCAAGAAACAGATATTGTCAACCTTTCCATCGCCATCGCGGTCGATCAGCAAATCGGCAGGCACGCTGCCAGCGATGTAACGCGAGGCATTGGCCACCAGCGCCTGCTCTCTCTCCCACCGCTCATCTGTTCCATTGTAACCCACTGGATTCGATGCGGAATAGGGCTCGTAATAGCCGCGCAACTGACTATCCTGGTACGACAGTATCGTGTGGGCGGAGGGGGCCGGATAAAATGAGGTCACAATATGTAACTGATTGTACGATACTGTTTTAAAATAATTATAAACCGAATTTGCCGACACCGTTGAAGAGTCATTGAAAACATCGGAAACGGTGGAAAAAGTCTGTGCGAAACCGGCATCGTCAGCGAAACGGATAAAAACGGCCAGGTTTTGCAAGGTGCCCGTTTGCACACTGCGACTTCGGCTCACCGATTCAGCGGGGAAAGCCGATTTTTGCTGCTGCCACTGCGCGGCGGAGGCGAGAACGTGCGGTTGAAGCCCCACCTCTTGCGGATTCACACGATTGACGATATACGCCGACGGAACGAGCACTCCATCCTGCTCAATCGCATACACGAAATAGCCCGTTTCCGGATTTTGCACAATCGTAAATCCTTCAGAATCGTGCAGATAGTGATAAAACTCATCGCCCGATACAAAACAGTGCACCTGCTGACCGTCGGGCTGCGTGAGGGTGCGGGGCACGTTGCGGAGAGGGCTTCCCAAAAGAGCGCACGAAAAAAGCAGAACAACATTCAAGCACAGCCAATGCCGGATTGCTTTCCCAACGGAAATTCTGCTTTTCATCGCTACTATTTTTGTTTTTCCTTTTCCTCTTCCTGACGTTTCTTGATCACTTCGGCCTGTTTGTCGGCGGGCATCTGCATATATTGGAAGAATTCCATCGAATAGTTGGCGCGGCCAGAAGTGATGTTGCGCAAAGCGGTTGCATAGCCGAACATTTCCATCAGCGGGATGAAGCCGTCGAGTTTCTGCGATCCCTTACGGAAACGGCGCATATTTTCAATGCGGCCGCGGCGCTTGTTGAGGTCGCGGGTGACATTGCCAATGAAATCGTCGGGCGTGTTCACCTCCACCTTCATCACGGGCTCCATCACGATGGGGTCGGCTTTGCGGAAGGCCTGCTTGAAACACATCGCCGCGCAAGTCTGGAACGCCATATCGCTGGAGTCAACGGGGTGGAAACTGCCGTCCACCAGCACGCACTTCACGTCCACCACGGGATAGCCCGCAATCGGGCTCTTGGTCATCGCCTTGACAAGACCTTTTTGAATGGAGGGCATAAACTCCTTGGGAATCACGCCGCCCTTGGTGATGTCAACAAACTCAAAACCTTTGCCCGGATTGGGTTCGAAGCGGATCACGGTGTGTGCGAACTGTCCCTTGCCGCCCGTTTGCTTCACGTGGCGGTAATTGCTTTCGTAAGCGGAAGTGATGGTTTCGCGGAAGGAGACGGAAGGCGCCCCGACGGTGATCGGCACTTTGAACTCGTCGCGGATGCGCTCCACAAGGATTTCGAGATGCAATTCGCCCATTCCCGCGATAATCGTCTCTTCGGTTTCCTCATCGAAATGGGAATGGAAAGAGGGATCCTCGTTGGTGAGTTTTGCCAGCGCCTCGCCCAGCTTGTTGCGGCTTTTCTTGTCTTCAAGGTCCAATTTCATCTCAATGACAGCGGGCGGAACGGCGATGGATTCCAGCAAAACGGGACGGCTCTCATCGCATAACGTGTCGCCCGTGCGGGTGAACTTCATACCTACCAGAGCCACGATTTCGCCAGCGCCGGCTTCCGAAATCTCCTGGCGTTCCTTCGCCTTGATGCGGAAGATGCGGCCCACGCGCTCCGACTTGCCCTTGTTGGGATTGAAAACGCTCACGCCACTCACCAGCTTGCCGCTCACAATGCGGATGAAAGTCTGCTGTCCAACAAACGGGTCGTTGATCAGTTTGAAGGCCAAAGCCGCAAAGGGCTCATTCACAGAAGGATTCAACTGATATGTTTTTTCTTCATTATCAGCATCTTGCGCCGTAACCGCGCCCAAGTCGAGGGGTGAGGGAAGATAGTCCACGATGGCATCCAACAAAAGCTGAATGCCTTTGTTCTTATAAGCGGCGCCGCACAAAACGGGAGTCACAAACAGTTTGATGGTGGCCTCGCGGATCGCCTTTTTCAGCAGGTCGTTGTCAACTTCCTGCTCTGCCAGGTAGAGGTCGGCAATTTCGTCGTTGTAGTCGGCCAGTTTCTCCACCATATTGTGTCGGGCCGCGACGGCCTGCGCCATCAGATCTTCGGGGATGGGTCCCACGATGCGCTCTTTTTCGTGGAAAGTCACCGACTGCATCGTCACCAGGTCAATCATTCCCTGGAAATCGCTTTCCGCGCCGATGGGAAGATGAATAGGCAAAGCATTGGCTCCCAAGTATTTGTTCATTTGAGAAACCACCTCGGCGAAATCGGCGCCCACGCGGTCCATCTTGTTCACGAAGGCGATACGGGGCACACGGTACTTGTCGGCCTGATTCCACACGGTTTCGCTCTGCGGTTCCACGCCGCCGACCGCGCAAAAAACAGCCACCATACCGTCGATCACGCGCAGCGAGCGTTCCACCTCAATGGTGAAATCGACGTGGCCTGGAGTGTCTATCAGGTTGATTTGATGGTCGTTCCAATTGGCAGTGATGGCAGCGGACGCGATGGTGATGCCACGTTCTTGCTCCTGCTTCATAAAGTCCATCGTGGCCTGACCGTCGTGCGTCTCGCCCACTTTGCGGTTCACGCCCGTGAAGAAAAGAATTCGTTCGGAAACGGTAGTCTTGCCCGCGTCAATGTGTGCGGCGATACCGATGTTTCTCAGTTTACTAATGCTATTACTCATTATTTATTTTATTGATTTACAAATTCTTATAATAATATTTTAAAACTTGCAAAGATACAATAATTTTCGGAATTATCCCGCGATAATCTTGTTAATGTGTGGGATTTGGAATGTCAGCACCCGCTCATAAAAAACAAGTATGCCAATTCGTCAGTATTGGCAGTATGGCAAACTTATTGCAAGAACTTTTGCTTGTGCGGTGAAAAACCGCTTTTTATTGTTTTGTAATTTATTAAAAATCAATATTATGGCAGAAAAAGAAGAAATGGATCAACAGCAGCAGCAACCCGTTGAAGATCCAAACACTGACAATTTGTCAAGTCAGGAGACGGAAAACGTGGCAGAAAATGACATTCCAGCCAATGAGAATGAGGAAAATGCTGCTGAAAGTGAAGAAAAAGGCGGTTTTTTCAACAGAAAAGGCAAGAAAGAGGCGCAGTTGAAAAAGCAAATCGAAGAGATGGATTTGAAAAACAAGGAACTGACCGACCGATTCGCCCGTCTTTATTCAGAATTCGACAATTATAAAAAGAGAACCAACAAGGAAAAGTTGGAGATTATGGGCACTGCGTCTGAACGAGTAATTGTGGAACTGCTGCCCGTGATTGATGATTTCGAGCGCGCCATCGCTGCCAATGAAAAAGTGGAAGACATCCAAGTTGTAAAAGATGGTTTCAACTTGATTTACAATAAATTGCAACATTTACTAAACCATTTCGATGTAACAGAAATCAAGGCCAAGGGCGAGGTTTTCAACACCGATTTTCACGAAGCGGTCACTCATTTTCCCGCCCCCACCGAAGAGGAAAAGGGCAAGGTGATTGACGTCACCCAGAAAGGATACAAAATCAAGGAGAAGGTGATTCGTTTTTCAAAAGTAGTTGTCGGACAATAAGTTGACAAAGAGAACGCGTTGAGATATGGAAAAGAGAGATTACTATGAAGTATTAGGGGTCACGAAGCAGTCGAGCCCAGAAGAGATAAAGAAGGCGTATCGCAAGAAGGCGATGCAGTACCACCCCGACCGGAATCCGGGCGACAAGGAGGCGGAAGACAAGTTCAAGGAGGCGGCGGAGGCGTACGATGTGCTGAGCAATCCCGAAAAGAAAGCCCGTTACGACCAGTTCGGGCACGAGGGCTTGCGCGGGGCGGCCGGCAGTGGCGGCTTCGATGCCAGCGACCTCAGTTCCATCTTCGAGCATTTCGGAAGCATCTTCGGTGGCGCATTCGGCGGCGGCGGCTTTAGCGATTTCTTTGGCGGCGGCGGTCAAGCCCAGAAAAGGGTGCGCCGTGGCGGCGACATCCGCGTCAACGTGAAACTCACGTTGGAAGAGGTGGCCAAGGGCTGCACGAAAAAACTGAAAATCCCCAAACAGGTGAAGTGTACGGTGTGTAACGGAAGCGGTGCCAAAGATGCCAACTCAAAACAGACCTGTCCCACCTGTCAGGGCCGCGGACAGCGCGTGATCCAGCAGAGAAGTATGTTTGGCATTATGCAACAAGTGGTTACCTGCGACCAGTGCCACGGAACGGGCGAAATCATCAAAGAGAAATGCTCTGCCTGCCGCGGCGAAGGAACCGTTAAGGGCGAGGAAGTGATCTCCATCGTTCTGCCCGCCGGCGTGAGCGAAGGTCAGGTGAAGACCGAGCACGGAAAAGGCCACGCGGGACCCAACAACGGCGTGGACGGCGACCTGCTCGTAGTAATTCACGAACAAGACCACGAAATCTTCGAGCGTGATGGCAACAACCTGTATATCAATTACTACATCAGTTTCCCGCAAGCCGCTTTAGGCGCAGAAGTGGAAATCCCGCTGCTGGAAGGAAAAGCCAAAGTGAAACTTCCTGCCGGAACGCAAAGCGGCCAGGTGCTGCGACTCCACGGCAAAGGTTTGCCCGAACTCAACAGCCGTTTGGTGGGCGACCTGATTGTGAACGTGATGGTGTGGACACCGAAATCGCTCTCCAAAGAGGAAAAAGCCCTCGTTGAAAAACTTTCCAACTCCACTAACTTCCAGCCGAAGCCAGGGAAAAACGAGCAAAGTTTCTTCTCTCGGGTACGGCAATTCTTTGAAGACCGCTAAGTTTTTTCCAATCTGAAAATTACAACTTTGCTAAATAGAGTTCACAGGGAACGATTCCTTGTGAACTTTATTTTGTTGCGTACGTTCTGATGGTCTTCGCCACATTGATGAAATGGTCGGCGATTCTTTCAGCATTAGTAGCCAATGAAAGGTATTGCGCGCCCACCGTCGGCGTACACACGCCCTCCGTCAAACGGCGGATGTGATTGTCTTCCATAACCTTAGAAAGATCGTCAATTTGGTCTTCCAGCCGATTGGCCTCATTCAAAGCATTGTAATCCTCATTTTCGTAAGCGAGCATTATTTGCACATAAAGCGCATCAATCAGCGCCTGCAACTGCTGGATTTCCGACACGGCATTGGGCGAGAAATGCTGGTTGTTGGTGCGCAAACTGTCGGCATACTCCACAATGTTTTCCGCATAATCGCCCACACGCTCTAAATCGCGCACGGTGCGGTAGGTCGTGGAAATATATTGCCGGTCGCGCTGGCTCAGCTGACGTTTTTCCGACAATTTCACAACGAAATCCACGATGGCTTGATTCAGGAAATTCAGTTCGCGTTCACGCTTTTGGAAGATTTTCTCCTCTGTAAAGTCCATTGTGCAAATGATTTGCAGCGAACGGTTGAAATTCTCTTTGGCGATGGCCGCCATATTCATAATTTCCAATTTCGTTTGCTGGAGTGCAACGGGGGGCGTATGCAACAGGTTGTCGTCAATAAAATAGCAATGCGGCGCATCGGGGTCAACCGGGCAGGCATCGTCGGGAATGAGTTTGCACACGAAAGTCACCAGCAGGTTGGTCAAGGGCAGCATTATGATGACTGTCAGCACATTGAACACTGTATGAAACATTGCCAGCTGGATTTGCGGCACGTCCGGGAACCACTGGTTGAAAAGCATTCCGTAAGTGAAATGTCCAGAAGTGACCAGCCATAGAATGCCCTCCAATGTCAGGAAAATGACGACACCACTGACATTGAAGAAAAGATGGATGAGTGCAGTACGCTTAGCGTTGCGGCCCGAAGTCACGCCCGCGATGATGGCCACGATGCAGGAGCCGATGTTGGAACCCATCGTCATAAAAATGCCCTGATCGATGTTAATGAGCCCCGCCACCACCATTGCCAACGCAATGGAAGTCATCACCGAGGAACTCTGGATGATGGCCGTGAGCACCGCGCCCACCAACACCAGCAACAGCGGATTGGAAATGCTGGCAAGAAACATCTTCACAGAATCCATTGCGGCGAAATCAGACATAGAGTCGCTCATCAGGCAAAGCCCGACAAACAGCATTCCGAAGCCCGACAAAATGCCACCGATTTTCTTCCAAATGTCTTTACGGGCGAACAAGGCGATGAAAGCGCCCAAGCCGACAAAGGCGGAAAAGATTACCGAAGTGGAGACGGAATCCCCGCCGAACATACCCATTGCCACAATCTGGGCCGTGATAGTAGTTCCGATGTTGGCGCCGTAGATGATGGTGGCCGCCTGAACCAGCGAGATGATACCCGCATTCACAAAACCGATGGCCATCA
>JAZQOJ010000138.1:0-5754 GCA_045627805.1 Bacteroidales bacterium
GTTGAATTGTTGAATTGTTGAATTGTTGAGTTGTTGAATTGTTGAGTTGTTGAATTGTTGAGTTGTTGAATGGTGGAATGGACGAACGGGTGAAAGGATTGTTCGGTTAAACGGTTAAATTCGGTTAAACGGTTAATTTGGACGAAATGGGTGAATTGTTGAAAGGACGAAAGGGTGAATGTTCCGGCTGGCGCACCGCAGCGTTAGGGATTGCAGCACATTTACGAGGGGGCAGCCCGAAGTTAGTGCGGAAAGCCCGACGGCGACCGCAGGGAGCCGGAACGCCCAAATCAGAAGAAAGAAGAAGCCGTAACGGTTTCATTATGAGATGTTTTTGCCGTTGTAAAGGATTGTATAGACAATCGGGATGACGTAGATGTTGAGGATGGTGGAGGTGATGAGGCCGCCGAGCATCACGATGGCGAGCGGGCTTTGGATTTCGTTGCCGGGCAGGTCGCCGTTGAGGGCCATCGGAATCAGGGCGAGGGCGCCCGTGATGGCGGTCATCAGGATGGCGTTGAGACGATCGGAGGAGCCGCGCCGCACGGTGTCGGCAGTTGTGAGTCCGTTGGTTTTTAGTCGTATATAATTGGAAACCAGTAGGATGCCATTTCTTGTGGCGATGCCGAAGAGGGAGATGAAGCCGATGATGGCGGGGATGCTGAGTACGCCCGACGTGATTCGGATGGCGAACACGCCGCCAATGAGTGCCAGTGGCAGGTTGAGCAGGATGATGGCTGCCAGCTTGAAGTTTTTGAATTCGCGGAAAAGCAGCAGGAGCACGATGACGAAGGCGAGGCAGGAGGTGAGCAGCAGCATCCGTGTGGCGGCGGCGGCACTCTCGAACTGTCCGCCGTACTCAATGCGGCACCCTTCCGGAATCGCAACCTTCTGGTTGATAGTTTGTTGAATTTCGTCAACCACGCTTTGTATGTCGCGGTTTGCCACATTGGCCGACACCACGAGCTTGCGCTGTCCGTTTTCGCGGTTGATGGAGCCGGGCCCTGCGGTGGAGACGATGTCGGCCACTTGCGTCAGGGGGACTTTTTCGCCGTTATCGGTGTCGATGAGAGCGTTTTTCAGTCCGTCGATGGTTTGGGTGTAATTGGAGTCGAGGCGGAGGACCAGGTCGTAGCGGCGCGCGCTCTCGTAAACGTCGGCCAGCTTTTCGCCGCCGAAGGCCACGGAGACGTACCGGTTGAACGCTTCCATCGAGATGCCGTAATGGGCGAGCAGGTCTCGGTTGGCTCGGATTTGGAGTTGGGGAACTTCCACTTGTTGCTCGACGTTCAGGTCAACGACGCCGTCAATGTCGGAAATCGCGTTTTTGACCTGGTTTCCCATCACAAACATATCGTTGAGGTCGTTGCCGAAGATCTTGATGGCGATGTTGGCGCGGGTGCCGGAGATCATATGGTCGATGCGGTGACCGAGGGGCTGACCGACGGTGGCGGCGATGCCCGGCAGCGCGGCTAACTGGTGGCGCACGTCTTCTACGAATTCCTCTTTGGAGCGTTTGTCCAGTTGGAAGTTCACTTCGATTTCGGCGCTGTTGGTGGCTTGCGAGTGTTCGTCGAGCTCTCCGCGGCCCGTCCGGCGGCAGGTGGAGGTCACTTCCGGAATCGCTAACAGCGTCTGTTCCACCAAGTTGCCCATCTTGTCGTTCTCGTCGAGCGAGGTGCCGGGCTGTGTCACGACGGAGAGGGTCAGCGAGCCCTCGTTGAATTCGGGCAGGAAGCTGTGTCCCAGGGTGAAAAACAGTGCTACGGCGCTCACAAACAGTGCGATGACCGTGCTCAGCACCACTTTTTTGTGAGCCAGCGCCCAGTTCAGCGAGCGGTCGTAATATTTGTGCAGAAACCGTGTCAGCCATTTTTCTTTTTCGTTTTTTGCCAGAAACTTCTCATCGGTCAGCAGCATCTTCGACAGGAGCGGGGTGAGCGTCATTGCGACCACCAGCGACATAAACAGGGAGACGAGGAACGATACGCCGAGCGGTTTCAGCATTCGGCCTTCCATACCGGAAAGGAAGAACAGCGGCAGGAACGAGACCATAATGATGAGCGTTGCATTTAAAATGGATGTACGGATTTCGGAGGAGGCGTGGAAGACGATATCGAAGGCGTTGCGCTGTTCGCTGGCGGGTAGCAAGCGATTCTGCCTCAGTCGTTTGTAAACGTTTTCGACATCAATGATGGCGTCATCGACGAGCGAGCCGACGGCGATGGCCATACCGCCGAGACTCATCGTGTTGATGTTCATTCCCAGCCATTTCAGGGCGATGATGGTGGCCAGCAGCGACATCGGGATGGCGAGCAGCGAGATGAGGGTGGTGCGGAAGTTGCCGAGGAAGAGGAACAGGATGATCACGACCAGGATGCTGCCTTCGATGAGGGCGCGTTCGACGTTGTGGACCGATGTCTGGATGAAGTCGGCCTGGCGGAAGATGTGGGTATCGACTTTCACGTCGGCGGGCAGTGATTTTTGGAGGTCGGCGAGGTTTTTCTCGATTTGCCGGGTCACTTCGAGGGTGTTGGCGGCGGGCTGTTTGGTGATGGACATCACGATGGCGGGCTGAGCGTTTTCGCTGCCATAGCCGAACTTCTGAGCGGGAGCGATGGTCACGCGGGCCACATCGCCGACGCACACGGGCTGGTTTTTCACCCTTTTCACGAAGGTGCGGGCCATCTCCAGGGTGTCGGCGGTTCGGCCGATGCCGCGCACGGCGAACTCGTTGCCGAATTCGCGGATGACGCTGCCTGCGGAGTTGTCGCTCATCGTGGCGCAGGCCTCTGCCAGTTCGTCCATCGAGATGCCGTAAAATTTCATCTTGTACGGGTCGGCGAGCACCTGGAACTGCTTGTAGTCGCCGCCGATGATGGTGACGTTGGCGACGCCGTTGGTGGCGAGGATGAGGGGTTGCACCTGCCATTCGGCGAGGTCGCGGAGTTGCATCAGCGAGGTGCTGTCGGCGTGCAGCCCCACGAAGAAAATCTCGCCCATCACGCTGGCCTGTGGAGCCAGAATGGGCTGTCCCACGTTGTCGGGAATCTGGCCCTCAATGGTGACGAGTTTTTCGCTCACCACCTGTCGGGCGCGGAACACGTCGCTGCCCCAGTCGAACTCCACCCACACGAAGGAGAAGCCCTGCGAGGAGGTGGAGCGCACGCGCCGCACGCCCGTCGCCCCGTTCATCGCCGTCTCGATGGGATAGCTCACCAGGCGCTCCACCTCCTCGGAGGTGAGTCCGTGGCAGTCGGTCATCACCACTACGGTCGGTGCCGTGAGGTCGGGAAACACGTCGATGTCCATCTGACTCGTCGTGCGCACGCCAAATATCGTTAACAATATGAAAAACAGCAAGATAAAGTACTTGTTGTTTAATGAGAAACGTATTATTTTATCTAACATTTTTTCTCGATTTTCAAATTCCTACTTTAGTGGACGTGTCCTGCGTGAGGATCGAGGGCACCGGCTGCCTTTGCCAGTTTCACCAGCAGGGCGCCGCGCGTCACGATGCGCTGGTCGGGAGTGAGCCCTGACAAGACCTCCACGTTTTTGCCATCGGTGGCCCCGGTTTTCACTGGCTTTTTCTCGAAAAGTTCGGGCGTGAGTTGCACGAAAACGTAGTAGTTGCCCTGCTCTTCAATGAGTGCCGACTTGGGAACGACGAGTGCCTGACTTTGCGATTGCGCTATCAGCCACGTTTTCACGAAACTTCCTGTCGTAAAGCCGGTTACATTATTGATTTCCAGTGTGACAGGGAGAAGCAATTGGTCGGAGGTGGCCGACTTCGCGTAGGAAATCACGCGTCCTTTCAGTTCGGAGAGCGAGCGTACTTCGCCGGTGACGGGATTTTCAATGTTGGCGTCGGCAATGGCGGGAAGCACTGCCGCATAACGCAGGGGAATTTCGGCTTTCAGCACGATGTTCCGGTTTTGAGAAACAATCATAACGGGCTGTCCCACAGAAATATATTCTCCATTGGGGACTAATATTTGCGTGATGTACCCGCTCATTGGAGCGGTGATGCGGGTGCTTCCGTTTTGGCTGTTGTGTTGCAGGTTCTCGTAAATCAGTTTGGCGTTTTCGTAGGTCATTTGTTTTTCCAGGAAATCCTGCTGTGAAATTATTTTGCTATCAATCAGTTGTTTGGCTCTTTCGTAATTTTGTTTAGCCAGTTCGAAATTGTTTTTGGCTTCGGCCAGTTTCACCGACATATTGTCGTCAACGAATCCGTCGGTGGAGACGGAAGCGATGGTGGTGCCGCTGGCGATGGGCGCCCCTTCGGTGAAGTTGGCGGAGGCGAAGTGGAGGATTCCGCTGTTTTTGGCCACTACGGTCATTGCGTCGCCGATGGCGGGCTGCACTTGCGCCACGGTTTGCACGGCCTGTCCGAACGGCTGCAGGCGGGGCAGGGCAGTGGCGAAGTCAACCTTCCACGACTGCTCTTTGGTGAAGGTCACGGCGGTGGGGCTTGCGATTTTGTGCTCTTCGGCTTCGTGCATTGCCTCGTGTTCGTCGTTGAATACTTCTATATTGTTAATGACCAGTGTGTCAATAAGTTCTCCCGATTGGATGATGTAAGTCAGGGTGGCTTTTCCCGCTTTTTTAGGTTTTAAATGAAGGTGGAAAATGCCGGGTTTGTCGGGCTGGTTGGCGGAGGCGGTCACGGCAGAGCCCTCCACGGAAAGGGTGGCCGACACGGAGCCGTTCTCAAGAGGGGAGAAGTCGCTGAGCCGGGTCACGTGGGTCAGGAGTTCGCACATTTCGTCGGCGTGTTCGGTGAAAAACGGAGTTGCCTCCGCGTAGATTTCAAAGTGGTGTCCGTAAGCGGAGAGTTGCAGCACGGCTTCTTCGTGGTGATGGTGTTCGTGCTCGTCGGATTCTGAGTGGTGGCATCCGCAAAGGCCGCACGCCATTGCGCAAAGGATGCACTGAAAAACTATCTTTTTCATTTTGATAAATTTGTAAATCGATATTGGGATGAGGTTTCTGCCCCGGCAGAATGCCACGAAATCCACAAAGAGCCGGTAAAGTGGGCTCTTGTCTGATTTCGCGATGAAAATTCTCTGGGCACGAGGAAATCGCCGCGTTTTTGCTGTTGTGTCAAGCGAAAACGTGAAGCGGATTTATGCGGCGGGTGGCCCGCGGCGGCAGATTGTGGCGAAGGCGTCGTTTTCGGGGAGAGGAGGTGCCTTCGCGAAATCGGAATGAAGGGGTGTGGGATTTTCTAATGGGGAAAACGTGTATTCGAGCAGGATGGCCACCAGAAGGTCGGAGCCGTAGAGGTTGCCTGCGGAGATGCGGTCGGAGATGTCGCGGGCGCCGTCGTCGAGGATGTAGGGGGCGAAGAGTGTGCACTCATCGGTTTCGTGATGATGGTGGGCGCAGCTGCAGTGCTTGGCCTCGTCGCCGTCGTGGTGATGGTGGCAATGGCATTCCTGCACGCACTTGGGGCTGAAGCAGATGAGGTTGCCGTGGTGATGGTGCGGCACAACAGCGTGTGTCAGCGAGAGGAGCATCGCCGCGTAAAGGAATGTGATGTAAAACTTCTGCTTCGTTGTCATCCGACTTTTGAATAGGCGGCAAAATTACGAAATTTTCTCCATTAATACATCATTAAGAAACAGCAAGCAAAAGAAAAATTTCCTGCGCATTTCCTATATCACGCCGCAGGCGGCCTTCCACCATTCGTCCATTCCGCCGCATAACCGTGTAACCGTTTCCGCGTATCACAATTACCCTTATCGG
>JAZQOJ010000139.1:0-43205 GCA_045627805.1 Bacteroidales bacterium
GTTGTGATTCGCTTTCAAAATTGTATCTTTGCGCGTTCTTATAAAACGGACGCAATGGATAAAGTAGCAAGATCTTAGTTGTGATTCGCTTTCAAAATTGTATCTTTGCGCGTTCTTATAAAACAGAGATGGCGGGCAAGATACGGGCGGTCGGGTTGTGATTCGCTTTCAAAATTGTATCTTTGCGCGTTCTTATAAAACGAGCGCGGCGTTATTAAAACACTGACGGCAGTTGTGATTCGCTTTCAAAATTGTATCTTTGCGCGTTCTTATAAAACAGACTCTGCGAAAAATACTGAATTTTAGTAAGATAGAAGATGTCTGTAGAAAAGAAAAAATAAGTTTTATAAGCATCAAAAAGAAGGATTCCAGAATGTTTTTCATATCCTGGAATCCTTTTCTGTTTTGTTGCGAAATGCGTCTTTTTTTCAAAAAACTCCGAAATCAGAATAATTCTAACTGCTGGGGAACGGGCTCTGCACTCTGTGATTTTTTACCATAAAACAGTTCAATGCTCCCAAATTGTTTGTCGGTGATGCACATAATCCCTACGTGACCATATTCTGGAAGTGACTTTTTAACGCGGTTGATATGAACATCTGCGTTTTCCATACTGGGACAATGCCGAACGTATATAGAGAACTGGAACATATTGAAACCGTCTTTGATAAGTTTCTTTCGAAAATCGGCGGCAGCTTTCCGGTCTTTCTTGGTCTCTGTCGGCAAATCGAAAAATACTAAAACCCACATAATTCGGTATTCGCTGAAACGGTCCATAAATGGCTATTAAAAAGGCGTGTCAAACGGTCTGTCAAGAATGGATATTTTGGGATATAGAATGGTTCTGGCCTCACCTGAGTAGCACTTGTGCAATGAGGTGATGGTTTTGCCCGCGGCTACCATCATTGGACTGCGACTTCCACCAATGTTGACTTCCATAACGGGTATTTGCAGAAATTCGGCTTTGATTTCACGAGTCAGTTCCTTTTGGTTGGGGAATTCTGCCATAATCTGTTTGACTTTGTGATCTACGATAGGACGGTAGGGCTCCATGATGTCATCAGCCAGGCAGTAGGCATTGTAGCGATTTCGATGATGAATGCCAAGTGTAGGAAGGAATCCTCCGCAGACTAATGCGCGTGCGATGATGGCTCTCAAAATGGCATATCCGTAATTAAGGAAGTTGTTGGGGTAGTCTCCCTCACGCTTGCGGGTGAATTCTGGGATTTCTGGGAACATATTGGCCCAATAATAGGCGGCGGCACGGGCTTCTAAATTGTCAGAATCTCCGCTTTTTACGGAACTGGCCCATTTGGCCATATTGCCGGTTTCACATTTCGTGTATTGCTTCAATATGGACATTTGGTTTTCAATTTTACGAGCAATAGTCTGCTGCCAAAGTTGTTTCTTCAAAGGCAGCGAGGCGTTGAGTTGTTCTGTGTAGCGTTCCTGTTGGATGCTGTGTCCCTCCAAGGGCAGCAGCATTCCGTAGGGCATGCTTCTACTGTCGCAGGTGATGACGGCACAGTCGTTGTCGAGCAACTTCTCCAACAGCGCTTGAGTGAGTGTGATTTGTTTGTGGTCTAACAGCACAATGCCGATATCTTCAATAGGAATGGTGCGACAAGCATCCTTTTTGAAAGAGTCGGGTAGGGCGTCATTTTTCTCCACGGCTGGCAATTTGATGACCAATTGCTCATCTTTTAACGATAGATAGGCGGGATTTCCAAAGTAGAGTGTGCGTTTGATCATTATTCTTCGATTGATTTTTCGGATATGGGCAGGAAATTCTCAGGTGTAGATACTGGATGCCCGATTTCCTTTTCCGTAGCTTCACGGGCAACGCCAGCGACTTTGCCTCCGCGTTGAGCCACTTTTTTATTTTCAGTAAAGGAGTCAGGTTCTTCTTTCTCAGAAATTTCGGTGGTGACCTGTTCTCCGAGCATCGTGAAAATCAGTTCTAAGTCGTTCATGTGGTCGCGCAGGTTCTGGCTCTTTTTTGTGAGGCCTTTGAATTCTTTGTATTCCGAAGGCGTCATGCCGAAAGTGGCTTTGCTGATTTCAGCAGTGAGAATGGCAAAATCCTGTTCCTTGGTGATGCCGCGTTTTTTCCATTCATCCGTGAGGTTTTGCCGGATGGCAATACCGCGCAGTCGTTTGTCAATCCACTCTTTTGGGTAACCTTTCTTTTCGTAAAGTTCTTTCATCCGTTCCTGTGCCAGTTCCGGATTCTCTATTTCCTGCAATCTCTCGTAGCCCACTTGTGACAACCAGAGTTTGAAAGGTTCAGCTTTGGGTGACGGAATGGACTGGATGATGCGGAGCAGTCCTTTGACATTGGCGGATTGTACTTTTCTTTTTTTACCATCCAATGCTATCATTTCTATGGGGGTACAAATTGTACCCCAGTAGGATTGGAGAATTGGGTCCCTCTTTTTCATTTTTTTGATGTACTGCTTAGGGTCTGCTGAGTCGGTCAGTGCCTCCACCACATCAACAACGGAAAAATACCATTGCTCTTCGTCTTCATTCCAAACGGAACGAATCTCTTTCTCTTGAAACAACTTGATGTTACTCATGATTTTGTGTTTTGGGGTTAATGAATGAGTTGGTTATAAGAAAAATGATGTTTAATAAGTTTTCAGTTGTACGAAAACAACGTACAACTTATAGTTTCATACCGTTGAATTCAATGACATTTCCTAATCTATCAACCTTTATAGGAACACAGATTTCTTTAAATGATATACGAATATTGTTGATGTTATCAAATTCCAGTTTGTTAAGTTGAGTGTATTCAACTTTGTCAACTATTGAATTGGCAACATTGTATGGTATGCAATATAGACGTGAGTTGGTAAATGAAACAATTTTATAAATTCTCGTCTTGTCATCAACAGTTGTTTCTCCATTCTTAGGCAAATAAACCAAGTCGCCTGGGGAAAGAGAAAATAAGAAATGTGTATCTTGCGCAACCTCGTTGGTCTCTTTCAAGATTTTATCTAATTCACTTACCCAATTTTTGGTGAAACGTTTTTGGCAATCAATGACCAAGTTAAGAGGAACGGTAACGAATGAACGTTTTTTGTCGTTATTTTCATAAACGAAGAAAAATAGGTTTGTTCCCTTTGCTGCTTCCACAAATTTCGTCCCTTTGTTGCCTGTCTGTCCGATAGGGAATTTGTCGGCTTTTTCATACACACGAACTTTTAATATCGGCTGGTGGAACTTGCCATTGTTCAAAGCAACAATATTTCTGTTCATTTCATCAATGCCGTCAGGAGAGAATGCAAGTTCGGCATCGCCACCTTTTGATTCCAAATGAGCAAGAAGAATCTTCTGAATGCCAGTGTCGGTTACGCTATCCTCAATTTTCTTTTTATTGAAAGAGGTGTCAAGCGGTTTTCGAGTTGCAAAATATCGTTCTTTGGTGTCTTTGGTAAAATAGTAAACCTCTATTTTTTTGAGATTGATATCCGACCAGACCTCTTTGTTTTCTTCAACATATTTCTTGATGTATTTGGCATCCCGATTCTCGCCAAGAAGTTCCAATACTTTCTCTTTAAAATCTTTGTTGACAATGTTTTTTGGATTCTTCAGTGCTTCATTCAGCGAAACTTCTTTCTTGAAACGAAGGTTTACTTCACCAAAAACAGTGTCTTTGTGCATTGGTTTGCGTATAGCCCAACTTTCGCCTTTTTCTTGTTTGACCATTACTTTTTTGCCATTTTCAAATTGCTGATAATGGTTAACTGTTTTGTTGATAACACGCAGATTCTGTTTGAAACTGACCACTATGTTTTCCAATGCTTTTTGTGCGTCTTGTGTGAAAGTCTCCCAGGGTTTGAGGAATTCTTTGAATACAGGATGTTCAGAACCATTGTATGTAACTTTTTCAACTCGGCGCAGTTTGTGAGAAAGCGCATATCTGTTTTCTTTGTGCTCGGATAATGCGGCTTCGTTGTTCAGCAGATTCACATGGTCGCGGGTGGTGCAGGCGATAACGATGGCATCCATAGCGTGATGTCGGTGGTCAATGCGCTTTTTGTTGAAACCTTTCTGCAATTCCAAAGGCATAGTTGGGATGATTTCACCGCTTGTATTGATAGTGGTGAAATGTGTGGAATGGGTCAGCTCGTTTAATCTGATGAAACGTGGCAGAATAATGCGGTTCCAAACGTCGTTCATTCCCCAATCCTTTTTCAATCGATCGGTGATAGTTCCATTGCAGGAAATAAGGTTTTTGGAAACGGCTTCTTGTTCCAAGTTGCCATTTTCATCTTTTTCTCTAACAATATTTGAAAGAATACCTTTGATATATTTACTAATGTAACGGCTGTCGTTCAATTGCCTTTCTATGAATTTGTCGGGAATGTCATCCATCAAAAGGTGTTTCATCTTGGATGGATTTTTGGCATAATGCTTTCTGACAAAATCTTGGTAGGCGTCAATAGAAAAGATTTCAACGACTTTTCCTCCAGTTAAAGTGACCTTTTCGCCTTTGTGGTTTTTGATAAATTCAAATCCCAATTGATTGCCTTTTAATTCGTTGACTTCTGATTCACAAATAACTTTGTTACAGAAAGAATCATCAAAGTAGCGAGATTGCGGGATGACGTGTTCTATTTGGTATGCAGATGTGAAAAGTTTGCACAATGGAATCATTTCTCCTGTATATGGAGACTGGTATCTTTGTTCCAGCCAACATTTGTATCGAAGTACATCATTTTTAGAGGGCTGTGCAGTTTTGGAGATTTTTGTGATAAACTCAAAATCACTATCGTCGTTGGATAAATTCAGCAATGCTCCTTCTTCGTAAATTTTCAAAATGTCTTGCTGGGTAGGAGAGTATGGCCGAACATTTTCAATTCCGTATTCGGGATTCTTAAATTCCATCAACATTGCCTTTATACGCAGATTAGCATCTTCATTTTTCTGAATATTTTCCGTCATTTTTTTGCGTTTGTCGGCAGGGTTTTTCATCTCGCGACCAAGCTCGACGTGTATTTCATCAATACTTTCCACTTGTTTCCAAATGTCTCGCACGGTACGCATTGTTTCTGTAACAACCTGCTCGACAATAGGATTCCGCATGGAATGCTGCTTGAAGCCTTTCAGCCAGTTATCAATATCTTCTGGCTTTTCCCACTTCTGAATATCGCTGGCTTCCGAATGTCTGTCGTAAACTATATAACAGGCAAGCCAAATTGGCAGGCCTTTGAAATGAGAAATTTCAGTAAGATGAATGGCTTTCTCTCGCACACGATTGCGGATTTTTTCATCGTATTCACCTGAGATGATTTTCTCAATTCTATCAAGTGTTTTCGCATCAATATTGTCTTGAGCCCAATATTTCCCCAAACGCATCAGTGCCAACAATTTCTTGATGGCCTTCTCCGAATAGGAACCATAGTCTTTTTCGTCAAATTTTGCTTTTTTCAAGTTCTCAATGCTCTCATCAGAAAAACCGGCTTCCAAAAGTTGATGATAAATGCCTTTGGTATTATTTCGTTTGTTCTCAGCAAAAACCGCGTCAATTTCAGTCTTGGAATTCACAGAGTAAAGCAGATGCCAAAGTGCGTATTCCAATTCTTTGGTAAGTTTTGTCTTATCCTCTTTGGCGAGTTTTGCCAAAAGAACAGCTCGCGTTTTGTTACAGGGATATGTTTTATCTTCAACATAATTCCATCTGTAAGGAAGTTCGGAATCTTTTCCTTTCGGCTTCTTTATTTTAAAATAGGTGGTTAGAAGCGAATCTTGCGTGATTTCTTTTTTATCGTTCAAAAAATCAAACAGAGCAACCAATTCATCTTCCGAGTGAATAAATTCGTTGGTTACATCAACATCTGTTTCAAGTTTGCCCGTTGATACATTCCCCAACATGTCCATTTGTCCGTCGTTAACAATCCTTTCTTTTTGATAAATCTTCAAATTCTGTACAAACTGCCACAAACGGAATTCTTGGAACAAAGGATTGGATTTGGCAACACATTTAATGGGATATTCTTTGCCGTCTTTGTCAAAATGAGATTCGTATGGACAATTGGCAATGGTGGATTTTTTGCTTTTTAGCGGACGTTGATAAAACAAGACGTCTTCAACAAGCAGGTATGTGAAATCTCTGGAGGCAATACTGTTTCTATAGTCATCATTAGAAGGGTAGAGCTCCTCAATGCAGGCCGCATATAATTTAGAATCATTTAATTCGGAAATGAATTCCTTCTGCTTGTTGATGATGGCTTTTAACTCGTCTTTGAAATACTTTCTTTCAATGGTGCGCACCAGTTTCCCGATAATTTTCTGGTCCGGATTGTTCAGCAAGGAATTGTAAATGTATTCGCCTACGGTGTTGCCGGAAATGTCAATGTTATATTCTGTTTTCTTTTTTAAAAGAGTCCAGTCGTCTTCTTTAGGGGCGCGGAACGAACGTTTTTCTTTGCCATCCTTATCCGTTTTGACTGTCCCGTCATCATTTAAATCTGTGGTAACAATAAAGTCTTTGACTTTTCCCACCCAGTCCAATGGAATGGAACTTGCCCTTTTGTATATCCATCCGTTCTCTAATTTTACATTGTACCAGATAGCATTTCCTTTTTTATCGCCACTGTCTTCAATATCAACAACTTTCAATGAATGAAATTCCACTAATTGGTTTTTGCTCTGTTCCTCTTCCTCGTCCCTCAACTGATTGTAACCACGTTTTTGGTTGAATTGAAGAAGAATCCAGGCAAATTCTTCTTTAGTAATTGCTTGGGTCAGCGCTTTTTTGCGAAGGTAATAAATGGTCCAATCCAATGGGACTTTTTTGCCATCAGCGACTAATTCGGGTTGGTTCGTGGCAAAATCGGCAAGCATTTCTTGAAATGAATTCATAAACAAAAAACGGCCATTATTCCAAGCCAATTTAGGCTCGCTTTCTTTCAGAAAATGTCCGTATTTATCTAATTTTTCAGCATAATGTTTCGGAAGAAAATCCATTACCGACAAAACACGATGCAATCTTTCGCGGCGGAGCAGGTAGCGTTCGTGCAAACGACGCGTGCCTCTTAATCCTGTTCGCACCGCTGTTTGGGATACGGAATTTCCCTTGTCAAAATCTCCTAAAATGGTTGCGTCCATTGGGATAATTCTACTACCTGTGGCTTCTATTCCTTCTAATTTCTCACTCTCATTCACCACCGCCCAGCCGATGCTGTTGGTGCCTAAATCCAATCCTAAAATTTTTTTCATATTTTTATTTTTCTTGTTTGTTATTCAGTTTTTTTTCATAATTTTGCCGCACAAAAATTTGAAGCAACTCACAATAAGGATTATTCCGTTGTGAAGACATTAAAGGCGGGACTGATTGGTCTCGCTTTTTTCTTTTCTCTTGTTTGCTTCCGCTTGATTCCCGTTTAACATTTCCGCTCTTGTGCAACTTTTCTTTCTGGTCGCAAATTTACATTAAAATAGTTTACGTTTCGCAATCCTCCGTTTTTGACATATTCTGTCAATGTCTGCAACGCAGTCCTCTCTATCTTCTTGAAAATAAAGAAAGAAGGAGCCATTTCCAGACAATGCTAAAAATCGCTCCTTTTTTGTTAAAATGTCGTTATTTCAAAAAATCTTGAGGAAGGATGGGAGTTTTCCACTCCTTATAAGCCCAAGTCTTTCTTCACCGCGGCAATCTTGCTCACAAGTTTCTCTTTTACTTCATCATATTGCTGTGCGCCAATGAGTTCGCCCTTCACTCCGAAGTAGAACTTGATTTTGGGCTCCGTGCCCGATGGCCGCACGGTCACCTTCGTTCCGTCGGCGGTGAAGAACTGCAGCACGTCGGATTTGGGAAGCGGGATGTCGCCGGTAGTGCCGTTCTCCACGCTCGTGCCCGCCTTGTAGTCCATCACTTTCACAACGGGCGAGCCGTCAATCTGCTTGGGCGGACAGCTGCGGAAGTCGGACATCATCTGCTGTATCTCTTCGGCTCCGGCCTTTCCCTTTCTCGTGATGGAAAGCAGTTCCTCGTGATAGAAGCCGTATTGCGCATACAGTTTTTGCAGTTGCTGGTAGGGGGTGAGCCCTTCGTCGGCGAGGCAGGCCGCCAGCTCCGCAATCAGGCAGCAGGCGATCACGGCGTCTTTGTCGCGCACGAAATCGCCGGCCAGGTAGCCGTAACTCTCCTCGCCGCCCACGATGAACCGCTGGCCGGGCATACTCTCGATTTTCTCGGCAATGTATTTGAACCCCGTCAGCACGTCGAAAATCGGCACGCCGAACGAGTCGGCGATGTCGCGGAGCATCTCCGTGGTCACAATCGTCTTCACTGTGAACTCGTTGCCCGTGAGCATTCCCTTCTTCTTCCATTGCGACAGCAGATGGAAAACCAGCAGCGAGCCCGTCATATTGCCGTTCAGCAGCTCCATCTGTCCGTGATGGTTGCGCACGGCTATGCCCACGCGGTCGGCATCGGGATCGGTGGCCAGCACCAGGTCGGCGCCCACCTCGTCGGCGCGCTGCAATGCCAGCTGCATCGCCGATTTCTCTTCCGGATTGGGCGATGCCACGGTCGGGAAGTTCCCGTCGGGTGTCTTCTGCGATTCCAGAACCTCCACATTGCGGAAACCGAACATCTGCAAGGCCTTGGGAACCAGCGTGATGCCCGTTCCGTGAAGCGGCGTATATACAATCTTGAGGTCGCTGTGGCGTCGTATCGCCTCCGGGTTGACCGACAGCGCCAGCACTTTCTCCAGATAGGCGTTGTCAACTTCCTCACCCACAATGTGAATCAGTTCGCGGTTGCCTTCCCATCGGATCTGGCTGACGGAGGTCACGGCGTTCACTTCGCTGATGATTCCCTTGTCGTGCGGGGGCACGATTTGCCCGCCGTCGGTCCAATAGACCTTGTAGCCGTTGTATTCCTTGGGGTTGTGAGAGGCGGTCACCATCACGCCGGCGTGGCAGCGGAGGTGTCGCACGGCGAACGATAGTTCGGGCGTGGGGCGCAGGTCCTCGAAGAGGAAGCACGAAATCCCGTTGGCGGCCATCACCGAGGCCGTGATTTCGGCGAAGAAGCGGCTGTTGAGTCGCGAGTCGTGCGACACCACCACGCGGAGTGGCTCGCCGGGATAGGCCTTCCGGATGTAGTTGGCGAGACCTTGCGTCGCTGCGCCAACGGTGTAACGGTTCATACGGTTGGAGCCGACGCCCATAATGCCGCGCAGACCGCCCGTTCCGAATTCCAGTGTCTTGTAAAACGACTCGTTGAGTTCCGCGGGATCCTCGGCCATCAGGCGGCGCACCTCGGCGCGCGTGGCTTCGTCGTATTCGTTCCCTAACCAAATATTCGCTGTTTCTGTTGGATTCATATCAAAACGTTTTAAAACGGGTGCAAATTTACAAAAAATGTCAAAAGTATTACTTTTCGTCTTATTGATTTATATGTGGAAATTTTAGGATCTTCCGATAAGGGAAATTGTGAGACGGTTAAACGGTTAATTGGACGAATGGATGAATGGACGAATGCCTCCTTCGGCGTGATAGAGGAAATGCGCAGGAGATTTCAAGGAAATGATCAGGAAATTTTTCTTTTTTCTTACTGTTTTATAATGAAATAACAATGGAAAAGCCGTGAACTGGCAATTCGGGACTTGCGATGTGTTGAGCGGAGAGTTAGTAAAGCGCACAATTCCCATTATGCGAACATCATACCTTAACATTGTCGCATTTCCCCAAAACAAAAAAGGTTGCCCGAGAGCAACCTTTCTGTATCGTTTCAAAAACAATTAGGCCTGAGCCACTTCTTGTGCCAAGGGAAGCACGGAAACATAAGACTTGCCACCGCTTTTCTTCTTGAACTGCACGGTACCGTCGATCAAGGAATAAAGGGTGTGGTCCTTGCCCATTCCCACGTTTTGGCCAGGATTGTGAACAGTGCCTCTTTGGCGGATGATGATGTTGCCAGCTTTCGCAAACTGACCACCGAAAATCTTGACACCTAATCTTTTGCTTGCGGATTCACGACCGTTCTGTGAACTACCGACACCTTTTTTATGAGCCATAATGTAATTTTTTTATTTGTTGCTAAATGAATGAAATTTTAGAGGGTGATGCTGTTGATCTGGATGGAAGTCATATACTGACGATGACCATTCAGTTTCTGATAACCCTTTCTTCTCTTTTTCTTGAAAACAAGAACTTTGTCTGCTTTGAGATGTTTCAGGACGGTGGCGGTAACTTGAGCGCCAGCAACGGTGGGAGCACCCACTTTTACAGAACCGTTGTCGTCAACTAACATCACGCGGTCGAATTTCACTTCGGAACCTTCTTCAGCTTTGAGGCGATGAACATAGACCTTCTGGTCTTTTTCAATCTTAAATTGTTGCCCTGCTATTTCTACGATTGCGTACATTTTTAATTGATTTTGGTTAGACATTAATTTCGGGCGGCAAAATTACAAAAATATTTTTTCAAAATAGCATAAAATAAAATAATTTTTTTTGAACAATTTCGTTTCTTACGTGTTTAATGAGGTAAGTGTGACCAGAACGAATGAGCTATGAAAATGAAAAATGTTGTTAAAGTATTGTTTATTAGTTGTTTGGCTGTTTGCACGCTTGCGCTGAACGCACAAACGCCCACTCGGAATTATGTTGATTTGACTCAGGCCGCCGAGCAGTCGGTGCACGCTGTTGTACATATCAAAACCACCTTTTTGTACCGGACTTCCGTGTGGGAGGACTTCTTCGGTGGAAGTTTTTGGGAGGATTTTTTCGATTTTGCGATGCCCGGAGGCATTGCTGAGCAGCAGGCGATGGGCGCCGGTTCCGGTGTCATCATCAGTGATGACGGCTACATCGTGACCAACAACCACGTTGTGGAAGACGCGCAGGAAATCGTGGTCACGCTCAACGACAAGCGCGAGTTCAAGGCCACCGTCATTGGCACCGACCCTCAGACGGACCTCGCACTAATTAAAATAGAGGTAGAAGACCTGCCGACCCTGAGGTTCGGCAATTCCGACGAGGTGCGGATAGGGGAGTGGGTGCTCGCCGTGGGCAACCCGTTCAACCTGACTTCCACTGTTACCGCTGGCATCGTGAGTGCCAAGGCCCGCAATCTGGGAATACTGGGCGAAAATACCACTGTTGAGTCTTTTATTCAGACAGATGCTGCTGTGAATCAGGGAAATAGCGGCGGCGCACTGGTCAACGCCGCTGGCGAACTGATCGGCATCAACTCCGCCATCGCCTCCGGCGACGGCTATTTCACCGGATACTCGTTCGCAATTCCTTCGAACCTTGCCCGCAAGATCGTGGGCGACCTGAAAAAGTATGGCTCCGTGCAGCGCGCCGTCATCGGCATCAATGTCTCAGAAATCAACTACGAGCGCGCCCAGCAGTTGCAGCTCCCGAAGGTGCAGGGACTGGAAATCGTTTCCGTGGCGGCCGAGGGCACTGCTGAGAATGCGGGCCTCGTTGCTGGCGACATCCTCATTTCTATTGATGGACGTGAAACGAACTCCGTGTCGGAACTCCGCGAAATCATCTCCCAGTACTCTCCTGGCGACACGATCGCCATCTCCTATCTGCGTAGCGGCCGTTCCGCCACCACTAACGCCGTGCTTCTCAACGATATGGGCACCACCGACTTACAATATAATACTAACGACTAACGCTTCTCATCCTTTAATTGTATAACCACATAACCCAATTAACCCCTAAATTCATTTAACCATTATGATGCGTCAAATTAAAATTACCAGCTCCATTACTAACCGAGACTCAGCTTCCTTGGAACACTATTTGTCGGATATTTCCAAAGTGCCTTGCATTACGCCAGAAGAAGAGGTGGAATTGGCACAAAGAGTGAAGGCCGGCGACCAGGCCGCGCTCGACAGACTCGTGACTGCGAACCTCCGCTTCGTGGTCTCCATTGCGAAAAACTATCAGAACCAGGGCGTTAGCTTGATCGACCTCATCAATGAAGGCAACATCGGGCTGATGAAGGCGGCGAGCCGTTTCGACGAGACTCGCGGCTTCAAGTTCATCTCTTACGCGGTTTGGTGGATCCGTCAGGGTATCATCAACGCCATCTCCGAACAGTCGCGCATCGTGCGTCTGCCGCTCAACCAGATCACAACCATCAACAACATTAAGAAAGAGGTCGCCAAGTTGGAGCAGACTTTGCAGCGCGCGCCCTCGCTCGATGAGATCGCCGCTGCCGTTGACCTCCCCACATACAAGGTGGTGGAATTGTTGAAGCTGACCTCCAGAACCCAGGCCCTTGAAGCTCCGTCGCCACAGAACGAGGACTCGAAATTGATTGATACATTGATATTTGACAATGACGAGGATACCGACAAAGGCGTGATGAAGGAGTCTCTGAGAGAGGATTTGAAAACCGTGCTGTCGAATCTTCCCGACAAGGAACAGCAGGTCCTGCGTCTCTATTACGGATTCGACACCACGCGTGAGTACACGCTTGACGAAATCAGCGTGCTCACACAGCTTTCGCGCGAAAGAGTCCGTCAGATCAGGGAGCGCGCCATCAAACGGCTCCGCACCAGTATTAACAAGGATAACCTCAAACAGTATCTGTAATGAAATTGTACATCGTGCCGACTCCCATCGGGAACCTTGAGGACATCACGTTGCGAGCGTTGCGCATTTTGCGCGAGGCCGACTTCGTGCTGTGCGAGGACACTCGGACCACTAAGAACCTGCTCCGCCATTTCGAAATCGAGAAGAACTGTTTCGCCTATCATATTCACAACGAGCACCAGCAACTCGACAACATCGTCCGTCAAATACAGCAATCCAGCAGTGTCGCTCTCACATCGGATGCTGGCACCCCGTGCATATCGGATCCTGGCTATCTGCTTGTAAGAGAGTGTGTCCGCAACGGAATTGAGGTGGAATGCCTGCCTGGCGCCACCGCTCTGATTCCGGCGCTCGTCAACTCTGCGATTCCGGCCAGCAGTTTCAAGTTTTATGGCTTTATTCCTCATAAGAAGGGAAAGGAAACCTGCTTGAAGGAGATGGCGGCGGCTTGCGAAACGTCCATCTTTTACGAGTCGCCCTATCGCTTGCAGAAGACGCTTGAGATGATGGTGCCGATTTTCGGCGGAGAGCGGCTCGTGGCGGTGTCTCGTGAACTGACCAAAGTCCACGAGGAAAATTTCCGTGGCACGCTCGCCGACGCTGTCGCTCATTTTGGGGCGCAGCCCGTTAAAGGCGAGATTGTGGTGGTGGTGCATCCTGCCGAGTAATGCGTTTTTTAGAGGAAACTTGCTGCTAAATGGTTACATATTTGCAACAAATTTTGTACTTTTGCCGATTGATTTAAAGCAATTGCACTATGTTTCGTTTTGAAAATGAATCATTCCTATACTTGTTTGCTCTTCTCGGGATTATTGTGCTGATTTACATTGTATTGCAAATCGTTGACAGGCGGAAGTGGGCACGTTTCGGGGATGAAAAATTGCTCGGCAAGCTGATGCCTGAGCGTTCGCGCGCGATGAAACATTTGAAGTTCGCGCTCGTGATGTTGGCTTTCGCCTGCTTCATTTTGGCGGCCGCCAATCCTCAGACTGCGGGCAAAGTTGAGAAAAGCAAGCGCAAGGGCGTTGACGTGATGTTCTGTCTGGACGTTTCCAATAGTATGCTGGCCCGCGACATCCAGCCCAACCGCTTGGCGGCCTGCAAGATGGCAATGTCCCGTTTCATCGACCAGCTGAAGGGAGACCGTGTGGGCGTAGTGATTTTCGCGGGAACGGCTTTCGTGCAGCTTCCAGCCACCACCGACTACGCCGCCGCTAAAATGTTCATCAACCAAATCAGCACCGACCAGATTCAAAACCAGGGCACCGACTTGTCGGCGGCTCTCCGCACGGCTGATTTCGCACTCAATCCTCCGCAGGACGATGACGCCGCCCCCGCCACTGAACCATCTCAAGTCGCCTCACAGGTGATTGTTCTGGTTTCCGATGGCGAGGACCATTTCCCTGAAAGTGCCCAAACTGCGAAGGAACTCCACGAGAAAGGTACGGTGATTCATACTATCGGCATTGGAAGCGTGGAGGGCACTACCATCCCGATGAAAAACGGAGAGGGCGTGAAAAAGGACCGCGATGGGAACACGGTCATCACTCACCTGAATGAGCGCGCCTTGCAGGACGTGGCCGAGAATGCGGGCGGCGTGTATGTTCACGCTAAGAATACAAGCGCGAGTTTCAATGCTATCCTTACTGAAATTGACAATATGGAAAAGTCTGATATTGACGATGTTAACTTCTCCAATTTTAATTCTTGGTTCCAATATCCCTTGGCTGTTGGCCTGTTCCTTCTGCTGATTGAGGGACTGCTTTTCGCTGTACGGCCCAAGTGGCAGGATGTGCTGGTGAATATGCGGCGGAAACTCACGCGCAAGTCGGCTGTGATGGCGTTGATCCTGCTCGTAGTGCTGTGTGCGGCGTGTCAGCGCGACAAGACTCGCCCGTCGGTCATTCAGGAAGCAAACCGCGAGTTCCGCGCAGGAGACAGTCTTTGCGAGTCGGCCGGATTGTTCGAAAACGATTCGGAGGACGACACTACTGGTTTCCACTCGTATTCGCACGCACTGAGTCTTTATGATTCGGCTGCGGTTTCGGAACCCGTCAATCAAAGCCAAGCCGCTTTCAATCAGATAGATGCCTATTACCGTTTGCGCAATTTCGACACGATTGCTCACCTCGCTGATTCCTTACTGTCGGTCAATGCAGACAAGCAGCTGGCTGCCAAAGTGTTCTACAACAAGGGCAATGCCTTGATGAAACAGAAACATTACGGTGATGCTGTGGATGCTTTTAAGGAGTCGTTGCGCCGAAATCCGAATGACCAGGATGCCAAGTACAATTTGGTCTATGCCAAGAAAATGCTCGACCAGCACGGGAATGGCGGTGGAGGCGGACAGCAAAACCAGCAAAACCAGCAGCAACAGAATCAGAATCAGCAACAACAACAGAATCAGCAGGACCAGCAGCAGCAAGGACAGCAGCAACAGCAACAGGGAGGCGGTGAAAATGACGATTCGAACGAGAAAAAACAGCAGCAATCTGCTACGCTGCGCCAGTTGGATGCGCTGCAACAGAACGAGAAAGGCGTGCAGATGCGTATGCAGAAGAGCGGAGAAAAATATCAAAACGAGAAAAGTGATAAGCAACGACAAGAAAAAGACTGGTAATTGCTTTTCAATCAATATATTATGAAAAAAATAATTCAAATCATAGCATTCTTTGTCCTGACTTTTTGCGGAATTGTGGGCTCGGCGAGTGCGCAGAGCTGCACAGCCAAAGCCCCCGCTAAAGTGGGCGTGAATCAGCGGTTCCAGCTGACCGTTACCATTGACCAGCAGAATGCCAAGGTCAATAATCCGAATTTCGGCAGTTTCACACTCGTGGGCGGCCCGTCGCGTGGTTCGCAGACTTCGATGACGATTATGAATGGCCAGCAAAGTGTAACTCATACAATCACTTATACCTATGTGTTGCAGCCGACCAAGGTGGGCAAGCAAACCATTCCGAGTATCACGGCTGTGGTGGATGGCAAGCAAGTGTCCAGCAACAGCGTGACCATTGAGGTGACGCAGGAGGACCAGCAAAGTGCGCAGCAGAGACGTCGTCAGCAGCAGCAGAGTGTTGATCCTTTCGATCCGTTTGGCTTTTTCTCGCAGCCGCAGCGTCAGCCCGAAGCCGCCAAAAGCGATTGCTTTTTGAAAGCATACGCCTCAAAATCAACACCTTATCAGGGGGAAGAGGTGGTTATCACTTACAAGTTCTATTTTAGCAATGTGTATCAGTTTCAGGTTACTGGAACCGATTTCCCGCAGCAGCCGGACCTTTGGACGTACCAGTTAGGCAATCCCAATGCCGAGCCGACCGTTCATACCGAAACATTGAACGGAAAGGTGTACAATGTGGTAGAAGTCTATAAGACAGCGGTTTATCCTCAGAAATCTGGCAAGATAACCGTGACGCCCTTGTTGATGAAGGGCGTTATGGTGGTGCCCAGCGGCTGGATGGGCGCGCGGCAGGAAGATATGTCGGTGCGGTCGAACGAGGTGACTTTGCAGGTGCGCGAACTGCCTCGGGCGGGCTGCCCTGCCAATTTCAGTGGGCTCGTTGGCAAGTTCTCGTTGAAGTCGAATCTCACTAAAAACCAGTTGAAAGCCAACGACGCAACCGACCTGGTGGTAACGATTTCGGGCAGCGGAAACCTGCAATTGGTTGAGCCATTGGATATTGCCTTCCCATCGGATTTTGATGTGAACGAACCATCGGTCAACGATCGGATCCAGACGGGCGGCAGTTCTGTGAATGGCAGCCGCACTTTTGATTATACGATCATACCGCGCGCCGCAGGTCCGTTCACCATTCCCTCTGCGGATTTCTGCTATTTTGACCCCTCGTCGGGCACATATAAGACCCTCTCAACCGAAGAATATGACCTCACGGTGGACAAGGGTGATGACGACAACAGCTTCTCTTCCTCCTCACAGAAAGATATCGTGGTGCTTGACAAGGACATTCGTTTCATCAAAACGGATGTGCGTTCGATGCTATCCTCGCATAAGCTCTTTTTTGCCACGCCGGGCTTCTTCACACTGTTCCTACTTCCCTTCATTCTGCTGGTTATTTACCTTATAATCAGAAGAAAACAGTTAATGGACCGTGAGAATGTGGCTGAATTGCGCAATCGGAGAGCCAACAAGGTCGCCTTGAAGAGTCTTAAAAAAGCTAAAAAACTGCTTGTCGCGAATCGGGAAGAGGAGTTCTATGTGGAGATTTCTCGCGCACTTTGGGGCTATATGAGTGACAAGTTCCGCATCCCGCTGGCTGAACTTTCGATGGACAGCGTGCGTAACAAGCTGACAGAGAAAGGCGTCGCCCCCGACAGTATTGACGAGTTCATACTGACGCTCAACAATTGCGAATATGCTCGTTTCGCTCCCGATAGCGGCTCCGCAATGATGAATGATTTATACAACCAGTCGCTTGACTTTATTACTAAAATTGAAAAACAATAATCGCTATGCGGCATTCTATTTATAAAATTTTATCGTTGTCTGCCTTCATCCTGCTGATTTGCAATGGTTTTGCAAATGACAATGCGAAATTGCTGAAGGAGGCCAACGAGGCATATCAGCAAGAAAACTACAACGATGCGATCTCTCTTTATGAACAAGTTGTGAACAATAAAGTGGAACAGAGTGGATTGTATTATAACTTGGGAAATGCTTATTACAAAGCGGGTTACAACGCAAAAGCTTTGCTCTGGTACGAGCGGGCACTTCGTTTGGATCCTTCCGATGAAGACACACAGCACAATATCGCTTTCGTCAATCAGAAAATCACCGACCGCATTGACGCGGTTCCGGAAACTGCTTTCGCCCGTTGGTGGAATCGCCTGTCGGGGCATCACACGGAACGGGGTTGGGCGATTTGGGCCATTGTCGGCTCGTTTTTGTTGGTCGCCTCCATTTTGTGTTATCTTTTTTCTGGTAATAAGATATTGCAAATCAGTGGCTTCGCTTTTTTCTGGGTGGCTTTGTTTCTCATTGTTTTCTCTCTGATTTTTGCCAATAAGGAGAAAAATCGGTATGAGCAAACTTCCGAAGCCATCATTATGAATCTGGTGGTGGAAGCCAAGACAGCCCCATCGGAGAAGTCGCGCACGACTTTCGTGATTCACGAAGGACTCAAAGTTCAGATTACCAATGAGATGAACGGATATGTTGAAGTGCGGATTCCAAACGGAGAGAAGGGCTGGATTAACAGAAACACTATAGAAAAGATTTAGAATGAGAGAATTAGAGAAATTTGTGGCCAAAACCTACGCCGGCTTGGAAAAGATTTTGCAGGACGAGCTGGTGCGGCTGGGTGCGCAGAATTGCAGGATCGGGAAACGTGCTGTGGAATTTGAGGGCGATTTCGCTTTGTTGTATCGCGCTAACTATTTCTGCCGCTTTGCTTTGCGCATTTTGTGGCAGGTCCGATATTTTTCCTTTCGCGACAATAAGCAGTTTTATGAAGAGGTTTACAAATATCCAGCCGAAAGGATTATGTCGCCAGATAACACGCTGGCAATCAGTGTCACGATGACGGGCGACAGTTTCAAGACTCCGCTTTTCGCCGCGCAGTTGGCGAAGGATGCTATTTGCGATCGTTTCCGCGAGAAATACGACCGCCGTCCCTCCGTTGACAAGGATTTCCCTGACGTGCAGTTCCATTTGCATATCGTCAACAACAATGCCGTGCTGTTTCTGGATGCTTCCGGCGAGTCGTTGCATAAGCGTGGATATCGAGTGGCGTCGCACCCTGCACAGATTAGCGAGGTGATTGCGGCTGCAATGCTCGAACTCAGCGGCTGGAATGCCGATTGCGACCTTATTGACCCGATGTGCGGTTCTGGCACGATTCTGATTGAGGGGGCGATGCGCGCGCTGAACATTCCGGCTGGCTTTTTCCGGCAGGATTACGGCTTCTTTCACTGGAGCAATTTCAATGCGAAACTTTGGGAGCAGATCAGCAATGAGGCCGACATCAGGGAAGACGTGCCCATCAATTTTTATGGCTCCGACATCTCGTCGCGCTTTCTGGATGCGGCCCAGCGCAACATTGAGGCGGCGCGGCTTGACGACTTCGTGCAGTTGGAGCGTTGCGGCTTCGCATCGTCGGAACCCAAGGGAACGCCCGCTTTCCTGGTGTTCAATCCTCCTTACGGCGAGCGACTTAGCGTTGATGACATTGAGCAGTTCTATCAGGAAATTGGCGACACGCTCAAACAAAAATATTCGGATTGCACCGCTTTTATTATTAGTTCCAATGTGGACGCGATGAAAAAAATAGGGTTGCATCCGTTCCGCAAGTGTACGTTGTACAATGGTCCTTTGGAATGCAAGTTTATGGGTTTCCAAATGTATAAGGGGAAACTTTCATCACAATGATAATCAGATATTTATGAAGAAATTTGCTGTCGGCATATTATCGCTATTGTGTGTTGTAAGCGCTTGCGCGCAAACGGCCAAGTACAGTAATGAGTTCCTTTCATTGGGAATCGGGGCGCGCGGCTTGGCGATGTCGAACACGATGACCGCTGTGAGCCAAGATGTTACCGCGGCCTACTGGAATCCGGCTTCCCTTTCGGTAATGGAGAAGCGGCACGAGTTGGCGCTGATGCACGCCGAATATTTCGCCGGAATCGCAAAATACGACTATGCAGGCATCGGCTATCGTATAGATTCCACGTCCACGGTGGCTTTCTCGTACATCCGTTTTGGCGTGGACAATATTATGAATACGACGGAATTGATTGATAATCAGGGGAATGTTGACTACAATCGGATTTCGTACTTTTCATCGGCCGACAATGCGTTTCTGCTGAGCTATGCGCATCGTTTCCGGCAGGTGGACGGGCTTTCGTTAGGTGGGAACGTGAAGATTTTGCATCGCCGCATTGGTGATTTCGCAGGGGCGTGGGGCTTCGGGTTGGACCTTGGAATCCACTACGTGAAGCGTGGATGGAACGTGGGCGCGGTGCTGCGCGATGCCACTTCTACCTTTAATGCGTGGAGCTATCATCTTACGGATGAAGTGATTGGCGTTTTCGAGCAGACTGGCAACGAGATTCCAGAGAACTCGTTGGAACTCACAGTGCCCAAGTTGCTTGTGGGTGGCGGCAAGTATGTGGAACTGGGAAAAGGGTTTAATGCCACTTTCGCCCTGGATTTTGATTTTACGTTTGATGGAAATCGGAACAGCTTGATACATAGTAAGTTTATGTGTGTGGATCCTCATTTCGGGATGGAGTTCGCTTACAAAAAGATCGTGGCGGTTCGAGCCGGAATCGGCAATTTTCAGCGAGAGAAGGATTTTGACGGTAAAAACCGAACCACACTGCAAATCAACTTGGGAATTGGTGTCTGCATCAAGAACGTGGTCACGATTGACTATGCGCTGACAGACATCGGCGACCTGTCGATTGCCAAGTATTCGCACATTTTTTCATTGAAAGTCGGGATCGATTCGTTTCGGCGGAAGAACAGACGGTGATTCGGTAAGCGGTAAAGCAGTGATGCGGTGATTCGGTTATGTGCTTGGAGTGGGCCGGCTGGCGCAGCGCGTTAGGGATTGCAGCACATTTACGAGGGCGGATGAAGGGACGTGGGGATGAAGGGACGAAGAGGTAATGGATGAATGGAGGAAGGGCCGAATAGGAGTGACGGAGCATTGAGCCCGAAGTTAGTGCGGAAAGCCCGACGGCGACCAGCGGGAGCCGGAACGCCCAAATCAGTAGAAATAAAACAGAATGATCCCTTTTCGTCTTGTTGATTTATCTGTGGGAAATTCACGATCTTCCGATAATGGGAATTATGAGACGTGGAAACGGTTAACGTCGGTTAAACGGTTAAAATCGGTGGAATGGACGAATGGAATGCCGCCTTCGGCGTGATAGAGGAAATTCGCAGGAAATTTCAAGGAAATACGCAGGAAATTTTTCTTTTCTTGCTGTCTGAGGGAAGCTATCGTACAACTATGCGGTAGGTTTTCTGGAAAATATGTTTCGGACAGCCAATCATTGTTTTCCACTATGAAGTTGTGGCGCCGCAGTCACATCCAGAAAGGATGTGACACCTATAACCCCACATAAGGACGAAGTCCGCGATGTGGGGTGGGGGAACGCGTGACAGCATGCGGCATCTCGGAGAGATGCTACTCAGCAGTGTCGCTCTCATACCCAGATAGCCGTGAACTGACAATTCAGGAGTTGCGATGTGCTGAGCGGATATCCTGCAATGCGGATAATTCCCATTATGCGAACAACGCACAATGTGCTGCTGCATTTACAAGATGAAAGGGGATAATTCCGAAAAAATGAGATTCCGTAATTAGCGCTCGTGGCTGTGTAGGATTCCTTCCGTTGCTTGAAAGGCGCTCGCGAAGGCGAAGAACAGGTTGTAGCCGCCGCAAACTCCGTCAATGTCAACCATTTCGCCGACGGCGTAAAGTCCTGGATGTCTTTTGATTTCGAAATGCGGCCCCAGTTCGGGAAGGGCGATTCCGCCGTTGCAGACCTGCGCTGCCGAGATGTCGTAAAGTCCGTCGATGCGGAGTCGGAAATCGCGCGGATTGAACGGTTTTTTGTTGAATAACTGGCTCAATTTAGGGTGTAAAATGCCGCATAAATTGCTGTAATTCGACAAGTATGCGTGCAAATCAAGCGAGGGCTCGTCGTACATAAAGTTGAGAGATAGGTAGCAGTCCTCTTTGTCTTTCAGTCGGGTGTAGTGTGCGGAGCAGTTCATCACGACGATTCCGGAGATGCCGTCCTCCTTGAAGTTGACTTCGCCTATCTCGGTGTGTATCAATTTGTTGTGACTAAACAATGAAACCTCTGCTTTAGCCCTGCATCCGAACAGGGAATGGGGGTAAGAGTGGATTCGGAAGCCCACGAGAGAGGGCAGGAGCGGGCGCTGCGCAATTTGCAGGTGCTTCAGGAAATCGTTGTAGTGGGCTCGGTTTTTGGCTATCATTCCGGCGGGGCTTCCCGTGCAAAGCAGCACGCGATCGAAGGGCAGGGGCAGGTCGTTGACGTACCATTTCCCGTTTTTTTGCTGCAATTTCTCAACGGTGAATCCGCAGTGGAAAACGGGTGGCTGTTGTGTGCTCAGCAGCACGTCCATCACGGTGGAGGCGAAGAAAGAGGCGGGATATACGCGGCCTTCCTCGTCGGTTCTCATCAGCAGTCCCATCTGTTCGAACTCGTTGCGGATGGTGTTGTAACTCACTTCTTTGAGGAAGCGGCGCATAAAATCGGGGTGGTTGTAGTGGTCGCCGTTAATGTTGACATTCAGGATGTTGGCTTTTCCGCCTCCTGACGCGCGCAGTTTGGTCGCTGGCTTTTCGGCTTTTTCAAAAATGTGCAGGGTGTGCTGGCTTTTCCGGCTCAATCTTTTCGCGGCGAATAGACCTGCGGCGCCCGCTCCGATGATGGCAATGTTCATTTTGAGATGTTTACGCAAATGTTGAATCGCAGCCGCAAATTTACATAAAAAATGGGAATGCGCAATGGCACTTGCTGTTTTTTCATTCTAATTTCGTATCTTTGCACGCCTTACGTTATGATATGAAAAAACTGATTTTATTATGGCTTTCCGTCGTGTCTGTTATGACGGTTTGGGCGCAGGATCGGGCGGACAGTCTGCACGTTGCGCATTATGACATTTACCTCAATATTACCGATTTCTCAGGTCACAATGTGTTGGGACACACTGATTTGCAGGTCGTGTCAAAAGTTTCCGACTTGCGGTATGTGAATCTGGACTTGCAGCAGTTGGCGGTGGATTCTGTTTGGGAGAATGGTCTTCCGACAACGGATTTCGCTGTTGAGGGGAATCTGCTTCATATTGACTTGCAGAATGCTGTTAATCAATTCGATACGGTGCATTTAAGCGTTTCCTACCGTGGGGTTCCTGCGCAGGACTCTTATTTTGGCGGTTTCTATTTCAAAGGCGAGTACGCTTACAATTTAGGTGTTGCGTTCCGCGATTTGCCGCATAGTTTCGGTCGTGCGTGGTATCCCTGTCTGGATTTTTTCACCGACAAGTCCACGTACACGTTCCACATCGAGACCGAGTTGGGAAAGACTGCCATTTGTGGTGGCGAGTTGGTTGACAGCGTGTTGCTCGACTCCACTGTTGTGTGGAATTGGCGGCTCACGCAGCCAGTCTCGGCGTACCTGACGTCCGTCGCCGTGGGGAATTATGCGCACTATCGCGATACGGTACAGGGGGTTGAGCGCGTTATCCCCATTGACATTTACACCTATCCGGCTCAATTCGACCTGATTCCGTCCACTTTTGCGCACCTGAAGGACGTGTTGCACATCTATGAGGCGCAGTTCGGTCCATATCCTTGGAACAGAATCGGTTATGTTGGCGTACTGTTTAATGGCGGCGCGATGGAGCACGTCAGCAACATTGCTTATCCTAACTTCGCTATCAATGGCAGTGCCGCTTACGAGTCGTTGTACATACACGAGTTCTCGCATATGTGGTTTGGCGACTTGGTTACTTGCAATCGTGCGGAGGAGATGTGGATTAATGAGGGATTTGCCCGTTACAATGAGGCGTTGGCAGACGAGGCCTTGTATCCGACTTCTGATCCAGCGACCGATGGCTACCGGGTGAACATTCGTGCGTTGCACCGCGGAGTTTTGCGTGACGCGCACGCGGATGATGGCGGCTATTGGGCTTTGGATTCTATGCCGCAGCAAGTGACTTATGGCACAACTACTTACGACAAGGGTGGACTGGTCGTTCACGCTCTCCGCAAGTATATGGGCGATAGCATTTTCTTTGCGACTCTCCGCGCTTATCTGTCGGAGTTCGCCTATCAGAACGTGTCGTCGGAGCAATTGTTCGACTTCTTTGAGCAGAGCAGCGGTGTTCCGCTTCACGATTTCTACCTTTCGCAGGTCCATCAGCCCGGTTTCCTGCATTTTTCGGTGGATTCCATCCGTCCGGCGGAGCAGGCGGGAACGTATCGCTTTTTTGTTCGTCAACGGCTTTCGCACGCGTCCCATTTCGGGAATGGAAATAAGTTGGATGTCACTTTCTTTTCTTCTGATAGACAGCGGTTTACTGTCAACGATTTTACTTTTTCGGGTGAATTTGGACAGGGCGAAGTGGAATTGCCGTTCGAGCCGTTGTTCGCCGTTGTTGACTTGGATGAGGAGTTGGCAGATGCCGTAATTGACTACAATTTCACGATTGACAATACTTCGCTGCGGAATGCGGACAAGGCCAATGTGAAGTTGCTGGTGAACAGTTTCAGCGACACCGCGTTTTTCCGTGTTGAGGACAATTATGTTGCTCCCGACGGATTGAGGACTGAGAATGAGGATGTTACGGAGATTTCTGATTCGCATTATTGGCGGATTGCATTTGCTCCTGAGGGGAGCGTTGAGGGTGGTTTGCGTTTTGCTTTCTCGGCTGGTGAGGCGGGCAAGTTGGACTACGATTTGCTGCACGGCCACGACCGTGAGGATGTGGTGCTGCTTTACCGTCGTGATGCCGCCGACGATTGGCAGATTATTCCGTCGTCTCTGTCGGGAACCATTGCGATTGGAGCCATTTCTACCACGCTTGTGCGTTCGGGAGAGTATGCTTTAGCCATTGGCAATCGCGCGGCTTCGTTGCAGGAAACCGTTCGCAACGAGGTCTCGCTTTATCCTAATCCAACTACTAATTCCTTGATTGTCAACAATGTAAGCACTGTCGTGAAATCGGGTAGTTGCGAAGTGTGTATTGTGGATGCTTCGGGGCGGATGGTGAAGCGCAGACATTTCGACGACCTTTCTTCTGAAATTTCGCTGAATGTCTCTGCTTTGAAAGCGGGTGTTTATTTTGTGCGGATAATGGACGGAAATCGTTTGGCTTGGAGTGGCAAGTTCATCAAAAAATAGTAATATGAAAAAGATTGTTTGTTTATTGACTTTTTTGACTTTTGCGCTGACACTTTCCGCGCAGGAGACTGCTTTGTCGTGGAAAACGCAGTTGCCTCGTCACGATGTGCAATTCTCAATTGGCGATCCGTTTTTTTTCTATTTCGGGTTGCTGTTTATGGATGATTGCTGGAAAGTGCCCACGGCTCACGACTGGTTTGGCCCTGACTTGTATGGGGGTGGTCTTTTTGCCACGCCCACTATGAATTTCAGCTACCGCTATCGTGTGGCAAAATGGTTCTGGGTTGGAGGAACTGTTTCTTATTCAGGTTTTTATCGTACTTATTATGATCGAATCACAGGTTTGAAGTCAGGGGTTAACAACACTCATTTCCTCACCATTATGCCTGCTGTTCGTTTCTCTTGGCTGAACAAAGAATTGGTGACACTTTATTCGGGGGCGGCTTTGGGGTACACGCTTTATGCATACGAAAATTCCACGGAAGGGGTGATGGAGCGCGATGCGGAGCATTATGTTGGTTTCCAGCTGACGGGTGTCGGTGTGGAAGTCGGCCGGAAGTGGTATGGCTTTGCAGAGTTGGGCTTTGGATTGCAGGGGATTGTGCAGGCGGGATTTGGTTACCATTTTAATTCATCAAATAAAAAATAAATTGTAACATTATGAAAAACAATATCTTAGTTGTAGTTTTGCTGACCGTTTTATGTTTGGGCTGCGGTCGTGAGGAGCGTGACCATATCACTCAGCGGGGCAAGGAAATTCACGATACTTGGTTCAACTGCACGCAATACATTTTGTCGGAATCCGTGCTGCCTGCCTTCCAACTCAGCGCGTACTTGGCTGCGAACGATAGTTTGGGCCGTGTGATTATGGACCAGTGTTTCGGCTCGCAGCACATCTGGCAGGATGACGAGAATGTGTATGGAATTTACGAAAACGGTGAGTGCCAACTCTCTATCAACACGAATGGCACTTTGCTGACCGATGAGGGTGCAACGTGGCAAATCACTTCTTTGCAGAACAATTATGGTTACTGGCCACGGCCTCTTTTTGCTGGTCCTTTTCATCTTCATACGACTTTGTCCATAACGCATCTCGCTGGTAACCAATGGAAAATCGCCCTCGATAGCGTGTCGTATCAGGGAACGACGGCCGATTGGTTGCTCACGCTTCCCAGCGGGACTCCTTTGCAAGATATCTGTTTTTCAGCATTTACATTGTCGGGAACGGGCGCTTATTATTTTGAAGAGCCCGAATATGGTTCGGCGAAGGATGATGATCCTGTTTTGCTACATTATGCGATTGAAAATCCTTTGCAAAAAGATAAGTCCTTCTTCGGCTTTAATGCTGGTGATATTCAATATGTTGCAACAAAAGAGAATCAGGAAGATATTCTTGTTTCTGCTAAATTCATAGGTGGTGGAAGTGTGAAAATCACTTACCGGGACTTCACGGAGACTTGGAGCGATTATATTTATTACTACGAATAGATATTGAAGAAGGCAAGCAACGTTGAGGGCTGAGTGTTGGCATTCGGCCCTCAATTTTTTTTCTTAAAAAATCTTAAAGCACTTGAAATCGCTTCCGTTTTGCAGTATCTTTGCAATACTCTTTAACTCAATATGCTCAAGTGATGAAAAGGATGATTATTTTGCTGATTATTAGTTTGTTATGTTTTTCGCCGTTCCATATTTTGGGGCAGGATACGAGTTCGATTCTCATTGGCTTTTACAATGTGGAGAACCTTTTCAACCCGAATGACGACAGTTTGAAAAACGACGATGCCTTTACCCCAAACGGTTTTAATCATTGGACGTACAAGAAGTATGTGCGGAAGGTGAATCATATTGCCAAGGTGCTGCTGGCAATGAATGGTTGGGAACCGCCCGATATTGTGGGGCTGGAGGAGATTGAGGAGGAGTCGGTGCTCAGGAAGTTGTGTTTTGACTCGCCGCTCAAGAAATATGGCTATCGTTATGTGCACTACGACTCGCCCGATGCGCGCGGGGTGGATGTCGCCTTGATTTATCGTGTTAAAAAAGTTGAAATCTTGCGGAGCCGCCCTGTCCCGATTGTGTTCCCATTTGACACATCGTGCCGCAATCGCGACTTGCTGTATGTTGTGGCGGGTCTTCCTAACCGTGATTCTGTCCACATCATAGTCAATCACTGGACTTCGCGATACGGTGGCTACGCACCTACGATTGTGAAGCGTAACCATTATGCGCGGGTGGTGCGGCAGCTGTCGGACTCTATTTTGGCCGAAAATCCGGCAGCGTCCATCGTTATCGGCGGCGATCTGAACGACTATCCCACTGATGAGAGCGTGACCGACGTGCTTCGGGCTGGCGACTTGGACATTGCGGAACAGCAAGACCGCACGCTGTTTGACCTGATGTTCCGTTTTCGGCGGCTACCCAATGTGGGCTCGCACAAGCACGAGGATTTCTGGGGCTGTCTCGATCATATTATCGTATCGCACTCGATGCTTGCGCGCGATAGCCCTGTCAGCATCCTCAACCGACAAGCTGAAATCTTTATGGCCGACTTTATGGTGGAGCCGGACGAGAAGTTTGGCGGAGTGCGCGTGTACCGTACCTATTCTGGTCCTCGATACATCGGCGGGTTTGCTGACCATTTGCCCGTATTTATCCGGCTGGTTTGTGAATGATGGCTTATTCGACTATGATCTTAAACGTGTTAGTGGAGTGGTCGTTAGTGAGCACTTGCAGAAAGTAAATGCCGGCAGTCAGGTGTCGCAGACTCAGTTTGTTTTGACCTTCCGAAAACCGGCCGCTTCGCACGAGAAGTCCTTGCGCATTGAGCAGCCGATAGGGGAAATCTCCTTGTTGTGACAGTGTTACATTGATTTGCCCGTGGGCGGGATTGGGGTAGAGTAGGATAGGGGAACGACCGTTCTCGGCCACACCTACCGCTGCCTGCATAATGTTAACGTAATCGTAAACGGCACCGCACTTGAATTCAAGGCAGTATGACCGATAGGTGCTTGCCATATTGTCGCTTACGGTCGTGATGAAGACGCTGTCGGCATTGTGACCAGAGGTCGGGGAAACTTCCAGCCAATAAGGGATTGAGGAGGGCTTTACATTCCAGTTTCCGCTGCTTGACACTTGAAGTGCGTATGTGTTTCCGGCTTCGCATCCGAGACCGATGGAATTTTCGGAGAGATGGATGAAGGCCGGGGCTTGGAAGATGCGGAACGTGTCGATGGCGCCGCAGGAGGTTTGGACTCGTACGAGTGTGGAGCGTTCCGTAGCCGACGCATTGGTATGTGTGGCGGTTGCGATGATCGTGGCATCGGAGTCTCCAGTCGTGGCGGAGAACGACAGCCAGGAAACCGTTGAACTCAATGTCCAGTGAGCATTTGAGTGGATGTCGAAAGCATACTGGGCACCCACCTCATTGGCGATGGTGTCGCTGGGCGCAGTGATTTCCAACTCCGCTTCCAAACCTTGCTGGCGGAAGACGATGCTGCGTGCGCTTTCTTCTCCAAAATGAAAGGTCATAACGCCAACCCGCACGGCACAATTGTCGTTTAACTCATTGGCGAACAGAGTGATAGTGTCATAGTAAAGTCCGTTCTCTCGTGAGAGTACAGCCCAATCATTCAGTAGCTCCACGGTCCAAGCGGAATTCGACTCGATGTATATGCGTGTGCTGTCGCCGATTGTATTGCTGAGCGTGTCGCGTTCCAGAGTGGCAGTGAGATAGGGCGTGCTGCCGAGTTGGCTGACGGGAATGTCGCGGTGAAATCCGTTGCTGGCGGTAATCGTGAGCGTGCAGGTGCGCTCCTCGGGATCGGTGTTCTCGGTCAGTGCCGAAAGTGTCAGCGTGGCATCGCCAACCCCGCTCAACGTGTCGATGGAGAGCCAATCGGCGTTGCAGGTGATCGTCCATTCCATATCGGAGGCGATGTCCAGTTCGTGAGAGCTGTGCGCAAACATTCCCAGACTGATGGCTGTGGGTGATACTGTCAAATAGTTCTGCTGACAGAAGGAGAAGGATATGCTGTCGCCGCCTGCCGCGGTCACTTGGTGAATGTAGAATGCGCTGTCAACGGTGCCGTCAGATAAAAAGGGTTTCGGATTGGTCTGCCAATTGAAGGTCTCTCTTTCCAGGTTGCTTCCGAAAGCGGCATTCCCAACGCTTCCGTTGACACCAGGCACTCCATTCGGGCGAAAAATGTAAACCTCATCGAAATAGGAACTGCCATTGTAGTATGCGCAACCATCGTAGCGCGTGTCGATGCGATAGATGATCAGCCCAGAAGTGGGAATGGAACTGTCGTACTGGTCGTTTTTGTTTCGGTATTCCAATATGTAAAACGTCTCAGGGTCTGGAGAGGCGATTTTGTAGCAGTTGTTGGTGTCCGAGCTGCCCAGCGAGTGGAGCGTGTATATTCCGCATTCCGTGATTTCTGGTATGGAGGAGATCCAGTTCCCATACTTGTATTTCATATATGCGCCCATATTCTGCGGGATTGTCCCGTCCTGTCCCATCAGGTCCCAGGAACCTACAGGTGCGAGGTCCGTCCCGTTGTAGTAGTGGTAAAGGTCAGGTGCGCCCAGCGTGTGGTTCATTTCGTGGCAGAACACGCCCACATTGAAGTACGAAGGGTTGTCAGACAGTTGCAGGTTGAATGTCGCGACCTGTTTGCCGTTGATGAAGCAGGGCTCTTGTTGGGCATACAGTTCCCATTTGTGAGGCCAGAGCAGGTCGTTCCAGCCGTCGGGCGCTCCTTTCACGATGAACACGATATTGTCAACAAAGCCGTCACCGTTGAAGTCAACGTCCAGTGTTGCTGGAATTTGGGGAGCGACTGCGTTGATGGCGCGCGCCAGCATCGAGTGCTCTCGCTCGGTTCGGTCTTCCGAGTCGTTCAGGTCGTAGCCGTTCGGATTGGCTGCCGAGTAGGGCTGGTAATAACTGCGTGGGTAGATGTCTTGGTAGGATAAAATGACCTCGCCGTTCTGGATGGGATAAAACGAAGAGGAAATGTCTAACTGATTGTAAGACACTTTCTTGAAATAACTGCGCAGGGACGATGTGGTACTATCGTCGGCATTGAATCGGGATTCCACCCAGGAGAAAGTCTGCGTGAAATCATCCTCGTCGGCAAAGCGGATAAAGATGACGAGGTTGTTGAGTGTTCCGTGATTGGTGCTCCCGTCGCGGAGGCGTGGGAAGACAGGCGTTTGCAATTCGCGCTGAAGCCGGCGGGTCCTCCATTCTTCGCTGGAGATGTTGACGTTGGGCTGCAATCCGACTTCCGCCGGGTTTACGCGTCCCGCTATGTGATTGCTGGCGACAATTTGTCCTTCAATCTTTTCAGCATAGACGTAATAGCCCGTCTCAACGTTTCTTATGATTGTAAAACCATTGCCATCGTGCAGCCAGTTGTGAAATTCATCGCCGGAAGCGAAGCAGTGCAGGGTGTCGCCGTCGGGCTGCACCAGCGTTTGTGGCACATTCCGCAAATAGGCCGCATTGACTGCGGCAATGTTGAGAGACAGAATCAGTAAAAGAAATAATGTTTTTTTCATAATATTAACGACTTTGCTTCTGTTTGCGCTGCGCAGATGGCCTTTTCTGGATGCAGAAGCCGATTCCAGCGCGAAAAGTGTGATATTTAAGCATTGCTGTTGAGTAATCGAATGTGATTGTTAATGGGTTGAGGTGGAAAATTATCCCCACATCCGTTTGCAGCGAGGCGATTCTTGATGTTGACTGTGCGTACCAGTGCATATCAGACATTTTGAAATTGCGGGCATAGTACCCGATGCCCGCTCCTACACGCAGAGACAGGAAGTCACAGGTGCGCACTACCAGTCCCAGGGTAGCGGAGAAATGCGTTGTGCAGCTATCAATCGGGGACGAGTTGGCGGGTGGTGTCTTGGAGTCCAAACCTTTGAACCTGAAATTGGTATTCAGCGCCAGCGACCATCCGCAACGGCGCAATCGTCCAACAGTAAGCCCAAAGGAGGGATTCGCGTAAGGTAAGGTGTAACACATATTGAACGAGAAAAGCGTTCCGCGGATGTAACCGACAGGAGTTCTTATATATTTGGTCCGAACGAGGTTGAGAGTGCTGTCGTTAGGGGATTTTTTTTCTATTGCCATTAATTTTGCTTTGACTTCCAAGCAGTTGCGGTTGCTCAGATTGATGTCGGTGTGTACGGTGTCGCATCTGTTTTTGGTGATCGTCAGGTCATACTCACCGACGAGCATTCTGACAATACGAGGAGTCACGCACACGATGGTGTCGTTATGCCATACTGTGGCTTTTGATGGGCGTGTTCGGATAGCGAGTAGTCCGTATATCGGTTCTGGTGCTCGAAGGACTATTACCTGGTCCATCATTTCAGGTGAAATGCGGAAAGTGTCAATGGAGGATGCGTGGCCGCTTTTGCGTGCCTCTACTACGTATGTCCCCGTTATCAGGTCGCACACATAGCGTTCTCGTCCTACTTTCTTATCATTGATAAATATGTCAGCATCGTTTTCAACGGCGAAAGTGAGGTGCGCATAGTTGGGCACCAGTGATGCGGTGAGTTCAAAAGTGTCGCCATCAAAAATTGTAATTTCTGTTGTGAAAGGGAGATAGAGGTCTTTTATCAGATCTACTTTGTAGATTCCACTCTTCAGTCGGTTGGAATTGTAAGGTGCTGTTCCAACTTCTTCCCCGTTGAGAAAAACGGTGGCTCCGCGTGCTCCATCCCCTACGATATTGAGATGCCCGAATGCAGGTGTCAGTGCCACCATCACGTTAATATCTTCATTCCCAATAGTTAGCGTATCTGAAGCGGCGTGAAAATAGGGACAAGCGATTTCGTACTGGTGTTTTCCCACTGGAACGTATGCGGACGCAGTCCCATTCAGTGTTGGGAGGGGATTCCCGTCTAAACGTACTACCGCATCTTTGGGCGAGAAGGAAATTTTTAGCAGATGCAGGTTCTCACTGTTGTCTTCGCTTCCAAATCTCGCCGTTACAATAGCGTAGGTCAGCTTGGTTCGTGCTTTCAACGGAGTCAGACTCACCGAATTCGTATTGCTGCTGTCGAAACCTACCGTGAGGGTGGTCATCTTTTCCCAGTAGTCGGAAAGACTGTCAGCATAGATGGACTGTAACTTGGCAAGATGTGCCGTATTGACGATGATGGAGGTGACGAACGTATTATTTGCAGAAATGTTGTTCTTCATTCGCAAATTCAGCAAGCCGACTGTGTCTATGCGCAGGTCGGGGTATGGGGAGCGGAACTCGATGCAGGCCTCATCTTTTTCAAGATGATATCCGATTTCGGGCTGGGTGAGCATCACTTTCAAACTCGGCTCCTTGACGAAAAAGTAGCGGCGTTCACCTGTTTTGAAGATCGTCTTGCGCTTTGTGCTGGCGCGGAAAGTGCTCCCCTGTTTCTCTACGGTGAAATGGCGGTCGTAATGTCCTCCACTCAGGTCTAACATCACCACATACTCGTACAGCCCATCGCTTTTCCGAACGGGTTCCGCCACCAGATCCACACTTCGGTTGGAGGTCGTGATCGTGATGTCGTCGGTGTTGGCTATGAAGATGACTTCCGCCGTATTGCTTGCCATCTCCTCGTGTTCCAATTTCTCAGGCAACTCCTGGATGGATAGGAACTCCTGTGCGAATGAAGCGCAGCAGGGTGCGAGCATCAGCAGAATGGTTGTAAGAAATCGTCTCATTGTTTCGGGCTTTGTATCGTAAGGAGAATATTAATGGCTCTCAAAATCCGAAAGCGAGAAGATCTCTTCCTCTGGAAGCTTGCGCCCATTGACAATGGCGGGTTGCCAGGTGCGAACGTGGATGACTGGTTCCTTCTCGTTGGTGAAGTCCCAGAGAAGGAAAATGTAGCCGTTGTCACTGTAGTTGGAAGAGTTCCACTCTTGGCGCAGGCGCACGCCATACAGGTTTGGGTTCTCCGTTGATTGGGTAACGCAAGGCGTCCCACCCTCTTCGCCGCCAATGCCGACCTCGTAGAATTTCACGTTGATCCACTGGTTGGCCCGGAAACAGTTTTCGAGATTGGTCAGATATTGCTCCTTGCTTTGCCTCTTGTATTTCACGCTCGTCACGGGCACACCGTCGTATGCTTTGGTTTTTATCACGGAACCGGTGATGATGAGCGCGTCCTCGCTGAATACCTTGCGGATAAAGTTGATGTCTTTGGTGTTGTACGCAGTGCGGAAGCGGTCGCAGTACGACAGGATGACCATCTTCCGGTCAAGTTCCACGGCTTTGCCGCCACGTTCCATACTTTCGCCCATCTGCAGGTCTGATGAGAACAGGAAGTCAGAAATGCTGCCGTCCAGACCAAACTCCACTACCACCTCTTGATACCTGGGCGTCTCCTCGTTGGCATCGCGCGGATGAAGCAATACCGGAATGTGGCGCACCATATACGACTTCTCGAAATTCCACAGCCGGTCCACTACGAAATCCTCGTCGCAGTAAAATGTTGCATTCTTCCAAAGCATCTGCAAACCATCTTGGGCAAATTGGCTTATAGGTAATGATTGAATGTTCAGTGCGACACCCTGTGAGTGAGCACGATTGATCTCGGTGAGCAAGACCGCCAGATTGTACTCCATCGTTTTGATTGCCGGATTGTTGCGCTGGCTGACATCGGATACCAGCGAAACGGATACGTTCTGTGCACAAGTGGTTACTGTCAGGCACAAAAGCGAAGTCAGTAGGAAGAAGATTCTTTTACTCATTTTTTATTTAATTATGATTTTGTGAAAGCAAGACGGCAATGGCTCCGCATCCTTTGTATTGTTCGGGGCTGGCAGGAAGGGCCGTTCGCAGGTTGACACGCTGCTCGCGGCCGGGCGACAGCAGCGCTACAATCTGGCGGTCGTGCGTGTAAATAACAATGTGGTAGAGGGAGGCGTCTTCTAAAGCGGAATAGCGGTTGTAGTCAAGCACGGTTCCCTTCTCTTTCTGCAGAATCAGGAATGGATGCAGTTCTGTCAGAGTGCCGATTGTTAGCAACTGATTGAGTAGGGTGGAGGTGTCAGTCGTGAGCGAGTCGGATAGGGGATGAGTGGTCGGCTGCGTGGGTTCTGAAATTGCGGGAGCGGTTACGGCTACGACATCGCTTTTCTTCACGAAGACGAATGAACGGAAATGGTCTCCCCGTCGCATCGCCAGCCGGACAAGCCGTACATTAACTGCCGACGTGTCAACAGAGGTGTTCACAGCTGTGTCGAGGTATGCGGCAATTTCTTGATGCAACATCTGCGTGGCAAGGAATTGTGCTTGCTCCGCTGTCACATTCGTAGCATCTCCCCGGAAGTATGTCTCGTGGTTTTGCTGCACCTTACTAATGGTCTGCTTGACAATGCTGTCGTTTTGTGCGGTGGCCGCATTGAACGTGATGAGCAGAAATAGTGTGAGAAGTTGACTTTTTTTCATTTTTTAGTTAAAATAGTTTTTGCTGACATTATGCGACGGAATGTGGATGAAAAGCCGCCCCTTGAGCGTGCCGCTCCGTTTCGAAATGGCTTCTGTCGGAATCTCAAGGTATAGGATATGACAATAGCCACTATTCCTGTTTGCGAAGAATACTGTTCCTTTGATGGCGTCTTCATCTTCCGTTTTGAGCAGGAAATAGGGTGTGCAGCCATTACTCTTATTGAATGAGACCAGTTCACACATCGGAATATGAAGTACCGTGGAATCGTAACCATATCGGTCCAAGGTCATTTCCAGCATAAAGTCCTCGGCTTTGTTGCCCACCGCCATATCGGATATCGCGATGTTGCGTGCACTCCAGTCCGAATGTTGCATATCGCAAGCCAATACACACTCGCCTTCTTCTCCGTGAAAACACAATTCATTGCGGACTTTCGGGCTCAGAAAGGTGCCTTCGTCTTGCAAGTAGTATCCGTCATCCAAGTACTCAACTTTTGAGGGAAAAGACTTTTTTGTAGAGAGATAACGCTGGAGGTCGCGCAGATAGTTGCTCTCCAATTCAATGAGATTGCAGCCCGAAAGCAATTCGTAGTCCATTGGAAAAAGTATCGCCATTTCTTTATTGCCACGCTTCCATTTGATTTTATATGATTTAAAATCAATCGTTTGCATTGCGACTATGTCGCTTTCAGTGAGTGAAAGGAACTGGCGCAGCACTCCGTTTTCAAATACAACATCATCGTTTCTCATTCTTACAAGCATCTGTTCCGCTGGCAGCAGCGACAACTCCAGCAAGTAACGTTCCACGAAATCGCACACCAATTCATTTTGCTCCCGTAACGTGTCGGGGAGGATTTTCAGACCGACGTGCGACACCTCATTCCAACTATTGATGCGGATGGAAATTGTATATTTTTGATTATAAATGAGATAATTTCCTCCTGCCTGATACGGTGCGATGTCAATGTAAGGCAGTTGCTGCATAATCGCTTGCAGTCGTTCCGTCGAACATCCGCTGGCGGCGCAACTGATTCCCGGCATCGTCAATGCAAAGAGCAACAATGTTAGCGATTTTGATAATATGGATTTCATACTTGGAGCGTGCCTTATTTTTGTCCCTCTTTCACCAGCGAGTGCGTGCCGTCATTGCGGTACCACGTCCCCAAATTAACTTTGCCTTCGTGGAACCGCCCAATGACGGTTTCTCCAGCTGCGGCCGTGCTTTCTAATGTGCCCGGAATCAGATGCGGTGAGCGGAACTTGAGCGTTCCGTTGCCGTGTGGCTGTCCGTTGCAGATCTTCCCTGTGTATATCGCATAGCCCAAGTCGATTGTGCTGGTAGTCACAACATTCGTGCCGGCCTCTTGCGGTGGCTTCACGGACGTATTGCCCACTCCATTCGTGCGGGGAAGGGCTGTGCTATTCGGTTTCCCACCCAATGTGACTTTCTTGGGCTTTGGGGTGGGGGCTGGCTTCGGCTGGGATGTCTCATCCTTTGTATTGACTTTGTATAGGCAGCTGGCCTGAACTATCTCACCGTTTTTTTCTTTTACGACGAGGGTGATGGTGGCAGTGCCGTTATGAAGCAGTTGCACAACCCCTGAAGACGAAACCATCGCCACCGTCTCGTTGTCCGATTTCCAGATATGCTCGTAAAGCCCTTTCTTGGGCTCCACGGTTGCTATCAGCGTGTCGGTAGTCCCCACTTCCATTTCGCAGTTGTGATGGTTCAGCGAAACTGACAATCCGGTTTTGCTTGCGTTGGCGATGATGGCTATGAAAAAACTCACAATGGTCAGCACCGATGCAATAATGGAGATCCAGATGACACCTTTGGAGTTGAAAACCTTTTCGGTGAAGTCGCCTTTCTTTTTGTTCTTCTTTGTAACCGTTGCTTTTCCCTCTTTTTCCATAAAAGTGTGGAACTTTTTTGTTAAAAAATGGCTGACATCCTATTTCCCCTTTGTGGGAAAAAGAAATAATAAGTAAGTGATTTTATTTTTTGTGCAAAAATACATAAAAATAACGTAACTTTGCAAGGATTTTTTTCAAAGCGAATGAGCGTATGCAAACTGTTGATAGTGAAGTGAAAGAAAAACTGTGGAATCTCAACTATGTGAAGGTGTGGGTCGCTAATTTTATGATTTTCTTCTCGTTTATGCTGCTCACCCCTTTGATGCCGCTCTATTTGAAGGATACTTTCTCGGCCAGCAAGGATATGATTGGGCTGGTGCTGTCGGGTTATGCCCTAACCGCATTGATCATCAGGCCGTTCAGCGGATTCTTCGTGGACAGTTTCCCGCGCAAACGAGTGCTCCTGATTTGCTATTTCCTTTTCTTTGCCTTTTTTGCGGGCTACTTGGTGGCCGGAAGTCTGCTCCTGTTCGCAATCGTTCGCACACTGCACGGAGCCCCGATGGGTGCCACCACCGTGTCTAACAGCACCGTCGCCATTGATGTGCTTCCTTCCTCGCGTCGTACGGAAGGTATTGGCTATTATGGACTTAGCAATAATATCGCCTCCGCCATCGCTCCCGCCATCGCCATCTATCTCTTGCATCAAACCAACAATTATGACCTGTTGTTCTGGATCGCGTTGCTGACTTCGGGTTGCGGACTGGCCATTAACAGCACGCTGAAGCTGCAACCTCGTGATTTGCAAAAGGACAAGCCCAAATTGTCGCTCGACCGCTTTTTCTTGCTCAAGGGCTGGAGCGAATGCCTCGTGATGATATGCCACGCCTTCGCCTATGGCGTCATCTCAACCTATGTCGCCATCTATGGCAAGGAGGAACTCGGAATCACGGGCGGCACGGGGCTCTTTTTCGCCCTGCTGTCCATCGGGCTCATTGTGTCGCGACTGGTCGGCGGGCGTTCGCTCCGCAAGGGACTTCTGGTGCAGAACGCATCGGCTGGGCTGCTCGTCGCCTTTTCGGGATACATTCTGTTTGCGGCCGTGCACACCTTGTGGGCCTATTACGCGGCAGCGCTGGTGATAGGGTTGGGGAGTGGCCATATGTATCCCGCTTTCCAGAATATGTTCATCAACCTGGCTCCCCACACGCAGCGCGGCACGGCCAATTCATCGCTCTTCATCTCTTGGGATACCGGGCTCGGTCTGGGCGTGCTCGCAGGGGGCGTTCTGTCGGAACATTTCGGCTATGGCGCTGCATTTTGGATGGCCACTGGCGTTTACCTCTTGGGGGTCGCCGGCTTTTTCTGTTATGTGCGTCGGCATTTCTTGCGAAACAAACTACGTTAAATCATTGCGATTCCATATTAAATGATGGCGGTTATGGACAATGCGATTGAACAGTTTTTAGACTATTTGAAATATGAGCGGCGGGCGTCGGAGCATACACGTTCTTCGTACAGTATTGATTTGAAGCAGTTTGAGCAATATATGGAAGAGAATTTTCCTGACATTTCTCTTTTGGAATGCGAATCGGTGATGGTGCGAGCTTGGATGATGGAACTGCTGGAATCCGATATCACTGCTCGCTCTATCAGTCGCAAGCTGAGCGCATTGCGGGCATTCTTCCGCTACCACACCAAGTTGGGAAATGTTCGCACGAATCCGTTGGAGGCCATCATCGCACCGAAAATATCAAAACGGCTTCCGCAGTTCGTGGAAATGAACGAGATGGACAATCTTTTTAAAGAGGAACTCTTCGAGGACTCGTTTGAGGGATGGCGCGACCGGCTCATCATTGAACTGTTTTACGTGACGGGAATGCGCCTCTCGGAACTGATAAACCTGACGCGCAGCAGCTTCGACCTTTACGAATGCCAGGTGAAAGTGCTGGGCAAAAGAAACAAGGAACGCATCATCCCGTTCAGCCCGCGCGTGAAAGCCGTCATTGAAAAATATTTGCAACTTTTGGATGAAAATCATCCGGAAATATCAAAAAAAAGTTTTATCTTTGTCGCTCAAAACGGGAACAAGATTTATCCGTTAGCTGTTTATAGAATAGTGCGCAAATATTTGGACCTGGTAACGACTATTGACAAGCGAAGCCCGCACGTGTTGCGTCACACTTTCGCCACTCATCTGCTCAACAACGGCGCCGACATCAACGCCATCAAGGAAATACTCGGACACTCGTCGCTCGCTGCCACCCAAGTCTATACGCACAACTCGATTGAGAAACTGAAAAACATTTATAACCAAGCCCATCCACGGGCATAAAGAAAGGAGTTTTTATGAACATCAACATTTCTGCACTGCACTTCAAAGCAGACCAAAAACTGGAAGCTTTCATCACCGAAAAGGTGGAGAAACTTGAAAAGATGTACGACGGCATCCTCGGTGTCGAGGTTACGTTGAAACTGGAAAACACGGAGAAACCCGAAAACAAGACTGCGGAAATCCGTCTCAAGATCCGCGGAAACGACGCACTGGCCGCCAAAACTGCGAAATCCTTCGAGGAAGCCACCGACGATGTGGTTGACGCTCTCAAAAAACAACTCGTTAAGATTAAGGAAAAAGAAAGAGGCAACTAATGCCAAGTGTTGATTTACAGAACTTTAACTCTTCTGTCTCCTGCTGCCTTTGGCAGATTAGCGAGCCAGAAGAGTTTTTTTGGCCCCGTCTGCAACTGCTCCCCGACGACGCCGCTTCCATCCGCGCCTTGAAAACTCCTTTCCGCCGTCTGGAACGTCTCGCGTGTCGGGCCGCCCTTTCGCAGTTAATGCCGTATCCTACCTCGGTGACATACAGCGACAACGGTGCGCCCAAGCTGCCCGACGCCTTCCTCTCGTTCTCTCATTGCAAGAATTTCGCCGCCGCAGCCCTCTCCACCAATGCCCCGGTGGGCATTGACGTGGAGCCCATCTCCGACCGAATCCTTCAACTGCATTCCCGTTTCGTGAACGAAGCCGAAAAAAAGTTCTTCGACGTTTGCAATCCACATCACCTGCACCTCGTCTGGAGCGCAAAAGAAGCAATGTTCAAGTGCGTTCACAATGCTCCCGTCGATTTCCTGAACCGAATGTCCGTGCGTTTCACCTCGTCTCCCGGCAAACTGTCCGGAACGGTTTACTGTCCCGACCATATTGTGCAAACAACCATTTCTTACAAGGAACTCTGCGGTCTGGTGCTCGCCGTGTGTGAGCCGACTCGCTGTCCCATATCATAAATCAACGCTATGTTCAAAACCTACAAAGCTTCTGCTGGCTCTGGAAAGACAACCAGTCTTGTGGCCGAATATCTTTCCATCTGCCTGTTCAATACCGACCAGTACCGGCACGTGCTGGCCATCACCTTCACCAATAACGCTACGGCTGAGATGAAGGACCGTATCGTGCAGACACTCAACAATTTCGCTTTTGTCGCACCCGCCGATTGGGACGGCTCTACCAAGGCCATTCACGACTTGGTGGTAAAGCTGGAACCCGCACTCCGTGGCGACGATGCGCTCATCGCTCAGCGCGCTCAGGATTTGCTGGGAAAAATCCTTTACGACTACCCGAATTTCTCCATCAGCACTATCGACAGTTTTTTCCAGCGGATTGTACGCGCTTTCGCCTTCGAACTGAATATCAATATGAATTTCGAGCTCGAAGTCACCCTCGATGATTACTATGCGCAAACCATCGATGTGCTCTACAATCGGATTTCCGACGAGGATCCTCAACTCAAGAAGCGTATTACCAATCTGATTTTCAAACAGATGGACGATGACGGAAGATGGCGCATCGACAACCTGCTGCTCAACGGACTGAATGTGGTTTATGACGACGAGTCGGCGGCCATTTCGTTGAACCGCCTGCAAATGGTTGAAAATTTAGACCAGATTGTGTGCGACCTCGTGACTTCGCTTCGAGAGCAACGCGCCGTGGTCGTGGCGAAGTCTGATGACGCAAAAAAATATATTGACCAGATGGGCTTGGATGCTTCGTCGTTTTATCAGGGAATGAGAGGCATTTACGGCTGGTTTATGAAATTTATTCCAGAAGACAGAAAATCAAATAGTTATATCGAGAAATGGCTGAACGGTGAGGGAAATGCCACCAAAGAAATCGCGGTGGCGGGTCAGGCGGTTCACGATGAACTTGTAGCCAAATATCACGAGCTTGCCGAACTCCAGAAATCCTATGTCCAACGTCGCTATTTGCTTCGCAACGTGGAGTCCCTCTCCATCCTTTTCGATTTGAAGAATGTGATGGACGAGATTCGCGAGCGTGACAACAAATTCTTCCTTTCCGATACTAATTTCAAGATTTACAATGAAATAAAGAACGAAAATAGCGATTATCTTTTTGAAAAGATTGGAAATAGGTACTCTTTTTTCTTTATCGACGAGTTCCAGGACACTTCCAGAATGCAGTGGGAAGACTTGGTGCCGTTGCTGCACAACGTGCTGGCCACGGGCAACACGAAGGCGATTCTTTTCGGCGACGTGAAGCAGGCCATCTACCGTTTCCGCAATGGCGATGCCAAACTTTTCGCCGATCTTACTGTTGACCTTCCTGCTCCGCAAACTGATGACGAAAACGAACTTGAGCGGCTGAGAAATCAGGTAGCGGAATACCTTCGCCTTTATCCCGGCGATGAAAAGGGCGAGTTCAAGGAGGCCGAACCTTTGAAAGTGAATTACCGGTCGGGCGAGCATATCGTCAGCTTCAATAACCTTTTCTTTTCCAATCTCCCTTCCTATACGGGTTTCCCGCAGAACGCGGCCGACTTGTACGCCGAGTATTATCAGAAAAGGGAACTTTTGAAAAAGAATGAGCACGGCAGCGAGGGAATAATGGACGTGGTGCAGGCGAGCGACCCGCGGAAAGCTGGCGCTGGCCTTGTGCAAATCCGATTCAAAAGCGGCCTGATGCTGGATGGACGCCGCCCCGATCCTGAAAAAAAAGAGACGGAGCCGTCCATTCAGGAATACCAAGACCACTTCGTTTACGAAAGTGTGCAGGATGCCCTGCGCCGTGGCTATCGTTGCCGCGACATCGCCATCCTCACCAGCAGTCGCGCCCTCGGCTCGCGGCTCGCACGAATGCTCGCTACCCATCCCCAACAGTCGTACCCGGTCATCTCCTCCGACTCGCTGATGCTCTCGTCGTCGCCCGAAGTGAACCTCGTGGTGGCGGCCCTGCGCTTTTTGCTCGACCCCACCGACCGACTCGCCTGCTTCAACCTGATTCACTTGCTGTTGGTGCACCAGAATCGTGAAACACCCGCCCAACTGGCCGACGCGGCGCAGTCGATCGCAACTCTGAAAATCGGTAGCGACTGCTCGCCCGTTTTATACAAAATGGGCATTCACATCGACCGCGAGAACTGGATGCGCCAGCCCTTGTTCACTTTGGTGCATCTCATCATCCAGAATTTCCAGTTGGAAGCCACTAACGCCTTCCTTATCTCCTTCATTGATAATTGTTTAACCTATACTTCAAAACAGGTGGGAGAACTCGGCCCCTTCCTCGACTGGTGGGACAGCAACTCGCAGCAGCTGGCCCTCTCTTCGCCAGAAGGCATTGATGCGATCACCATTTCCACCATCCATAAGTCGAAAGGACTTCAGTATCCTGTCGTGATTCTCCCTTTGAATGAATTCGGCCATTCGCGCACCAAATCCACTTTCTGGTATTCCACGAAAAACGAGGACAATGTGCAGTTGCCCTGTCTGCTGCTTGACACAGAAGGCGGCAGCTTGTCTCCAGAAATCGATGCGGTGTGCGCTGACGAGTCCGCACAGTCTTATATGGATAGTCTCAATAAAATCTATGTGGCGCACACCCGCCCTAAAGATATGCTCTACATCATTACGGGAGTTTGCGGTGTGAACCAAAAGAACCCCCGTGGAAATTACAATAAGATGCTGTACGACTGCATCACTGCGAATCCCGATGCGTTCACGGCTGCCGAAAACGATGAATTTTTATTCTATTATGGTGATAAAAATTGGAAGAATCCAAAGGCGAATGAATCTGCAATTGATGATATGCAACTCGTTGATGAACAAATAGTTCCAGAAATCGAGAAACTGCGCACGTCGTCCTTCTTGGCCTCCACGCTGCACGTTACGACCGCGAAAGGGGAGACTGAGGCGCAAACCATTGGCAATTCCGTACACGATTTTCTGGCGAAACTGCGCGAGTTCCCGCAGACGGAGGATGAGGTCTCCGCAATGGAAATCCCTTCCACTGTGCAGTATGCCGACGAAATCCGCCAGGCCCTGCTCAAAATCGTGCGTAATCCGGACATCCTGCCTTATTTCGCACCCGGTCTCACGGTTTTGAACGAGGTCTCCATCATTCAAAACACGGAGGCAACCGATGACGGCCGGCAAATCGTGTTCCGCCCCGACCGCGTGGTCTGCTTCCCCGACAAGACCGTGGTCATCGACTACAAGACGGGCCACCCGACGGAAAAGATGATCTACGAGTACGAAAAACAGGTTGACAATTATGTGCAACTGCTCGCCGCAATGGGATTCCCCAATGTCACGGGCAAAATCCTCTATTTGTAGGCCCTGTCTTTGCCGTCCGCAATTTGAACTGCCATTCTGTTTTATCCCCCTTTACAAATACGGAGATTAACATTTATTAACATTTTTATTTTATTGATTATTAATTGTTTAATAATCAATTTTGTGTAATTTGTCTTCTTTTATGAAAAAAGGTGTAAATTTGCAATCTCAATTTTATAAATAATATTGTATTAAATTATTGATTATGAAGAAATTAGTATTTTCAATAGTCGCTATTCTTTGCTTGATTCCTGCATTTTTGCAGGCGCAGATTTACCAATTGCCAAATCCTGGCTTCGAGCAGTGGGATGGCACGGGCGATGCGGAGCCGACCTATTGGAACAGTTTCGCGACGTCGGAGTGTACGTTGCCAATCGGTTGCGCGTCGGCGCAGACCACGCACCACGAGAATTCCAGCGACGCGCGTCCGGGCAGCACGGGCAGCCACAGTTGCCGCATCTGGTCCACCTCCATTATGGGAGTCGTAGCCAACGGGAATATGACCACGGGGCGCATTCACGCGGGCTCTATTTCCGCCGCCAATGCCGCCAACTACAACGTCACTTATCCCACCCAGGCCGGTTTCAACCAGCCGTTTAACGGGAAACCCGATTATATGAAGTTCTGGGCGAAGTTGCACGCGGCGAGTTCTTCCACGCAGGCCCGAATGAACACCATCGTTCACAGCAATGCCGCCGTCCGCGACCCCGTCATCTCCAACGATTATCCCTACATCGCCGGCGTGAGTACGCTCAATTTCTCGGGCGATAACACCTGGCACGAATACACCGTTC
>JAZQOJ010000140.1:0-10836 GCA_045627805.1 Bacteroidales bacterium
AGATTGGTGCAGGACTCATCATCGTACCAGAAGTAGGTGTAGAGGTCGCTCGGATTGCTTACGCGCAAGGTGATGCTGTCGCCGCAATAGATGGCGGGAGTAGCATTTTCCACTTGGGGAGCTTGCGTCTGGTTCACGGTAACCGTAACCGTGCGGCTGGGCTGACTCAAACAAGTATCGCACGTGGTAGGATGTGCCAGCGCATAGTACTGCGTAGTATTATCAGGTGACACAGACAGCGCCCCGTGATTTTCGGCAGTACCGACCAACGTGTTGTTAGAGCCATTATACCAATTTATCATATAGGTTTCGGCACCCGCAACAAAATCTGCTCTCAATGAAGCGACTCCACCACAATCAAGAGTGGTGTCGTTGCTCACTGAAGGAACACCAAAATGTTGCAGCTCCACCTTGACAGGCGTCACGCCTGATTCACAATGAGAGGAGGATGCCGAAATGCGTACAAAGCCATTGCCCGTATTGCCGACCATAGTACCGCTGCCGCTGTGAGACGGCATTGAGGAATTGCCCGCAATCAATTGGGCATCGGACATAAAGTAAGAAGGATCCACGAGGTAATCCTGCGTTACATCGCTGGCCGCCGAGGTCGTCCACACGAAGCCGCTACCACCGCCACCGCCAGAAAGTCTGGTATTGGATGAGCTGTTATGGCAATCGGCGCCACCGCCACCGAACCATCCGCCGCCACCAGCACCGCCAGAATAGTAAGAAGTACTGTATGCACGGCCCGAATTACCACCCACACCGAAAGAGCCAGCGTGGCCGTCGTAATCAGTAGAGGAAACGGCGGTTCCACTGTTTCCACCAGCGGTTTGTGTAGCACCATAACCAAAATAATTGGTATAAGATGACGAATAGTATCCGCCATTGACACCCGTGGTGCCACCACCTGCACCGCCATTCGCATAATAACTACTGTTATAATAGGCGGCACCACCGCCACCACCAGCTACGATGACACGATGCTGGTAGCTGTCGCCGCCCAGACGGATATCGGTAGCGCCACCGCCACCGCCGCCACGATAGGCCGCGTTGCCACCGCCGTTCCAACCGCCACCCTCAAAAGTGGTGGTAGCCGTTCCATAAGAGCCCTGGCCGCCTACATATATATATAATGTATCACCCGCATTGGCAGGAAGAAGTCCGGTAGCATAACCGCCCTTGCCGCCAGTTGCATACGAAGAATTATATGTGCCGCCCTGTGCGCCCCACACTTCCAGCTTCAAACTGGCCACACCCGTGGGCACGACAAACTTCTGCACGCCTCCCGTATAAGAGAAGGTTTCCAGAATGTTGTCAGAGCCATCAGCCGCACCCACTTCAGCGCGGACATAATAGGTGAGATCCTCGCCCAACACATCAGTGAGGTAATGAGTGCCCTCGCCAAGGAGGTACTGATAATCGCAAGAAGGATCTGAATACCAGCGATAAACCAAACCCGCCACAGAATCTTGAACCGTAAGAAGCGCTCTGCCGCCAGGATAGGTAGTAGAAACGCTAATCTGCTGGGGCTGTGCAATACCCGAAACAGAAATCGGATTCGTGGCCACACGACTCTGAGAGAAGCAGTTGCCACCCCAAGTGGAAGAAGCCACATAGTAAGTAATGTCAGAGGTGGGACACAAGCGTACCGCCTGTCCCGTCACCGACTTGAACGCCACCGCATTGTCGATAGCGGAAGTGTACCAGTACAGCGAGTCGGCCGTGGTGTTGGCTCTCACCGTCACCACCGTACCGCAAGAGACATCCGTCTGCGATACGAGCACATTGGTAGGCGCATCGGGATAGATGGCCGTAAGAGGCACAATCGCGTGCTCGCCTTCCATCTCGCCCGTGCTATTGTTGCGTGCACGCACATAGAATGTGGTTGAAGAATAGAGATTTAACGAATAGTAAGGACCTTCGTAAACCAGGTTTTCCATAGCCGCATCAGTAAACCAGCAATAGGTGTAGCCCGACTCCACGTTGAGCACTTCAAGAGTGACAGGCGTACCGCAGGCCATAATGGTTCCCGGAGTAGAAATCTCAATCTCCGGACGTTCCACCTCACCGGAATGCACTTTCACCCGATGATGAATATCACCATTAAACTTTGCAATGTAGTCAACGGCATATACGTCCGCTAAAGAAAGAACGATGCACACCATACCGCAGGTGACTACTTTCATAAATTTGCTGAACTGATAAAGATTCTTCATATTGAGTTTGATTTTTATTTTCTTTATATGCGACGGGCCATTTTGCTTATTTCCACAGCATCCTAACAAAAATTTATGCATAAAATGGGCATAAATTTATTAAAAAGCAAACATAAATTTTGCCAGAAAATGTCACAAAAAGGCCAATTTTTCATTATTAATTACTAATAATCAGTTGGTTATAATTAAGCGATAAAATCCTCTGCACTTTTCAACCACAATAGGCAAAAATAGCAAAAAATCAGTTGTTTGCAACATTTTTTTACAACTTTTTTACACAATTCAACAATGATAAAGGGCTGATTTTAAATTTACATTAATTTTAATGTTTGGTGTAAATTTAAAAATTACATTTTATGAAAAGGGAAATGATCGTAAGGTTATACGATTGTACGGTGATAAGGTTACATAACAGACTTAGCACTTGAGACTTGAGACTTTTTGCGCTGAAATTATTTGAGCTTTGACGCGCGAAGAGGAAGAAAAGAAGCGCAGCTTCTTAACTGACGAGAAACAAGAACAATGAGAACAACGAGAATGAAATTGTGTTATTTCATTATGAAACAGCAAGAAAAAGAAGCATTTCCTGATCATTTCCTTGAAATTTCCTGCGCATTTCCTCTATCACGCCGCAGGCGGCATTCATCCATTTCACAGTTCAAACTTTCAGTTCTCGCTTCCCGTTTCTCAACAATTAAGCCATTCGTCCATTCCATCGTTTACCCGTTATCAGGAACATCTCACACAACGGCGGCGGCATTTACAAGATGCAAGGAGAACATCCCGATATTTTTGGGAAAAATGACGTTTGAAAAAAATTTTAAAAATTTTTTTTCAGAATTTTGAAATATAAATTATTTATAATATATTTGCAGCCGCTAATTTAACCGGAATAGGACTATGGAAAAACGTTGGATTATCAATACTGCCCCCGACAAAGACGAAGTCGAGAATTTCAGCAAACTTTTATCAATAGAGAAACCCTTGGCGGCACTCCTTATCAGCCGTGGAATCAGGACTTTAGAGGATGCTTCGCTTTTCTTCAATCCCGACATTTCCAAACTCCACGATCCGTTTTTGATGATGGATATGGACAAGGCGGTGGAACGCCTGTCGCGGGCCATCATCGACAACGAGAAGATTCTGATATACGGCGACTACGACGTGGACGGCACATCGGCGGTGGCGCTGGTTTATTCCTTTTTGAAAGAGATCATCGGTTCCGACTACAAGGACTACATCGAGTACTACATTCCAGACAGATATTTAGAGGGTTATGGGATTTCGGACCAGGGCATTGAGTACTGCCACGCCAACGACTTCACGCTGCTGATTTCGCTGGACTGCGGCATCAAAGCCAACGATAAGGTGGCGTTCGCCAACAGTTACGGCATTGATGTGATCATTTGCGACCACCATTTGGAGGGCGACGCGATTCCGGATGCCGTGGCGGTTTTGGACCCCAAACGCACGGGCTGCCCCTACCCTTACAAGGAGCTTTCGGGCTGCGGAGTCGGCTTCAAGCTCATTCAGGGCTACTGCAAGAAATACAATCTGCCCGACCAGTTGTGGCTTTCAAAGCTTGATCTGGTGGCCATCAGCATCGCTTCCGACATTGTGGCGATCACGGGCGAGAACCGCATCCTCGCCTATTTCGGACTGATCATCATCAACCGTTTCCCGCGCGTGGGCATCAAGTCCATCATCGAGCAGTCGGGCATCAAGATCCACTATCCGCCAACCGAGCAGACAATATTCAACCGAGTGATTTCCATCACCGACCTGGTGTTCAACGTGGGGCCGCGCATCAATGCGGCGGGGCGCATCAACACAGGCCGCGAGTCGGTGAAACTGCTCATCTGCGATGACGAAGACAAGTCGGTGGACATCGGCCGTAACATCAACACGCACAACGATATGCGCCGCGAGTTAGACAAGAAAGCGACGGGCGAGGCCATCAACGAGATCCTCTCCAACGACGATTTCCGCGACCGCAAGAGCATTGTGCTGTACAACCCCAACTGGAACAAGGGCATCATCGGGATTGTGGCGTCGCGCATTGTGGAAGAGTTCTACCGCCCCACCATCATCCTGACCAAATCGACCGACGGGCTCATCACGGGGTCGGCACGCTCCATCAAGGAGTTCAACATTTACAACGGCATCGACCACTGCGCCGACCTGCTGGAACACTTCGGCGGGCACAACTACGCTGCCGGGCTTTCGCTGAAAGAAGAAAACCTGCAAGCTTTTATTGACAAATTCGAGAATTTCGTTTCCGAACACCTGCAAGACGAAAGCGCACTGATTCCGGAAATTGACGTCGATATGGAACTTGACCTGACGGAAATCACCTCCAACTTCGTCAACAATCTCAAACGGTTCGCCCCGTTTGGTCCAGGCAATATGGCACCGGTTTTCATCACGCGCCGCTTAGTGGAAGAGGGTTTCGGGCGCATCGTGGGAGAAAAGCACATCAAGATGCGCGTCTGCTATCGCAACAAGAGTTGCCATCCCATTGATGCCATCGCCTTCAACCAGAAAGAGAATTTCAGCAAGGTCAATTCCGGAAAAGACTTCGATATGCTCTATCACGTTGAAGAGAACACTTGGAACAATGTCACTTCCATCCAACTGAATGTCAAAGACATAAAGAGCAGCGACTAAGTTTTTTTCCAACCTTCATCCATAAGAAACGCACGAAACATCAATGCGTAGGTTTTTCATTTCACTCATTCTCATCACCTGCCAATTGGCGCTTTTTGCCACGCACCAGCGTGCGGGAGAGATTACCTATTCGCACGTTTCGGGACTGACCTACCGTTTCACCATCATCACATACACCTACACGCCCAGCGCTGCCGACCGCCCCGAACTTGAGATCGAATGGGGAGACGGCACTTCAGCCATTGTGGAGCGCACCTCGAAAGTGAATATGCCCAACGACATATCGCGCAACATCTACATCAGCGAGCACACCTTTCCTTCCACGGGAAGCTACTCGGTGACGCTGGAAGACCCGAACCGAAACAACGGCATCCTGAACATTCCCAACTCGGTGAGCGTTCCCTTTTACCTTGAGACCGTCGTGGTTATCAATCCGTTTTTAGGAGCCAACTCGTCACCACAGTTGCTGAATCCACCCATTGACGACGGCTGTCGGAACGTGACCTACTATCACAATCCGGGAGCGTACGACCCCGATGGCGACAGCTTGAGCTACCGGCTCGTTGCCTGCCGCGGCTACGACGGGGAGGAGATTCCCGGCTACGCGCTGCCCTTCGCCAGCAACCAAATCAGCATAGATGCCTACACGGGCGACCTAATCTGGGATGCGCCCACAACGCAAGGAGAATACAATATCGCCATTCTGATTGAGGAGTGGCGGCACGGCGTACTCATCGGCTCAGTGGTGCGCGATATGCAAATCACGATTAGCGACTGCGAGAATGATCCACCAGAAATATACTGCGTATCAGACACTTGCGTTACAGCGGGTGAAATTTTGACTTTCTCCGTCGTGGCCGACGATCCCAACAGCACCTCGGTGGCGCTGACGGCCACGGGCGGCATATTCAATTTCAACCAGCATCACGCCACCTTTGCCACGGCGCAAGGGCCGCCACCCGTGACAGGACATTTCTACTGGGAAACGAACTGCGCGCACGTGAAGCGAGCGCCTTACTCCGTACTGTTCAAGGCGATGGACAACGGTCCGCAAGTGAACCTCACCGCCTTCAAGAGCGTGACCATCACGGTGGTGGCTCCAAAACCCGAAAACTTAGTGGCGATGCCAGTCGGGAACACCATCGCCCTGTCGTGGGACCGACACACCTGCGACAACGTGGCTGGATACAAAATCTACCGCCGTGAAGGAAGCTACGACTTCGAGCCCGACACTTGCGAAACGGGACTTCCTCCCTACACCGGCTACCAACTGATTGGGACGGCGGACAATGTGGACGAGACCTTTTTCATTGACGACGGGAGCACACTTCCGCTGAACCACGGCACTGAGTACTGCTACCGCATTGTGGCTTATTTTGCCGATGGGGCCGAAAGCTACGTTTCGGACGAGAGTTGCACGATACTCCACAACGATGTACCGCTTCTGACCAATGTGGACGTGACATCAACCCATTCTACAAACGGAGCGATTTTACTTAAATGGATGATGCCCAATGAATTAGACACGATACAATTTCCAGGGCCACAATACGAATACCAGATATTTCGCGCCACAGTCAACCAACCCAATACTTTCACGCTCATACACACCAACACGAATTTGGATGACACCCTGTTTATTGATAACGAACTCAACACCCGTGATTTAAAATATTTTTACAAAATCATTTTACGCGCGGAAGTTCAAAACGAAATGGTAGAAGTAGGGCCTTCGGATGTGGCATCATCCATCTACCTGAACATTCAATCTTTGGACCAGGCCTTGAAACTGGAATGGACGGAAACCGTGCCGTGGCGCAACGTGAATTACACGATTTACCGGCAAAACGCGAACACCTCGCAATACGACTCCATTGCGTGTGTGAGCACGAATCACTTTGTGGATGAACATCTCACGAATGGCGTTTCCTATTGTTATTTTATAAAATCGTCGGGATATTATGTGGCGCCCGACACGATGGGGCCGTTTGAGAACCGCTCCGAAATGCAGTGCGCCGTGCCCGCTGACATCACGCCACCGGAAGTGCCTCAACTGGTAGTAACTACCGACTGCGAAAATGTGGATTTTGCCTGGACGTTCTCCAATGATTCATCGTATCTTGATGTTTATCAATATTTTATACATTACAGACCCACTTACAACGACCCATATTCCATCATTGATAGTTTCTTTTACGATTCAGATTGCTACCACGATCATTGCAGTTACCAACTCTCTGATTTACCGTATATTACTGGATGTTTTTCGTTATCAGCCATCGACACGGCGGGAAACCGGTCGGTAATGGCGCCTGAAGTCTGCTTCGACATTGACGAATGTTCCAGCTACCGATTGCCGAACGTCATCACGCCCAACGGCGACGGAGTAAACGACGAGCTCGTACCCTTCCCCTACGACAACGTGGCCGGCGTTGACTTTTACCTGTACGACCGCTGGGGGCGGCTGATTTACAAGACCAACGACATTGACATCCACTGGGATGGAACGGATATGTACTCGCACCGTCCCTCCTCCGACGGCGTTTATTACTATGTTTGCTATGTGCACCTGCACTCACTCAACGGAACCCTCACGCAGGAATTGAACGGAACCGTGACCGTGATACGGTAGCGTTTTTTCAAGAATAGATTCGAGAACGACGAGAAAAACGAGAACGACGAGAAGCGAGAATCGAGAACAAAGAGAACGACGGGACTTAGGACTTATGAATTAAAGAGTAAAAAAACAGTATTACGACAAGTCGTACAGGCCGTCGCCTCCGACTTATCCCAACAAATCAACAAATCAACAATTCAACAATTCAACAATTCAACAATTCAACAAAAAAAATGATTCGGCAACGGGAAAAAGACGGGAAAACTGAGGTTTTCGACATTGCACGCAGCAAGTGGATTCCATTAACGGAAGAGGAAAAAGTCCGTCAGTTTCTGATTCATTTTCTGGTTGAAAACCGCCAAGTGCCGCTGTCGCACATCTCGGTGGAGCGACAGATTACGGTGAACGGGCTCACGAAACGCTACGACCTTGTGGTTTTTGGAACCGACGGGGCGCCACGGCTAGTGATTGAGTGCAAAGCGCCACACATTGAACTGACACAGAGCGTAGTAGAACAAGTAGGAAGATACAACAAAACGCTAAGAGCGCCCTTCATTGGGGTGAGCAACGGACGGCAACAAATCTATTTCAGCATTAATTTTGAAACAGAAGAAATACAATTCGTGCCCGAAATCCCCGTTTAATCGGCATTGCGCACGCAGCGCACCGAGAAGCCATCGCCGCAATAGTAATAAAAAATGTTTTCATTGAAAACGCTGCCTCCGAGTGCGAAAAAGTACGACAAGGTTTTGCTTTGGGCCGTCGCGCTCCAGTAATAGGCATCCGAGCCGAAGCCATCGTAGCCGCTCTCGTACAATCCGGCTGGCTTGGTCGCCAATAGTTCGATACCACCCTGATAATCAATTAATTGCTGCCATTCTGAGACACTGGGCAAATGCCAGCCGTTGGGGCAAATGCCTTGTATGTTTGAAGGATTGGAAACGCTACTGGAAGCGCCATTCATAGCGGCGCACCAATTGTAGAGGAAGCCGAACTCCTGAACGCGCGACAAACTATCTTTCGGGGCATAACGCAGCGGCGTATATCCATCTTTTTTATTGGCAAGCGCGATTTCCTTGCCATCAGGGAAACGAGTGGTACGAAGATTCTCCTTCATCCAGCACTGGGGGCCAATCTGCACGGTAACATACTGATTTCCATCCACATCAGTTACCACAGAATCTTTCTCGGCGCAAGGTTGTCCATCCTGAGGGCGAGCGGCGGTGTCAGCCCAAGATTTCGCTTCAGCGTTCAGGCGCTCACTATTTTTCAGGCAGCGCACGGAACGGCCATCGCACTGGCGATAGACATTGAGGGCAGGTTCAGAGGAATAGCTGCGCAGGGCAAGGTAGCAAGCGCCACCGTAGTCGTTAACCGTTGAGCTCCAGAAAGTTGCCACCACGCTATCGCCAGCAAAATCGCCGAGGAAATCGCCAGATGGGAAAGCCGAAAAGCCCGTCAAATTGTTGAGATGACTGCGATTGCCCACACAATAATCGTCGGGAGAAGGCAGCCAGCCGTTGGTGGAAGCGAGGGCTTTCGACACGCACAAAGCATTGTCACTCAATCGGTAAATGGATTGGGCGCCCACATAATCGAGGAGGATTTTCCATTCGGCCTCGCTGGGCAAGTGCCAGCCGGAGGGGCAAACGCCCTGCACCTGCGAGGGCACTTGAGCGCTATGCAGCCCGCGGGAAGCCGCCGGCCAATTGTACAAAATTCCCGCTTCCAAGCCGCCATCGGGACGATAGCAAAGCGGGCGATCATAATCGGTTTGCGAAGAGGCCGCCTCAATTCGCTGTCCATCAGCATAATGCAATGCACGCATATTTTCCTTCAGCCAGCATTGCGTACCGATTTGCACGGTGGAGTAAACATTTCCATCAATATCCGAAACGAATGACGTGCCAGGGCAAGCGCATCCGTCGCTGTTTTGTGCAGATGCAACAATTTGAAAAAGAAATAGTTGCAAACAAAACAAACATCCTATTTGAATGTTCAGAATAGAAAATATGCGAGAAAATTTGGAGTTTGATTTCATTCAAAAAAAGTCAGGAAACGATTTGCAAAAATACAAATAATTCGCTCAACTTTCGCAGGTTGCTATTTTTCCGTTATAATGGAGACTTACGACTTGAGACTTGGACTGAGAACTGACGAATGAGTGAATGCAAAGCCAAACTTGTTTGAACTTTTCCGAGCGAAGAGGAAGAAAAGAAGCGTAGTTTCTTAACGGTCAAAATGAATTCCAGTTAAACAATTCAACGATTCAACAATTTGCAATTTTCGCTAAAAAAATAGTATCTTTGCAGCCAAATTGTTTACAATGAAAAAAATCATCTTTTTCGCATTCATTCTTGTTTTTTCGTATCAATTAGGAGCGCAGCAACCCGCCAAATATTGGGTAACATTCAAAGACAAAGAGGGCACGGCCTACACGGTGGACCGTCCGGAAGACTTTCTATCGCCACGAGCGATTGCGAAGCGAGAACGTTACCACATTGCCATCACGGAAGAGGACCTTCCGGTGAGCGAAGTGTATGTGAAACAGTTACTTGCCATTGACACCAATATGGTATTGCTGACGCGTTCGAAGTGGCTGAACGGGGTCACCGTTTACACCACGACGGAGGACATCCGCGAGCAGATTGAGAAACTTCCCTTTGTGACGGGCTGCGAATGCACTGCGAAATTGAAAACAGAGGAGACGTTCACCTATCCGAAGTCAACATACCAGCCGCCGGCGAAGACCGAGACGGTGCTCACATTGCCCACCGACCGCGACTGCAATTACAAATATTCTACGGCGCAAATCGCTCTCAACCAATCACATTGGCTGCACCGCCTGGGGGCGCACGGCGAGGGAATGGTGATTTGCGTACTGGATGCCGGCTTCCAAAATGCCGACGAGATTCCGCACTTCGAGGCGATGCGCAAGGAAGGCCGTTTGCTGGGAACCAAGAACTTCGTTTTCCCTGGCCGCACCGTTTTCAATTCGGGCACGCACGGCACGATGGCACTCTCGTGCATTGGCGGCTACAAAAATGACGAGATGATGGGAACCGCACCGAAGGCCTCTTTTTATCTGGCGAAGACCGAGGACGAACGCAGCGAGAACAAAATCGAGGAAGACAACTGGGTGGCCGGCATTGAATGGGCCGACAGCTTGGGCTGCGACGTGCTGAACTCGTCGCTGGGCTACTCCAAGTTCGACAACGAGGAGCAGTCGTACCAGTACAAGGATATGAACGGGCGAGTGAGCCGCGCCACGCTTGCCGCTGACATTGCCGCCTCAAAGGGAATGCTGATTTGCATAAGCGCCGGCAACGAAGG
>JAZQOJ010000141.1:0-13478 GCA_045627805.1 Bacteroidales bacterium
GTTTTTGTAAGGAAACCGAGCCAAAGGCGGCTGCAGTCGGACTATCTTTTCCATTGTTATTTCATTATGAAACAGCAAGGAAAAGAAAAATTTCCTGATAATTTCCTCGAAATTTCCTGCGAATTTCCTCTATCACGCCGCAGGCGGCATTCGTCCATTCCACCATTCGGCCCTTCGTCCATTCATTCAATTAACCGTTTAACCGACGTTAACCGTTTCCACGTCTCATAATTTCCATTATCGGAAGATTCTAAAATTTTCAGCGTACAAATCAACAAGACTAAAAGGGATAATTCTGTATTAAATTTGTATATATTTTATAACTATTTATAAATCAATATTTTAATAATTAATAAAAATTAAGTTTTTTTATAATAAATCATATTGCCATTACCATAAAAATTTGTATTTTTGCAAACGATTTAGCGGGGTAGAGCAGTGGTAGCTCGTCGGGCTCATAACCCGGAGGTCGCAAGTTCGAGTCTTGCCCCCGCTACATAAAAGGCGCAAATTATTGAAATTCAATATTCTGCGCCGTTTTTTTGTGCTGTACCGGGACAAATACGGGACAAGAGAAAGTTGCAAAGCCGCGAGAGAGTGAGCAAGAAAGTGCAAGAAACTCGCTCCTTACAGTCCCAATCTTAGGCGTCCTTGTTCTTCGGCTGCTGGCTTTCCCGCTTTGCCAGGTCGGAACGAGTTGAAATTGTAACTGATGCCCAGCCACAACATCCGACTTTTGTTTGTGCTCAAATGCGCCAACCGATAAACGCGGTTCTCTGCGTGAATGTTCCATTGGTTGGTGTTGAACACGTCGGTGAGTAGTACGGAGATTGTCAGACTGTTTTTGAGGAATTTCTGGCTAATGCCGATATTCATATAGTGAGCCAGTTCTGTTGTGAATTGCGGAAAGTATTGCGGAGTGGTCAGAAAATATTGTAGCTGAATGTTCATTCCCTTGATGGGCTTGAAATCAAGGCGCAGGTTGCTGCTGTTGGTCACGCCGCGGTTGGCAAGATCCATTTCCTCGGAAGTGCCCTTCGTATCCGCAAACCAAGTTGAACTTTGTGCCAGAACCTCCAACCAGCGCGTGCAGTACGCTTTCAACACCAGGTCGATACCCGTAGTCAGCTCATATTTCCCATTAACGTAGGTGATCACCAGATTTTCATTCCGCAGGTCGGTCATTTGCGTAATGTTGTTGGCCCTATGGTTGCAGTAAACTGAAGCGTTGAAAGTCAACTTCTTATGTTTTAGCGCATACATAAATTCCAGCTGGCTACTCGTTTCGGGCTTCAAAAACATATTTCCCTGCTCAAAAGTGTGCGCGTCAATCATACTCAAATACGGGTTGAGCTGAGGATAGGTGGGCCGGCTGATTCGGTTGGACCAGGCCGCCGAAATCGTTTGCCCCACGCCATCCCTTTTGCTCTTGATTTTATATTCAAGCGCTGCGCTCGGCGCAATAAAAATATGGTGCGTTAGCTGGTTCACCTCACTCTTTTTGCTATGCAGTTTCACAGCGCTGTATTCCACGCGCACGCCCGCCTCCCAAGTAAGAGCTTTTTTCTTACTGGACGAGAAAAGCATATAAGCGGCAGGAATGAACTCTCTGTGCGTCAAATCATTACTCAATTCATTGCTGTATTCCCATCCCGTCTCATTCACATTGTAAAATTCGTGGAAGATGTTGTTTTGGCGGTAGGTGAATTTGGCTCCGGCCTTCCAGGTTCCGTACTTTTTCTTAATGAAAAAGTCGCCTTGCGCGAAAGTGTTCAGCGGGCTGCCTCCCGAGTTGGATTTCCCGATGGAGTCACCTTCAAGAAAATAGAACGAGGGACGATGTCCCCAGATTTTGGAGACGGAAGCAGTCAAGGTCATCTCGGACGTGTCAGGGCGAAAGACGTGACGGTAGGAAATTACGCCATCCACATTCTCGCGATTCCAGGAAACGTTGCTGTTGCGATTTTCAGAATGCTCTAACTGGCTGGTTTCATAGATGTTGTGAAATTCCTGTTGCGTGTTGAGGCGCGGCAGACGAAGGTGAGCATCCATCGTCAGGGTGTTGCGCGGATTGATGCGGAAAGTGCCGCCCAACCCGATGTTGGTGTTGAAAACTTTTCGCAATGTGCGGAATTCCTGTTGCAGCTCAGTGTTAGTCGCATACAATTTACGGTTCAGGGTTCCGACCACGTTATCGTCTTCAAATTTCGTGTTGTAACTAAAACGTAAGGCGTATTTTTTCTGATTGTAGTTGAGCGAAACGTTTCCATTCACAAAATGATTAAAACCGTAATTGGCGGAAACCAATCCGCTGAGGCCTTTTGCCTGCTCATAGGTCACGATGTTGACAATGCCGCCCGTTCCTTCCGCATCGTACTGGGAATTAGGATTATGCACGACTTCCACCTGCTTTACGTTGGCTGCTGGCAAAGCGGATAGCGAGGTCATCGTGGTGGGAATGCCGTTCACCAAAATCAAGACGTTGGAATTGCCTCGCAACGTAATGTTGCCCTCATTGTCAATCGTTACCGATGCGACCTCTTTCAATACATCCAGCACCGAGCCCTTCATCCCAGCGTTTTGGCTATTGGGCGTAATGACCACGCGGTCAACACTATATTGTGGCGCATCGGCGGTCCCCACGACTCCAATTCCCGACAACATTTCGGAAGAATAGCGCAATACGACGGTCTCAGCGGTCACTTTTTTCACATCCGCCATAATATCAATGGTTTGCGTTTCACAACCCATATAGGTGAAATGAAGTTGATAGGGCTTTTTCGCCTGTCCGACTTTCAAAAGGTAGCGGCCCAAGGAATCGGTGAGGGCACCCTCCACCTGATTTTGCTGAAACGTAGCCACCACCGAAACGTACGACAGCGGATTCCCATTTTGATCATTCACAATGCCGGAAATCACACACGATTGCGATTTTCCCAGTAATGAGAATAGAATGATAATGGAAAATACTATTAATTTATTGATTCTCAACATAAAGAGAAATATTTGACTTCTGTTTTTACTCTTTTCACGCGGCTGCTTCCGTATTTTGCAAAGCTCATCAAACAAAATCCTAAAGCCAGCGATGCTGCAAAGTTACAAAAATTTATGGAATCATCCCCTTTCATCTTGTAAATGCATCAGCGCATTGTGCGAGATGTTCGCATAATGGGAATTATGAGACGTGGAAACGGTTAACGTCGGTTAAACGGTTAATTAGATAAAGGGACGAATGGGCGAATGGGTTAATTGTTGAGAAACGAGAACAGAAAGTTGAACAGTCTGAACAGTGAAATGGACGAATGCCGCCTGACGGCGTAAACAAGAAATGCGCAGGAAATTTCGAGGAAATGATCAGGAAATTTCATTCTCGTTGTTAAGAAGCTACGCTTCTTTTCTTCCTCTTCGCTCGGCAAAGCTCAAACAAGTTTGGCTTTGTGCTCACTCATTCGTCAGTTAAGAAGCTGCGCTTCTTTTCTTCCTTTTCGCTCGGCAAAGCTCAAACAAGTTTGGCTTTGCGCTCACTCATTCGTCAGTTCTCAAATAATTTCAGCGCAAAAAGTGTTAAGTCTCAAGTCATAAGTCTGTTATGATTATTTTATTAAATTACTAAATATAAATGAAATAACAATGGAAAAGATTGTCCGGCTGCAGCCATCAATCGTTTTCACAATGAAGTTGTGGCGCCGCAGTCACATCCAGGAAGGATGTGACACCTATAACACCACATAAGGACGAAGTCCGCAATGTGGGGTGGGCGAACGCGTGCCGATATCCGGCATCTCGGAGAGATGCTACTGAGCGGTGTCGCACCTCTCCGAGGTCTTCGCTGCAAGACAAAATGATGCAACTCCATTTTCTTTAAATAAACCTCTTTCTTTTTCTCAAGAAAAAAAGAAAGAGGAGTTGCTGTGAACTGACAATTCGGGATTTGCGATGTGTTGAGCGGTTATCCCGCAGTGCGGATAATTCCCATTATCAGAAAATCCAGAATTTTCAGCGTACAAATCAACACCTCAGATCACTGATCACTAATCAACAAATCAACAACTCAACAACTCAACAACTCAGATCACAGTTCACTGATCACTAATCACACAAAAGTCGTATTTTTGCATCTCCAAATAAATTTCCAGCACAATGGCACAAATCATAGAAATCAGCGACTTGAACCACCCCGGTGTGGAAATGTTTCACAAGCTTACCGAAGCGCAGCTTCGCAACCGGCTGGAGCCGGAAAAGGGTATTTTCATCGCCGAGACGCCGAAGGTGGTGCGCACTGCCCTTGATGCGGGCTGCGTTCCTGTTGCGATGCTTGCCGAGCGAAAGAATATCAAAGGACTTGCCTGCGAACTGATGGAGCGTTGCGGCGACATTCCGTTCTACACGGGAGATGACGAGGTGCTGACCTCTATCACAGGATATGAGGTCACTCGCGGAATCCTTTGTGCGATGCGCCGTCCGCAGCCAAAGTTGCCGGAAGAGGTTTGCCGTAACGCCCGCCGCATTGTGGTGTTGGAAACCATCGCCAACGCCACCAATACGGGAGCCATTTTTCGTGCCGCCGCCGCGCTCGGCTTCGATGCCGTGCTGCTTACGCCCACCTGCTGCGATCCGCTCAACCGACGCTCCGTGCGCGTGAGTATGGGTGCCGTTTTCCAGATTCCGTGGGCTTATCTCGGCTCCGTTCATACCGACTGGCCGCATCCTGGACTGGAGAAACTGCACGAACTGGGATTCAAAACGGCTTCTATGGCGCTGAGCGATCATTCGGTCAGTATTGAGGATCCGCAATTGATTGCCGAGGAACGTCTTGCGGTGATTATGGGCACCGAGGGCGACGGACTTCAGCAGGAAACTATCGCAAAAAGTGATTATGTGGTGAAAATTCCGATGTTTCACGGGGTTGACTCGCTTAACGTGGCAGCGGCGAGCGCAGTGGCTTTCTGGCAGTTGAGAGCTCGTTAGCCCAATTGCGCCAGTTCGCGAATCACAACCGATGCCGCCACCAGTCCGAAAATGGCAGGCATATACGAAATGGTGCCTACCGTTGACAGTTTGTTGGCTTCGGGGTCGGGTTCAAGGCATACGCTGCCTTCGCGCACGGGCTCGGCTGTGAATACGGCCTGAAACCCGTTGTGGATGTCCATTTTGTGCAATCTTTTCCGAATGGAATGCGCCAGTCGGCACTGATAGGTTTTGGAAATGTCGGCCACCTGAACTTGAGTGGGGTCGATGCGGCCACCGGCACCCATTGCCGAAACCAGACGCAGTTTGCATTGCAGTGCGTGATAAATCAGGAAAACCTTGGGCGAAAGCGAGTCAATGGCGTCCACAACGTAGTCGTAAGGGGCGGCTTGCAGCAGTTCCAGTGTCCGCTCGTCGCGCAGAAATTCCTGCACGCAGTGAAGCCGGATGTCGGGATTGATTTGCCGCAGGCGTTCTGCCATCACCTCGGTTTTGGGCCTTCCTACCGTGGTGGTGAGCGCCAACAGTTGCCGGTTGCGGTTGGAGTTGTCAACGGTGTCGGCATCCACGATGGTCATCTCGCCAATTCCTGCGCGGCACAGACTTTCGGCGGCGAAGGCGCCCACTCCGCCGAGCCCTACCACCAGCACGTGAGCCCGTTTCAGCAGGGCAAGTTTCTCTTCGCCCATCAGCAGTTCTGTGCGTTGTAACCAATCGTTGTCGCTCATTTTTTAGTTTTCGGTTCTCGTTTATTCCTGCGCCCTTTGCGCTTTAGTGGCGATGCCCAGATTCTCACGGTATTGCGCTACGGTGCGTCGGGCGATTTTGATGCCGCTTTTTGTGAGTAACTCCGCCAGTTTCTCGTCGGAGAAGGGTTTCTTCTTGTCCTCGTTTTGAATCAGTTCCTTCAGTTTTTCTTTTACCGTGATGGATGAGATGCCATCTTCTTTGTTGAGTGCTTCGGAGAACAGCGATTTGAGGGGGATGATGCCGAAAGGGGTTTGCGCATAGCGTTGCGAGGTGGCGCGGGAGATGGTTGAAATGTCCATCCCAACTTTTTCAGCCACATTGCGCAACACCATTGGACGTATTTTGGTTACGTCGCCGGTAACGAAGTAGTCGTGCTGTTGCTTGAGAATTTCGGCAATGATGAGTTGAAGGGTCTTTTCGCGGTCGGAGAGGGCATCGATGAAGGTTTGCGCGCTCGCTATTTTCCCCTTCACATAATTTTCCGCGTCAGTTATCTCTTTGTTCGCAAGCGACTGCTTCTCTTTAAGGTCGCGCTTTTTTTTTCGCATTGCCGCGTAAGTTCTTTTCATATCTTCGTACTCGGGCGATATGCGGAGCCGCGGATGATATTCGTTGATGAGGGAGAAGGAGAGTTTGCCGTTGTCGTCGCAAAAAATGGCGCAGTCGGGAATGATGTACTCGTCGTCTTTGAAAATGCTGATGGGATGGGGCGACAGTTGGCGTATCACATTGTGTATTTGCTGCCATTTTTCATCCGAAATGCACATTTTTTTGCGGATTTCTGCATAATTCTTGGCAGAAAACAATGCGAAATGCTCTTGCAAAACGCACAACACCTCTTCATACAGCACATTGTCTTTTTCTTGTTCCAATTTCTGCTTGATTTGCAGAATGAGGCACTCTTGCAGTGATGCGGCTCCGATGCCAGCGGGCTCCAGCCGCTGAATGACATTGACGACGATTTCTTTCAATTCCTCCGCGTCAGTGCGCACGTCTTCGTACAGGAAAAGCGAGCTGGCGATGCTTGACAGATTTTCGGTAAGATAACCGTAATGGTCGAGATAGCCCACCAGATATTTTGCTAAAAATCGCTGTTGTTCAGTAAGAAACATATCATCAATCTGGTGGTACAGCAAATCCATCCACGAATCTTTGTACGACAAAGTGCGTTCAAAGTCGGGTGCGTCATCGCTATTCTGGCGCTGGTAGTTTTTGGGTTCCCAGGTGTCAGCATCTTGATCGTAGAAGACTGCATCGACTTCGGGCGTGGTGTCTTGAAGCTTGGCTTCGTTGTCCCAGTCGTTTTCCGAAGAGGGCTCTTCCTCTTTGTTGTAGTCGTCGGGAATCATATCATCCTCCGGAGAGGGCTCGTCTTTCAGATCCAAGGCCGGGTTTTCCTCCAGTTCACGGTTCACCAGTTCTTCAAGCTCAGCATCGGTTGTAATGCCAATTAATTGAGTCAAAAGGATTTGCCGTTGACTCGTAGTGGCAGTGACACGGAGTTCTTGAAACTGGCCGATGGAGTTAGGCATAGACTTTGCTGGTTAAACGTTGAAGCGGATGTGGAGGATGTCGCCGTCTTGCACGATGTAGTTTTTGCCTTCCACAGCGAGTTTGCCGGCTTCTTTGCACTTGAGTTCGGAGCCGAGGGCCACGAGGTCGGCGTACTTGATGACTTCGGCGCGGATGAAGCCGCGTTCAAGGTCGCTATGAATAACGCCGGCAGCTTGCGGAGCGGTCATTCCCTCGCTGATGGTCCAGGCGCGGTTCTCTTTTCCACCAACGGTGAAGAAAGAGATGAGATTCAGCAACTTGTATGCGGCGCGGATGACCTTGTTGACACCGGGCTCGGTGAGTCCGACATCCTGCAAAAATGCCATTCTGTCGGCTTCGTCTTCCAGCTCGGCGATTTCCGATTCCAGTTTGCCCGCGATGACCAGGATTTCGCAATCTTGGTCTTTCAGTGCTTCGCGCACCGCGTCCACGTAGTGGTTGTTCTCCAGCGCGTCATCGTTGACGTTGCAAACGAAAAGCACGGGCTTGTCGGTGAGCAGCATCATATCGGCTACGACGGCTTTCTCGTCGGCGGTGGCTTCAAGGGTGCGCACGTTTTGGAAATTTTCCAGGTGAGCTTTGTATTTGAGCAGGGCTTCAAGGTCGCGCTTGGCATTCTTGTCGCCCACTTTGGCCGCTTTCTCCACCTTTTGGATTTTGCGGTCAATCTGCTCCAAGTCTTTGACCTGCAGCTCGAACTCAACGATTTCAATGTCGCGGACGGGATCCACGGAGCCCTCCACGTGCGGGAGGTTGGGATTGTCGAAACAGCGAAGCACGTGAATGAGCGCATCGCACTGGCGCACGTCGGCTAAGAAGCTGTTGCCGATGCCTTCGCCCTGGCTGGCCCCTTTCGCCAAGCCGGGCACGTCAACCACGTCAACCGTCGCATAAATCAGCTTGTCGGCGGCGATGAAGGTGTTGATGTTGGCGAGCCGCTCGTCGGGAACGTTGCACACACCGATGTTCGACTTGTTGGTGCTGTATGCGAAGTCGGTGATGGCGGCCTTCGTGTTGGAAATACAATTAAACATCGTGGTCTTTCCAGAGTTGGTAAGACCGATAATACCGCATTTTAAACCCATCTTTATGAAATTAGAATCCTAAGTTAACGTCCATAACAGCTTTAATCTCAGGGAGTTGTTCCTTCATAACGGTTTCAACGCCCTGCTTGAGAGTCATTTTAGCGTGAGGGCAGGAACCACAGGCACCCTGCAATTTTACCATCACGATATTGTCTTCGGTGAGTTCCACGAATTCAATGTCACCCCCGTCGGCCTGCAAATAGCTGCGGAGTTGTTCAATAATAGCAATGACTTTCTTTTCTAATTCTGCTCTTTCCATTTTTTTTATTGATTTATAATGAATTACGATTGAGTTAAATTTTATGTTTGTGAGTGCAAAAATAGCAATTTTTATCGAATATTTCGTGTAACTTTGCACACTAATTTCAACTTAGAACTCCTTATTATAAATATGAGAAAAGACGAATTGTTCATTTGGATTGCGATTATTTTTCTTTTCACCGCTTGCGGTACAAAAAACATTCGGTTGAGCGGTGATTTTGATGGTGGCGGCAATCGCTTTCTCGTGGTCAGGAGTGTGAGCGCCGACGATGTGTCTGTGGTGGATTCGGTGCGACTGCAAAATGGCCATTTTGAAATGAAAATCAGCGTAAACGACACACAACCAGTATTTTATCAGTTGAATTTGTCGGAGGAAGACGGCTTCACCACGCTGGCTCGGAGCGGCGACCGGCTTTCGTTCAAAGGAGTGGCTGGCCATTTGGCGCACACTTGCGAGGCCCGCGGCTCTCGCGATGCGCAACTGATGACGCAACTCGACCACCGACTTGCCCTTTTCGCCGATTCCGTCAGTCACTTGGAGCAAATCTACGGCGAGTCGGCCGACGATTCCTTGCACGCCCTCGTTGAATCGGTTTATTTGAAAATCAAGCAGAACCATACCGATTTTTTAAGAAAATTCATCCAGCAGAATCCGCACTCGCTCGCCATTTTGCCTGCTTTTTACCAGCGTTACAATCAGGCCGTCTTCCTGGATGCGAAAGCCGATGCGGAATTACTGCGGAAAATGCTTTCTGATTTGAAACCCTATTACGAAGAAAACAAGAACGTGAAGCAGATACTCGAGCGGAAACTGGACGATGATTGATGAACAGTGCTCATTTTCATATTTGATTAGGCGCTTATGTGTGGATAGTAATTAATAAATAGTGTCATACTGCATAAAAAAACAATATTTTGTTCAGTATAATGATTAAAATGCATAATTTTTGTATTTTTGCCACTGGAATAACCAAGAAGAATGAAGAATATTGTTCTTAATCAAAGAGCAGAGCGGGATGCTCTGTTGGCGCAGCCGTATCTTGCCCGTCGTACTCGTTATGATACGGATGATTTGCTGAACACTTCACTTATCAAACTGATTACGGGGCCGCGGCGTGTCGGCAAATCGACGCACGCTCTTATGATGTTGCAGGGCCGCAATTTTGCTTATTTGAATTTTGATGACAACGGCTTGCTCGGCAATTGGAATGAAGAATTGGTGATGGGAATATTGGACGAGGTTTATCCGGCGTACGAATACCTGTTGTTGGACGAGGTCCAGAATTTGCGGGATTGGGATTTGTGGGTGGCAAAATTGTATCGCAGAGGTAAGAATCTGGTGATTACAGGAAGCAATGCCAAAATGTTGTCAAGTGAAATGGCCACTGCTCTTACGGGACGTTTTATTCAAGTGGAAATGCTTCCTTTTGGATTGACGGAATTTTTTGAGTATAACCAATTGGACATTAACAATATTGGATGCGAACAGCAGACACAAGCAACTCTTTTTCTGGATGATTATTTGCGGAATGGCGGTTATCCGGAAATCGCAAAATCCAGAAACATCACCCGTTCCTACCTTGCCACACTTTTCGATTCCATCATTTGGAAAGATGTTGTCAGCCGTCATAAAGTGCGCAATTCCAATGACTTGACAAATCTGGCGACCTATTTGCTGGCCAACTTTACGAATTCTTTCACTGCCAACGAGTTGTCGGCCGAACTTAATATTTCAAGTGTGAATACGACCTTGAAGTATTTGGGATTTCTGCGGGAACCATACTTGTTCTTTTATCTTTCGCGTTACAATAACAAATTGAAATTGATGAAAAAAGCGCCGCAGAAAGTTTATGTCGTTGATAACGGAATGATTTCGGCGAAAGCTTTTTCTATGAGCCAAAATTGGGGAAGACTGCTTGAAAATCAAGTCTTTATAGAACTTCTACGCCGTGGTTACGATACGGAAAAATCCCTGTTCTATTATCGCTCACGCAATGACAAGGAAACGGATTTTGTGGTGAGAAACGGGTATCAAATAGAAAGAATGATACAAGTCTGCTATGACCTGCAAAGTCCGAAAGTGGAAAAGAGGGAGGTTGACAGTCTGGTGGAATGCGCTGAGGAGCTGAATTGCGACGATATGGTCATCGTCACCTATCACGAAGAGAAAATCATTCATCACCACAATAAAACGATACGGGTTCTACCTATTAGCCAATTTTGATTACTGTTTAATGCTACTTGGTTTTTCGTTTCTTTTTTCGGCTCACAAATCACAGTTCACAGAATACAATTCACCAATGAAAACAAAACTCCAATACCTCATCGTCGCACTGGCCGTTTGGGTGGCGTTTGCCGACACGCTGACGCTTGACTACGCCCTCGATGACCGGATGATTATTTATGAAAACGAATACACGCTTCAGGGTTGGCAGGGCGTGAGAAATGTGTTCACGCAGGACGCGTTCACGGGTTATTTCGGCGAGAACAACAATCTGGTGGCGGGCGGCCGTTATCGTCCGCTGTCGCAAATCAGCTTTATTATTGAATATGAACTGTTTGGCGGTGATTTGAAAAGCCAGGTGGGCGGCCGGCAGGATCCTAAAAACGAGGCCTTGTTCAGTAGCGGTTTTCTGCCTGTGGTACAACATTTCAACAACGTGCTGCTGTATATGATTTTGTGCCTTTTGGTGTTGGCGGTGCTGCGCAAACTGTTCCCGCCTCGGTCGGATGTGCCGTGGTATGCCTCTGTCCCGTTCTGGGCGGCGTTGCTTTTTGCGCTGCATCCCATTCATACAGAGGTGGTTGCCAATGTCAAAGGGCGCGATGAGATAATGGCGATGTTGGGCGCGATGGCCGCATTGTATTGCGCTTTGAAGTATGTGGACCAGCATCGTTGGTATTGGCTGCTCGCTGTGTTGGGCGCAATGCTGTTCGGCGTTTTTTCAAAGGAAAATGCTGTCACTTTCCTCGCTGTAGTTCCGCTCGCACTCTATTTTTATAAAAATGATGCGAAATGGAGCGATTATGCGCTGACCCTTGCTCCGATTATTCTATCAACTATTATATTTTTGATAATCAGACAGATATATGTGGTTACTCCCTTGAGTGGAGAGGTGGCAAGCCAGCACATTCTCAACAATCCGTTTCAAAATGTGGGCAAGGCCGCAGAAATCGCAACCGTGCTGCTGACGTGGGCTATCTACTTGAAACTGATGTTTTTCCCCTATCCGCTCACGCACGACTATTATCCAAACCAGATTGAAATCACCCATTTCAGCAATCCGCTGGTGCTACTTGTCGCACTTTCTGTGATCGCGCTTATCGTATTGTCAATCATTTTGTTAAGAAAAAAGAAAATGCTTGCGTTTGCTATTTTGTACTTCATCATTACCTTTTCCATCACTTCCAATTTGCTTTTCAACGTGGGCACTTTTATGAATGAGCGTTTCGTGTTTATGCCTTTGCTGGGATTCACAACGGCTGTGGCGCTGCTTTTTGCAAAATGGTTGCAGAATCCAATGCTGAAAAAAGCTGCAATGTTTTGTTTGATAATTGTTTGCGGATTATTTTCGGTGGAATGTGCAGTGCGCAATCTGGCGTGGAAAAACGATGTGACGCTGTTCACTACGGATGTGGAAACGTCGTCGAAAAGTATGAAATGTCAACTGTCGGCTGGCGGAAGTTACCTGAAATTGTACGATGCGGAGGGCAAGTCGAAGTATTTGACGAAAGCGGAGAAACACTTGCTGGAGGCCGTGAAGCTGGGCCGTCACGACGACGAGACGTTCTCACTTTTGGGAAAACTATATTTTTGCAAAAAGGATTTTGAAAAATCGGCTTATTATTACCAGGCGATTTTGAACACAAATCCCGATGATGCGCTGGCAGCGGGCAATTTGCAACTGGTGCATACGATGCAGCGGGAGGGAGCGCTGGAACGGATTAATCAGGCGATTGAGACGGGTGACGTGAAAAATGCGTTGGAATTGGCTCAGTCTGCGTTAAAGGAAAACCCACAGAATCCGCAGATTCTGAATGCGTTGGGACGCATTTACGGGGAGAAACTGGGTCAATTGGAGGTGGCGATGGACTATCTGCAAAAGGCAATTTCAGCCGATGAGAACTTTGCGAGTGCGCACGAGAATCTCGGCATTGCCTACGCTATTCGCGGCCAGTTCAACAAGGCAATGGCCGAACTGCAACGAGCCCATCAGTTGGAACCCGACAACCAGCATATTCTGGACAACCTGCGCAAAGTGCAGAGCAATCAATAGCGAGATTGTCCGTATTCAATGGCTACACTTGTTTGATCGTTTAACTATTTCACCATTAAACGATTAACTTTCACACAATTTCCATTACCGGACATCTCATAAAATCTTGATGTTCAGATTTGTTCTGCCCTTACGTGCACATCATAAAAAAAAGTTTTAAACAACTTTTCAACACTCCGCTTTTGTCTTTTTTAGTTGCCAAAATGCTGTTTTTGAAAGTGAAAATGCAGTTTTTCACTGCTTTTTTCCGCTCCGCAATGCCTCCGGGCCGCCCTCTTGAAATCGCCTCCGATTTGCAGTATATTTGCATAACCTTTGATAAGGCAACTAACCGAATTACTAACCAAACTAAATTGTTGATTATGAACAGTTTGACTTTTAACAACGAGGAAGCTCAAGCGAGCGGCACGAACAGGGGGAACAACATTTTTATGGTGCCCGTCACCGATTTCACCTTCAAGAAGATTTTCGCCACGGAGAAGAACAAGCGTTTCCTGATTGATTTTCTCAACGCTGCCGTATCGTCGTATGTGGGCGAGATCGCCGACCTCACCTACCTTCCGACGGAGAAGTACGGCCTGCT
>JAZQOJ010000142.1:0-1674 GCA_045627805.1 Bacteroidales bacterium
GATTACTAATACATTCATTTCCCATACGGCTCATCCATTGCAGTGCGTCGGCCACACTTTTCACTCCCTGAATTTGCAGTGTGTACTTGTGATTCTGCTCGCGCATCTGTACCGCCGGATAATTGCGCTGCATAAACGCCAGCATATTGTCGAAAGTGGCCGACTTATAGAACGCCGCCGCTTCATTTTCCACAAAATGGCAGGTGAGTTTCTGGTTTTTCAGCACGATTTTCTCAAAAAAGAGCGTTCCCGCAATGCGGCGCAACGGATTGGTGAGCAACAGTTCTTGCGTGGGGCGGGGAATCGGGCCGAAGCGGTCGATCAGCTTGTCGCGGTACGCATCAAGGTCAGAATCGTTGGCGACGTGTTCCAGCTCCTTGTACAAGCTGAGGCGCTCGCTCAGACTGCTCACATATTCGCTCGGGAACAGCAAGCTGAGGTCGGACTCCAGCACGCAGTCGCGGTTGACGATGTTCACGTCGCTGCCGTCGGCCACATACTCGTCGTCTTGCAATTCGAGGATGGCCTCGTTCAATATTTTCTGGTACGCCTCGAAGCCGAGGTCGGAGATGAAACCGCTCTGTTCGGCGCCCAGCACGTCGCCTGCGCCGCGGATATCCATATCGCGCAACGCAATTTGGAATCCGCTGCCGATTTCCGAGAAATCGGAAATGGCCTTCAGACGTTTTTTCGCATTCTCGTTCAGCATATCGGTGGGCTTGGTGAGCATATAGCAGAACGCCTTCTTGTTGTTGCGGCCCACGCGCCCACGCAACTGGTGCAGCACGTTCAGTGCGAAATTCTGCGCATCGTTGATAATCATCGTGTTGGCATTGGTGATGTCGAGCCCTGACTCCACGATGGTGGTAGCTACCAGCACGTCGTAACGCCCGTCGATGAAGTCCATCATCACTTTCTCCAGCTGGTCGCCCTGCATCTGCCCGTGTCCTACTGTCACGCGGGCATCCGGCACCAGCCGCTTCACCATTCCCGCCACTTCCATAATGTTCTGCACCTTGTTGTGGACCACGAAAACCTGGCCGCCGCGCTGCAACTCGTAACTGATGGCATCGCGAAGGATTTCCTCGTTAAACGTATGTACTTCTGTCTGAATGGGATAGCGATTGGCAGGCGGCGTTGCGATGACCGAGATGTCGCGTGCGCCCATCATTGAGAATTGCAGGGTGCGCGGAATCGGTGTCGCCGACATCGTGAGCGTGTCCACCGTTGCCTTCAGTGTGCGCAACTTCTCCTTCGCACCCACCCCGAACTTCTGCTCCTCATCAATTACAAGAAGTCCCAAGTCCTTGAATTCCACATCTTTGGCCAAAATGCGGTGCGTGCCAATGAGAATGTCGATTTTTCCTTCCTTCACTTCTTTCAACGTCTGCTTGATCTCTTTCGTGCTGCGAAAGCGGTTGATGTAGCCGACTTTGCAGGGCATATCCTTCAAACGTTCGCTGAAAGTGTTGAAATGCTGGAAGGCCAGCACGGTTGTCGGCACGAGCACGGCCACCTGCTTGCTGTCGCAAACCGCCTTGAAAGCCGCACGGATTGCCACTTCGGTCTTGCCAAATCCCACGTCGCCACACAGCAGTCGGTCCATCGGGCACTCCGACTCCATATCGTTCTTGATGTCGTTGCACGCCTTCACCTGGTCGGGCGTGTCTTCGT
>JAZQOJ010000143.1:0-2439 GCA_045627805.1 Bacteroidales bacterium
TTTTGTAAGGAAACCGAGCCAAAGGCGGCTGCAGTCGGACTATCTTTTCCATTGTTATTTCATTATGAAACAGCAAGGAAAAGAAAAATTTCCTGATAATTTCCTCGAAATTTCCTGCGAATTTCCTCTATCACGCCGAAGGCGGCATTCGTCCATTCCACCATTCGCCCATTCATCCCATTAACCGTTTAACCGATGTTAACCGTTTCCACGTCTCATAATTTCCATTATCGGAAGATTCTAAAATTTTCAGCGTACAAATCAACAAGACTAAAAGGGATAATTCTGAAATATTTTGTATATTTGCATCCGAAAGGAGGATTGAAAAATGTTAGAGATATTAGCAACGTTTTTATTGATTTACATCGTTGGAAAAGTTGTAAATAAAATATTCCCTTCTGACGGTACATTGTTTGATAGATGGTACCACTGATTTCGTGGAAACTATGTTAAAAATCGTGCAACTTCATATCACTGAAGTTGCACGATTTTTTTTGTCCCACAAATAAATACAGGGATTATTTATTTGTGTCATAAATATATGATATATGGCAAAGACAATTGACAAACATATAAATGTTTGGGTGAATGGAGCACAAGTTGAAAATAATTTAAAATCAATTCAACAGGCAATAAAACACGTCACGAACCAACTAAAACAGTCAACCGTAGGTAGCGAGGAGTATATTGTTTTAATGTCTGACAACAAATCTGATGTATAGTCAGAATCAGATACATAAACATTGCTATTCTTTTTTCATATCTTGAATTTTATTACATTGATTCAATGCATTTTACTTGGTGTATGTTGGGTTCGTCCGGTTGCTGAGCTATCTTGTGTACCAATGAGGCTCGTACCAGTATTCCATCTACCTGATATTTGGACGGGATATCCGATGGCTCCAATTGATACCCCCCCCCGTTCTTCTTTAACAAATACGCTTCTTCGTCAGATACGTAATGAAGCTCACCTTCTACGATGAAAGTTCTTCTGGTGGCTTGACAGTTTTTTTGTTTCACACAGCTTGTGAATGTTACTCCTCCCGCCACTAACAGCGCGAGAACGAGGGCTTTGAAAAAAATGTTCTGTTTCTTAATTGTCTCTCTCATAAATCAAAAGGGGACTTCTATTTTTACTCATTTCGCGCCGTCCTTCTGAATTTTGCGAAGTCCGTTAAACAAAAATCAAAAAGAAAACGACGCTGCAAAGTTACATATTATTTTCTCATTTTCAACAGTTTGATGATATTTTTATAAAAATTTCGGGGGGTAATTTGCTGATTTTCAGTGTGTTATGCAAATCAGTTCATTCCTAATCTTTGAATTTGCTCATATCGCAACATATTGTAAACCAGACTCGTCAGGATGTTTCTGGCGGCATTTCGCACGAACCCTACCGAGTGGCTGAACATCCCGTGCAAACTTTGTTCGCAATAGCCGAACACGTGTTCCACCCGAGCACGCGGGGTGGCGTTTTTCCTGTTGAGCGTTTCCTGCCGTTTGTTAAGTTCCTTACCCCTGACTTTGCGCTTGATCACGCGGTCTTTCATTTCGAAGCGGCGCATCAGGTTCTTGACACTCTTACCGATGTGGGCGCTGTCGGCATACAGCTCCTGACCGTAATCGTTGCTGTCAATCAGTAACTTAGTTGGAATTGAGTCGTGCTGTTCCGCACTCGTCGTCACCGATTTCTTTATCAGCTTGCTTTCGCATCGATTTTCGTGTGAGTCTTGTAGCCGTAGAATTTCTGTCCGCCCTTCTTCGTCCAGCGGGCGTCGGTGTCCTTGTGCCGTTTCTTGTTGGCCTTTTTCTTCTTATCTTCCTCAGTATCACCTTCTTCCTCATTCCAAAGTTCATTGCTGCGGTCGCAATGCAGCTGGCGGGCCAACTCCGACACGCTTAGGTGGCTGCTGTCGAAAACCGACTTCACTAATCTTCCAATATGTATCTCTTTGTCTTGCATTGTGTTCTGCCGTAGTGGGCATAAAGAAAGCGTGGAACTTAAATCTTGCCTGACTCTCGGGTTACCACGCCCACCAATCTAACAAGTAATTCCACGCCGTAATACTACAGCATTTCATAACTTATCCTTGATGAGTTTGTTCCCCAAAGGGAACGTTGTGGGAAATTGAGAGTCAAGGATAGCTACAAATGCTATCTAAAATTTATATTGTATGATATTTTTAGTCTGTTTCTTTTTTTTGTCGTTTTCGTTAATATTCAATAAAATCACGGATTTGCATCTTTCCTGTTCAGGGATTTTGTAGCATCCAATCTATCACATTCAACTTCCTAATTCCTTCATAGACGGGGTTGAAATCCACATCGGTGGTCAAAAGATACTTCGGGTTGGAGTCTTTGATGGCCTTTAGCGGACGGAGTTCCCTTTCAAGGGTTTCAGCTGCCTCCGTGGTCCAGTCCACTTGGTAATAAGAGGTG
>JAZQOJ010000144.1:0-3467 GCA_045627805.1 Bacteroidales bacterium
TGGCGCCGCCCGCAAACCAGGTCTGCACCGCGCTCGCAGAAGTCGGCAGGTTGGTTGACGTGGTGCCGCCGCAAACATAGACGCTGTTGTCGGATGCGAGCACCAGACTGTAGGCCGCATCATCGCCCGATCCGCCAATGAACGAGCACCAGATCATATTGGTGAGGTTGTGGTTGAACTTGATGAGGCAGCCGTCCTGTGTGCCGCCGTTGAAAACGGGCTGGAAGGTGTTCGTGGTTGTCGGAAAGTCAATCGACTGGGTGCTGGAGGCGATGTAAACGTTGCTCTGCTCGTCGATGATGATTTCGCCGCGGGCTTCGTCGGCGTAGTTCTTGCGCAGGGTGGTCACCGTGTTCAGCCCGTCGTTGGCGGTTCCGCCAACGTAAGTGCTGCCCAGCAGCGCGGTTCCGCTGTCGTTGAATTTGGCCACGATGATGTCAGAGCCCGTGAGGTAACGCACGGTGGAGGTGAGCACGTAAGCATCGCCGCCGTTGAAAGTGCTGTCGAAGGCGCCAGGCGTTACGGGAAAGTCGGCCGAGGAAGTGGTTCCCAGAACGTAAAGCTCGTTGTTCTCGTTCACCACCAGACTGTGCGGCACTTCCGTTCCGCTTCCTCCCAAGAAGGTGGAGAAATGCAGGTACGAACCGTTGGCGTCGAACTTCGAGATGGCGATGTCGGTGCTGCCGCCGGCGAAGTTCACTTGGAAAGCGCCGAGCGAGGAGGGATAGCCCACGCCGAAAACGTTGCCGCCCGAGTACAGGTTCCCGTCGCGGTCGTACGTCGCCGTGTAACCCCAGTTGTCGGCCGTCGAGCCCGAATAGGAGGCGAAAATGAGCACCGGGTCGATGACCAGCGGACGGAGTGTGTCGTAAGCGCCTACTTCAAAAGTGAGCGTCCGCCGGCTGACTTTGTATCGGCAGTCCACAAGCTGCCGCCTGCCCGATTTATCTAATTGATAGGCAATGGGTTGCAACTCTACGAGTTGGGCAACCGATGTGGCGATAATCAGATTCCCTTTTGAAACGAAAAGATTCTGCACGCCTTCGTAATCCAGTTGGATGGCGTTGGGCGATGCGCCAGGCGCGAGCGTGAACTCGTACTTGAGGTGCTCATCCTCCTGCGTGAGCAGCAAGTCAATTCCCGGATAGAGCTCCTGATAGGTAATCTCCTGATATTTGGGCACTTTCGTCGCCCATTTGCTGGGGTCGTTTCCCACAAAATAATTGTGATAACCTTGTGTGGGAGCGCGCCCCTCCACTATCGCCGAAGCATTGCAGTTGACGAAGTGAATCTTGTAGGCGGCCGCGTCGATGATGCCCGACGAAGTGCGCGCTGGATCGAATTTGCCCGCATAGAACGCTTTCAGCTGTTCGGGATGAAGAATGGCGAAGGTGAAGCCGTCTCTTTCAGCGAAAACCGCGCCACCGTGCAGCGCCGCTTTGTATAAAATGGCACTTTCCCACTGTCCGAGGTTCTGCACCAATTCAATGCCACGCACCGTAACACTATCGCGATGATGTGAGAACACGTTGTTTTGCAATAAGATACAAAACAGTGCCAAAAAAATGTATTTGTATTTCAATCTTGAATTCACGCTGCAAATTTACATTTTTTTTCGGGAAAAATGTTGAGGAGCGAACGTCAATCTGCATATAAAATGAAGATGGATGAGTAGGTCATTCCCATCCATCTCCTAATGTGGCAAGTCGTATGTGCGAAGCCACAGAAGTTGCGTTGACTAAAAGGGCAAATCTAACGGCACGATGGTCAGCGGAATTGACAGCTCGGGCTCCATTATGATCATATCAGGGCGCAACCGAATCTTTTTCGGTGTGGCGCGCTCTCCCGTGATGTAGTAGTATTTCGCGATTTCGTTGTCGATTTCCTCAAGAAACGCGCGCCGGATGCGGCTGCAATTCTCGTTCAGCGAGTTGTAGTAGGGATCGGTGAGATGCTCGATACTCATCTTCATCTCCTTGTCCATTTCCTTGTCGCAAATGGCGAGGTAAAGCGCTTTCACCTCCTCTTTGTAGGAGTGAATGTTTTTGAACACGATGCCTTGCGGATGACGCAGAAATAACAGGAAAACGGTCTTGGGAAGCGGCCCCATCTTGATCTCCCGCTTTTGATAATCGTCCAGAATGATTCTGAAATCCTTCGTGACTCTCAGCTTGCTTAACTGCGGCTCGTAATGAAATAGCAAGTGCTTGATCATAAGTTCATTGATTCCCATCAGCCGCAATTGGTTGAGCTTAACCTTGATCTCATCCGCCAACTTGAATGCCTCGGTGGGGAACTCCTCGTCATTGTCAGTGCAGATTAAGCTTCGATTGCACATCGATTCGAGTTTGATTTTGCTGAAGCTGATATTGATCTGCTCTGTGGCTATTCCGTACTTATCGGGTTCAACGTACTCAAGGTATTCGTTGAGCTGTTTCCAAAGTTCTTCGTCGCTGCCTTCGCTCAACTCGAAGAATTCATAATCGTTTACCCGGGTTCGTGTGTAAAAAACGGGTGGGATTTCGAGTGAGGGCTGCGATTCTGAACCGTCGGCCGAGCGTAGGAGCCCGTTATGGTGCGTGCGGAATTGGTCTCCGCTGAGTGGCGAATCCTCGAATATGCGGTTGAAACTCCGGTCAGTGCACTCTTCTCTGGTCATAAAAGATTCGTAAAGGGAGGCGGCGCTGAGGTCGCTTGCCATTCCTTTTATTTCAGACGGGGAAATGTAGGGGCAACAGTACGAGAGAATGCTTGCCATTGTTTCAGGCGTGTGTGTTTTGGGCAGATAAATAAAGTCAAGGTCGCATTTTTTGAATAGCGTTGCAATCTTTTCGTATTCCCGGCTGAAGAAGTCGTCGAACGTTTTGATGTTGTCTTGGTTGATGAACAGGACTTGCTGTGCGTTGGGAGTCACGATTCCTTGGCCGTAACTATCTTGCAAATAAAGAGTCTTCATAAAACAAACATTTTTGAGAGCACAAAGGTAGCATTTTTTTCGCAATAGTAGAAAGTCTTTATTCAATTTCAATAATATAAATGAATTTTTTGATGATTTTGACTTGTTCGGCGAGTGATTTCCCGGCGAGTGATGTGTTGGCGCTGGCTCCGATGGCAAGGTCCGACGACTCGGCCAGTGTTTTGAGGTAGGGTGTCTTGATGGCGTAGGCGGCGCTCTCCACGGCAAGCCGCGCGTTGACGATTCCCACCACGTCGCCGTTCTGGTTGAAGAGCGGGCAGCCGCTGTTGCCGGGCTGTACGGCCACTGAGATCTGGTAGGAGGTGAGGTCGCCCTGGTAGCCCGACTTGGAGCTGATGATGCCGTTGGTGAGCTTGATTTCGTCGCCCATCACGGCGCGCAGCGGATAGCCCAGCGCGAAAACGTCCTCGCCCACGTCGCTGTTGCGCCCAAACAGGCGGTAGGGGAGCGCTGGCAGCGGAGCAAAAGCGTCGTCGCTGATCTGAAGGAT
>JAZQOJ010000145.1:0-23374 GCA_045627805.1 Bacteroidales bacterium
GTCGTAGCCCACATTCAGGTCCAGTTCGTCGGTTGAGCAGATGGGCGGAAGCGGGGATACTCCCAGGAAAGGATTCATTGAGGTGCGCACGCGGAAGGTGACCGGCGTGAGCGAGGGGCACTGCTCTTGGTCGATTGCGGAAACCGCCACACTGTATCCTCGCCCCGGAGTGAAGGTGTGGTCCAGCACGTTGCCCCCGACCGTGTCGAAAATCGCTACGTCAAGGTCCCATTCGAAAGTGGTCAGCATATCGCTTTGCGTGTAGCTGACATTGTTGTCGGGATAGTCGCAGTAGGTCACGATGTGTACCGGCTCGCCAGGGCATAGGTCAATGTAGTAGTAGCCGTCTTCTTCTCGATGCGGAACGTGCGATGAATTGATCGTGTCTAATTGAACAATAACTCGCTGGCAAGGAGCCATACAGGTCGCGTGTATTTGAAATCCGTCGCCACCGCTGGCAGCGTCGCTCTTGAAACGGAGCGTGAGTGCGCCACTCGCATTCTGAATTGACGCGGCGTAGCGGAACGTGCCCAGCGGATCGTAGTCGCTGTTGTTGAACCAGTGAAGCAACGTCCCCGTTGTGCCCACACCGTCGTAGATGAACAACGTGTCGCTTTCGTCCACATCCAACGATTGCAACTCCACCGTCACGCATCCATTTGTCGGGTCGTTGGAATAAATGGTCAGCATCTGGTCGAGATTGTTGCCGTAACCGTTTGCAGGACCTCCATTATCATATATGTATAAGTCGCAATTGCTTGCGGATGATACACTCCCCATATTGAGGGTGGACTGTGCAAATATTGTTGTAAAACAAATAGTTACAACAAAAAATAAGAGCAATTGTTTCATTGCGATAAGCATTTGGTTAATCAACGATACTGCTTGCAAATATACAAAAAATATGGAATTACTTGCTGCTTTTATCGGTTATGGAATTTTGAGGAAATTGTGTGCGAGATCTTCCGATAAGGGGAATTATGAGACGTGGAAACGGTTAACGTCGGTTAAACGGTTAATGGGATGAATGGACGAATGGGCGAATGGAATGCCGCCTGACGGCGGAGACAAGAAATGCGCAGGAAATTTCGAGGAAATGATCAGGAAATTTTTCTTTTCCTTGCTGTTTCATAATGAAATAATAATGGAAAAGATAGTCCGACTGCAGCCGCCTTTGGCTCGGTTTCCTTACAAAAACGAGGAGATGCGGAGGGCCCGTGCGAGACCTTGTTTGAAGCAAAACGGATTGCGGCTGAGCATCCGTTTTGCAAGTTTGGGCTCGCACATCGGAGCAACGACCGTTTTTGTTGGGAAGCGAGGCAGCAGCGGCAAAGCGAGTTTTCTTTGCAACTTTCTTTTTCTCAAGAAAAAAAGAAAGTTGAACAGCCGCGAACTGACAATTCAGGAGTTGCGATGTGTTGAGCGGCCATTCCGCAATGCGGATAATTCCCATTATGCGAACATCTCGCTCCAATCATTGCTGCATTACAATATTAAACAGAATAATTTCTGAAAAAAATTAAACCAATGACAATAACAATTGTCTTTTGACGTTATATTGTCTTGCTTATGAAGAAAAATTCACTTTCCGTCATTCTGTCAGTCTTCGTCATATTGTGTATGACATTTTGTGATGCCCAAACGACAATTCGTCAAAAAGACCAGTGGGGCACAAAACTTTATTATGTGGAAGCAGGCCGCACTTTGCGACTTCGTGACCAATGGGGCGAAAAAATGTATTATTTTGATGGAACGACAGTTAGGTTGAAGGATCAGTGGGGCGAGAAACTTTTATATATGGACGGCAACACCGTCAGACTTCGTGATCAGTGGGGCGAAAAGTTGTATTATTTCGATGGCAACACCATCCGCTTGAAGGATCAGTGGGGTGAAAAATTGTATTATCTGGATGGCAACGTGCTGAGAATCAAAGACCAATGGGGAACTCCGGTTTATTATTTCGATGGCGTTCCCAAACGATGGGTCATCGCCTGCATCATTTGATGCCGGTGCGTCTGTCAGAGATGCTGGCACGATAGTTGTAATAAATTGAACGTCTTTAAATCATTTATATGGAAAAAAATATTGCGCAAAAAAATCAGGAAAATAATTGGGATCAAAGTATGATGCAGGAGATTGGCGAGCAGTTGCTGTCGGTGCAGGGCAAAATGAGAAGCACTGCTTTTGCTCTTTGTCGCGACTGGGACGCCGCCAACGACTTGGTTCAGGATACGAATGTGAAAGTGCTTGAAAAGGCATCCACTTATCAGCAGGGGACGAACTTTTGGGCCTGGGTTCGCAAAATTATGCGCAACCTTTTCATCAACGGATACAACCAGAAGAAAAGTCACAGCGAATACTTGCACTATGCTGACGCCGACGAGCTCGCGGGCTATGAGAATGTGGTCTCCAGTAGCGCTGACAATGCCGACATCCGTATCCTCGTGAATGAAATCAACAATATCATCGCTCAGCAGAAGGATGCGCAGCGCGTGCCTTTTGAAATGTACAAGGATGGATTGAAGTACAAGGAAATCGCTGACCAACTCGACCTCTCGATGGGCACAGTGAAAAGTCGCATCTTCTTCATCCGTAAAAAAATTATGGAGGAGCTGGGCGAACCTATCACGGCTTCGTTCGATCGCACTGCTTAATGGCTTACACTTAATACTTTATGAAGAATATCTTATACATTCACGGATTTCAAAGCAACAAAGATTCTTATTGCGGCAACACTCTAAAGTCACTTTTCCCCGAGTATAATTGGGTCTTAGAAACCTTCAACCATTTGCGTGTTGAGGAAACGCTTTCCCAAATCATCTCTCTGATAAAAAAACATCAGATTGACACAGTCGTATCGTCATCGCTCGGCTGTGTTTTCAATTTGTACCTGAAAAAGGTTAAGAGTATGGACCTCCCGATGGTGAACAAGATTCTCATCAACCCGTGCTGCTTTCCGTCGAGAGAGTTGCCCCGTCTTGCCGAAATTCCCGATATGGCGTTGGAATATTGCGAGGCAATGGAGTTCAACATCTATCACCGCCACGAGGAGAACTCGCCGGACAAGGTTTTCGGGATTTTCGCCAAAAACGACGAACTGCTTCACTATCACGACTTTTTCGTTCGCCAGTATGGGGCGGAAGACGGCTCTAACTGTATCTGGGTGGAAGGAGGTCACTCCCATCTGGCAGTGGATGTGCTTCGCGAAAGTATGCGCAAGGCGATTGCTTATTTCGACAAAATCGAAAGAAACCGCCGTCCTGAGCCGGCCAAGTGCGGAAAGAACAATTTGGCAGACCCCGCCCGCCCGTTCCATTTCCCGGTTTCGGGCGAGAAACCGATTTTGTACTTTGATATGGATGGTACGATAGTGGATTTTGAAAGCGGCAAACACCGTCTGGATCCCATTACCCGCATCAAGTTCAACGGCTGCATTGATGAGGCCCCGCACATCTTCAGTTTGATGGACCCGATTCCTGGCGCCATCGATGCCTTTAGGAAATTGGCTCAATACTTTGATGTTTACATACTTACAACAGCTTCTTGGAAAAATCCCACCGCTTGCGATGACAAGAAAATATGGGTTCAGCGTTATCTCGGAAGTTCCAGCAAGTCGCCGGCCTACAAGCGGCTTATCATCTCGCATAGAAAAGAACTCAACCGAGGAGATTTCCTGATTGATGACCGCCCCACGAAGTGTGGCGCCGACAAGTTCGAGGGCACCGTGATCCCCTTCGGCCCCGCCAACAAAACTTTCCCCGACTGGGATTCCGTTTTGCGTTATTTATTATCTGATTTCAATCAAAATTAATATAAAAATGGCTTTATTAGTAAAAAATATCAAGCTGCTTGTGCAAGCAGAACCTGAAAATATTCAATGGAGAGCAGGAAAAGAGATGCGGAATCTTCCCTGCATTGAGAATGCTTTTCTTCTCACGGTAGGCGAGCGAATAGCGGATTTCGGGAAAATGTCAGACTTCTCACCTAAAATGCTTGAGAACCTTGGCGAACCCGTCACCGAGATTGATGCGACTGGCAAAATGGTGTTTCCCACATTCTGCGATTCGCACTCGCACATCGTTTATGCGGGCAGCCGTGAAATTGAATACATCGACAAGATTAAAGGTCTTAGTTATGAGGAGATTGCGAAGAGGGGAGGGGGAATCCTCAATTCGGTTGACCGTCTTCGCGCTACTTCCGAGGACGAGCTTTTTGAAAGTGCTTGGCAGCGTTTGAACGAGGTCGCCTCGTTTGGCACGGGCGCCATCGAAATCAAGAGCGGTTACGGCCTCGACACTGAGAACGAACTGAAAATGCTGCGCGTGATCCGCAGATTGAAAGAGAAATCCCCGCTGACGATCAAGGCGAATTTCTTGGCAGCCCACGCTGTCCCGCGCGAGTACATCGGACATCAGACCGAATATGTTGACCTGATTATCAATGAGATGATTCCGCAAGTGGCTGCCGAGGAACTGGCGGATTATGTGGATGTCTTCTGCGACCGCGGTTTCTTCACTCCGGAGGACACCGAGCGCATCCTTATGCAGGGAATGAAGTATGGTTTGCAGCCCAAAATCCACGCTAACGAGCTGGATTTCAGCGGTGGAATCCAGGTGGGCGTGAAGTACAATGCGCGCTCTGTTGACCACATTGAGTACACGGGTGACGAGGAAATCGAATGCCTGCTCGGTTCGGAGACAATGCCCACGATTCTTCCGGGTGCGGCTTTCTTCCTCGGAATGGTTTATGCCCCCGCCCGCAAGATGATTGAGGCCGGCCTCCCCGTTGCGATGGCTGGCGACTACAATCCTGGCTCCTGTCCCTCCGGAAATATGCAATTCGTGCTTTCGATGGGTTGCATCAAGTACCGTTTGCTGCCCGAAGAGGCCATCAACGCCACTACCATCAATTCCGCATACGCGATGGGCGTAGAGGACGAGCTGGGAACCATTACCAAAGGAAAAATTGCCAACTTCTTTATTACCAAGCAGATACCTACAATTGAGTTTATGCCGTACGCTTACGGTTCCAATAAGGTTGAAGCGGTTTTCATTAAGGGCAGAAAATACGAATAAATTATCGTCAATTCGGAAAAATGCTGTATTTTTGCAGCAAATTTTAAAAGATGAGAGAAAACGATAAGTCGCAGAGTAAGAGGACTTTCAGCAAAGAACGCCCTACTAAGTTTGGCAGCCGCAGCAATGGCGGTTTCCAAAAGAAGAGAAGTTTCAATAAACAACACGACAGGGATGACGCTGGCGAGGAGCGTCCCGCACGCGTTTTTGATAAGGCATCTGGCCCCAAGCGCGGTTTCAGCAAGGATGAACGCCCACAGCGTGGTTTCGACAAGAAACGTCCGCAGCGTTCATTCGACAAGAAAAAACCTTTCGACAAGCCAAGAAGTTTTGACAAGCAGAAACCTTTTGACAGAAAGCGCGATGACCGTCCTCGCAAACGCTTTGAGCACTCCGCTGACGACGCACCTGTGCGCCGCGATGTGACTGCCGAGTCCGAAATCCTCACAGAGCTTGTCAACAAGCGCCGCAGTGAGGGTCGTTTCGCTCCCCAGAAAGTGAAAATCCGTTCGCTGGAGTATGAGGAACAGTTCATTCCGGTGCGCCTCAACAAGTATATTGCCAATGCGGGCATTTGCTCACGCCGCGAGGCCGACACGCTCATCGAGGCGGGTGCCATCAAAGTGAATGGAGAAGTAGTGACCGAACTCGGATTCAAGGTGAAACCCACCGACGAGGTGCGTTTTGGCGACAAGGTTCTCCAACGCGAAAAACCCGTGTATTTGTTGCTCAACAAGCCGAAGGACTATATCACCACGATGTACGACGAGTTCAATCGCAAGCACGTGATGCAGTTGGTGCGCGGCGCCTGCAAGGAGCGCATCTACCCGGTCGGCCGTCTCGACCGCGACACTACGGGGCTGCTCCTGTTCACCAACGACGGCGATATGGCGAAAAAGCTCACCCACCCGCGAAGCGATGTGCGCAAAATCTATCACGTCACGTTGAACAAGAATCTCAAACCCTCCGATATGGAGCAGATTGCCAATGGCCTCGTGTTAGACGACGGCGAAATCCGTGTTGACGAGGTCGCCTATGTTGCTGGCAACAAAGACGAGGTGGGCGTTACCCTTCATTCGGGTAAGAACCGCATCGTGCGCCGCATTTTCGAATCTCTCGGCTATGAGGTTCTGAAACTTGACCGCGTTGTTTTTGCAGGACTTACCAAAAAGGATCTTCCTCGTGGCGAGTGGAGAATGTTAACGCAAGCTGAAATTAATATGTTGAAAATGACGGGGCTTCAACATTAAAACCCCGTCCAAAAGCGTTCCCAGAAAGTGTGTTCCATTTCCGACCAGGTTTGGCGGGTGGCACCAGCAAAATCGGAACTATATTGATTTAAAATCTTCTGCGCGCTGGCCTTGTCGCCTGACTGCAGAAGATTTTTTGCTTTCTGTTCCAAAGTCGGAAGTTCTTCCATCGCCTTCTCTTCGTAGCGCAACACGTTGCCAATCAGCATTTTCTTGGTATTGCCCCATTGGATTTGCGAGAGTTTGTTGGCTTTCCGATAGTGCCACAGTACGGCATTCTCATTGTAGCGGTGATGGCCGCATTGGTCGAATCCGCTGGGCAGGGAGCTGCATCCTGCGTAAATGGGGATGCGCGGGCTTTGGCCGGGATTCTCCACGGAGAACCAGCAGATGCAGCCGATCTCGTCGGGCAGCCAGTCGCGGCACTGGATGATGGTGGAATAGGAACACCACGACATCGCCACGCCGCGGTAGAAAGTCACGGTTTCGGGCTTCAACATATTGTAAAGCGAGCGTTCGGTGGCGCTCATCCAAGGATTGGCAGTCGCGCAAACTCCTGTGTCACTGACAATTTCTCCGTTCTCATTGCGGTAGCGGCGGGGAGCAAGCAGGTTTTGCGTCTGGTCGAGTTCCGGACATCCCTCGTAGTTCGCGCGGAACAGTTCCATCACTTTGCGCACATCCACTTTTGATTCTGGCTTGATGGAAAAGGGAAGCTCGTCGGCTTGCAAAGAGAGGTGCAGCCCAGGGGCTAACTCGTTGAAAATGTACCACTCTCTTTCTTTGAAATTCTTTCCACCCGAATAACTTGAGGGGAATGCCTTCCACCAGATGAAGTCGCCTTTCCCGTCCCAAAGTCCGTATTTCTTGGCCACTTTCTCGATATTGTCGGAGCAGATGAAGTGGTCGGTGTCGTGACGGTTGATTTTGCCGATGCGGGGCACGTTGCAGCTAACGGCTACTTCGTCGTCAGGCACGCGCTGCGCCACCCAGATGCCGCCAATCTTGTCGGGGCCTTCGCCCAGGATTTCCATTTGCCACACCTCGTTCTTGTCGGCGATGGTGATGCACTCGCCGCCGTCGGCGTAGCCGTACTGCTTGATCAGGTCGCCAATGAGGCGGATGGCGTCACGGGCGTTGTCGCAGCGTTGCAAGGCGATGCGCTGCAACTCCTCAATCAGGAACATCGCGTTCTCGTTGACCAGTGTGTCGGGTCCCGAGAAAGTGCTCTCACCCATTGCAAGCTGTTTTTCGTTCAGGCAGGGATAGGCCGTGTTGAGGTAGGCGAAAGTGTGGGCTGCTTCCGGAATTTCGCCGGCCAGTGTCACTCCGCCCATATCGCCGGGGGTTTCTGTGTGCATCGTTCCCTTGTAAACCTTGTGCATTGTGCCGGGCGCGTGGTCGGCGGCGGGCTCCATCTTTGCCCAGGTTCGATACATTCCGTCGCAGGTGTGCGAGGTGATGACCGAGCCGTCGGCCGAGGCCTTCTTGCCTACCATAATAGAGGTACAGTTTCCTCCAATTAGTTCCTCCTCCTGCGCTTGCACGGCGCACATTGCCAAACAAAGGGCGAATAATAGTAGTTTTCTCATCATTTAATATTTAAAAATCAATGTGTTAGAAATTCATTTCCAAAGAAACCTGGCACTGAAGGTTTTTCGGGAACACTGCCAGAAATGTTTGCGGATTGACTCTCAGCTCGTGGTTCAGCATATCGCACGAATATTCATTTCCGAGCGCTTTTATCGTGAAAATGAGGGGCACATTCCCTTTTCCCTTGCCTTCCATTTTTGAACGTTTGTTCGACAGCTCAATCGTTTCCTTGATGATGTTGGCCATATTTTCCGACACATCTTCAATGTCGATATTAATTTTCACATTTTTACAGAAACGGTATGCTTCTTCTAATTCTGTGATAATGAGCGGTTTGAGGTTGTATTGTTTCTTTGTGACGTCTTGTTCGAAACCGCGCTCCACGACGCGTGCCCGCACGAAGACGAAGATTCCCTTTTCAAGAAGGTGCTTGTATTTAGTGTAGTCTTCGCCGAAAAGGCGCCATTCGAAGCTGTTGTTGTAGTCTTCCAAGGTGAACGAGCCGTAGGGTTTGCCGGTTTTGCCTGTTCTGTGCTGCGCGTCGCTCACGATGGCGGCGAACTGCAGCGGCCGTCCGACGAGCCGTCCCCACTGGGCTTGGTCGCCGATGGTTTCAAGCGTGGTGTTGGTGGAGCTTTCCATCAGTGTGGAGAACTCGTCGAGCGGATGCCCCGAGATGTAGAAGCCGGCAATCTCGCGCTCGCGCTTCAACTGCTCGAACGAGGACCACGGCTCGCATTCGGCGGCGGTGGGGTAGGCGGGAGAGCCGACTTCTGCCGGCGCCTCGTCGAAAATCGAGAACTGCGTCTGCTCGCCCTTCGTCTGCATTCGTGAGCCGTACGTCATCAGCTTCTCCACAAACGTGCGCTTGTCCTTGTCCATCGCGAAGAACTGCGCGCGGTGGATGCCCTGGAAACTGTCGAAGGCGCCGACCGCTGCCATATTCTCAATGATGCGGCGGTTGCAGGAACGGAGATTGATGCGCTCGATGAAGTCGAAAACGTTGGTGAACTTGCCGTGCTGGTTGCGCTCCGCAATGATGTCGGCCACCGCGTTGGCACCCACGCCCTTCAGCGCCGCCAGGCCAAAGCGGATGTCGCCCTGCGGGTTGACCGTGAATTCGAGCTCCGACTCGTTGATGTCGGGCGGCAACACGCGGATTCCCTTGCTCGTCGCCTCGTCAATCAGCTCCGTAACCTTCTTCATATCAGTGATTTCAGTGGTCATATTCGCAGCGAGGAACTCGGCCGTGTAGTTGGCCTTGAGCCACGCCGTCTGGTATGACACGAACGCGTAGCAGGTGGCGTGCGACTTGTTGAAAGCGTAGGAGGCGAATTTTTTCCATTCCTCCCAGATTTTGTCAAGGTCTGACTTCGCATAGTTCTTCTGCGTTCCGCCGTAGATGAACTTGGTCTGCATCTCTTCCATCAGCTTGATTTTCTTCTTGCCCATTGCCTTTCGCAGCGTGTCCGCTTCGCCACGGGTGAAGTCGGCCAGCAGGCGCGACAAAAGCATAACCTGTTCCTGGTATATGGTGATGCCGTAGGTCTCGTCCAATATTTTCCCCATTTCGGGAATCGGGTATTCGATTTTCTCGCCGCCGTTTTTGCGCTTGATGAACAGCGGGATGTTGTCCATCGGGCCTGGGCGGTACAGTGCCACCATTGCGATGATGTCCTCAAAACAGTCGGGCTTCAGCTCTCTGAGGTACTTGCGCATTCCGGCGCTTTCAAACTGGAAGATGGCGGTGGTGTCGCCGTTCTTGAACATCTCGTAAGTCTTGGCGTCGTCAAGCGGTATGTCGTCAATCTCCAGATTGTCAATGCCTTTGCTTCTCTTGATATTGGTCAGCGATGCCGTGATGATGTCCAGCGTTTTGAGTCCGAGGAAGTCCATCTTGAGGAGTCCTGCGTCTTCGACGAGCGAGCCCTCGTACTGGGTGACCATTGTGTCGGAGTTTTTCGATGTCGCCAGGGGCACGCAGTCGAAGAGGTTGTCTCGGCCGATGATGACGCCGCACGCGTGCACGCCGGTTCCGCGCAGCGTTCCGTCCAGTTTCAGTGCGAAGTCGAGTGTCTGCTTCACTTTCTCGTTGCCGTTTTCCAGCGCGTCCTTGAGTTCGGGTATGGTTTTCACGGCCTCCTCAAGTCCCACTTTGCCGCCTTCGGGAATGTACTTGGCCAGTGCGTCGCTCTCGTTCAGCGGCAGGTCGAGGGCGCGGGCACAGTCGCGGATGGCCGTCTTCCCCTTCATCTCCATCAGCGTCACGATCACGGCCACCTTGTCCTTCCCGTACTTCTCGCTCACATACTGGATGGTCTTTTCACGGCCGCTGCCGTCCATATCAATATCCATATCGGGGAGCGAGATTCGGTCAGGGTTCAGGAAACGCTCAAACAGCAGGTCGTACTTGATGGGGTCTATGTTGGTGATGTGCAGGCAGTAAGCGATGGCCGAACCTGCGGCCGAGCCACGGCCGGGGCCGAATCGGATGCCGTTTCGCTTGCCCGCCTCAATGAAGTCCAGCACGATGAGGAAGTATCCCGGATAGCCCATCTTGCCCACCGTCTCCAGCTCGAAAAGCAGACGCTCCTTGATGTCTGCGCTGTAGTTCTCGCCCCAGCGCACCTTCGCTCCTCTCCACGTCAGGTAGGCCAGGTAGTCGAACTCGTCGGTGAACTGCAGCTTCTCGATCTGTCTCAACGGCACCGCGTAGTCTTCCGTGTACGCGGCGTAGTCGGGATTCTCGCGGAATTCCGCGGGCACTACGAAGCGAGGAAGCGTCGGCTCGTGATGCAGTCCGTACGTCGCGACCTTCTCCGCCACGATCAGCGTGTTCGTGAGTACCTCCGGATGGTCAGAGAACAGTTCCTGCATTTCCGCCGCCGTGCGGAAGTACTCCTCTCCCGAATAGGCCATCCCGTTGTCGTCCTCGTCCTGCGCCACGCCCTCTTGCGCCACATATCTCTTGTTCGTGTTGATGCAGATGAGCATCTTGTGCGCCGGAAAGTCCTCCTTGTTCACGAAATGCACGTCGTTCGTGGCCACGCACCTCACATTGTGCTTCTCCGCCAACTGTAGCAGCGCCTCGTTGACCAAAAGCTGCTCCTTGTGCCCATTCCGCTGCAACTCAATGTAATAGTCGTCACCGAAAATCTCCTTGAACTCCTCGACGATCTTGTCGGCGGCCTCCAGGTTGTAACTGGCCGGGATGTTCCCGTCGTGCAGCGAAGGATTCGTGCGCATAATGGCTTGCGGAAGTTCTCCGCCCAGACAGGCCGAGCAGGCGATCAGCCCGTCGGAGTATTGGCGCAGCAACTCCTTGTCAACGCGGGGCTTGTAGTAGTAGCCCTCCGTCCAGCCCAGCGATACCATATGGCTCAGATTCTTGTAGCCGATTTTGTCTTTCGCCAACAGCACCAGGTGGTCGCCGCCTCGGTCCGCCTTCACTGAGGTGTCCTTTTGATGGCGGTCGCGCCGCGCCACGTAAACCTCGCAGCCCACTATCCCCTTGAACGGATCGTCGGCGTGGTCCTTGTTGAATTTCTCAACCTCCGCAAGGAAAGTGTAGATCCCGTACATATTCCCGTGGTCCGTTATGGCCATCGCACGCTGCCCGTCATCATAGGCCTTCTTGATCAGGTCCGGTATTTTCGCCAGACCGTCTAAAATTGAATACTGCGTGTGAACGTGGAGATGTACAAAATTGCCCATACTGTTTTCGTGCTAAAATCGTTGATATTGAATGAAATACAAAATTGCTTTGTCAGCGACAAAGATACTGGAAATATTTCTAAATTCCGGTCGTCTGCGTCCCGAAAATGAAAAAAAACTTTTCTGGCAGGTCTTTATGTTTATCCGGATGCTAAAAATTTGCGAAAGTCGGCATCGTTACCATACATTATCAAAGTTCTCTTCCTTTAACACTTTCTCATCCCTTTGATATTCAAGTAGTTTCGCATATTTCATATAACTGTTGCAGGCAATGGCGAGCGACAAGGTGAAGCCGTCCACACCGCCCAGGAAGCCCCGCCTGAAGAAATAGTTGCTGATAAACGCCGCCGTCCCGTGCAGGAAGGGAGTCCAGGCGTGGGCACGTTTCCCCTTCAAATACAGTATCTTGGCTCCGCGCGTGCTGTAGTTGCGCTCCGGCTTCGAAAACAATTCCCCACAGTTCTTGTAGCGGTAGTGTATGAGGTCCGCCTTGATTCTCAATGTGTTGACCGTCGGTACAAAGGCGTGCTGCTTCACGTCGCGGAAACGGAGACGGTCGTGGCGGTAGATCCGAACCAGATAGTCGGGATACCAGTCGCAGCACTTGATCCAGCGGCTGCCCACATAGTTGCGCCGACGCACCGCAAAGCCGTCGTAGCGCGTGCTCCCAAAGTCTGTCTTTAATATCCATTCCACCAGCTCGTCACTCAGCCGCTCGTCCGCATCAATGCTTATAACCCATTGGTTCTTAACGTATTGCAACGCAACATTCTTCTGGATTCCGTCCCCCAGATAGGCCTGCCTGTACACTTTCGCTCCCAGCGACTCCGCTATCTCTACGGTCTGGTCCGCACTGTTCGAGTCCACCACTATCACTTCGTCGCACACCCGTTGCAACGACTGTATCGCTTCCGAAATGTTCTTTTCCTCGTTCAATGTGGTGATGATACCGCTGATTTCCATACTGTTTCCGTCTTGGCGTTTGATAATACGTAACGTATTGTTTTACAATTGATTATTTTACTCAACTTTCGCAGACCTTTTTTGCTGTAATGGCGACTTGCGAGTTTCTGACTTACTACTTTTCAAATTGAAATTGGAAATATGATGGCAAATCCATTCATTCTCGTCGTTCTCGTCGTTCTCGTCGTTCTCGAATATGTTCTCGAAAAAAAACGCCTACTTCTTCCGTATGTCCTTCCACAACTCGTCGGCCGATTTCTCGAAACCGTGCGCCTTCACGTACGATTCCATACTCTTGCCCAATTCGCTTTGCGGGTAGCGGTGTATCAGCTCGCGGTACTCGTTTTCCGCATCGCTGATGCGCCCCATATTCTCATAAATCTGCCCTTTGTAAAAGTAGCAATAGGGGAGATTTCGGTATTTCGGGAACTGAAGTATCACTTCATTGAAAATGTCTATCGACTTAAACCATAATTCTTTACGAATTTCCTCTGAAGGGTTGCTTGAGGCGATTTCCATTTGAAAAATGCCCGCATATAAGAGCAGGTGCGGACTGAGCGTGTCCTCGGCATTGTTTTTCGCATACACGGTGCTGTTGTCAACGAAAAGCTGCATCTTGTGCGCATCAATCTCCCCGATTTTGGTGAGCGAGTCGGCCTCCTTGTATAGCGCAATCAGATTTTGGGCTTGCGTGTAGTCAATTGATGCTTCCTGCTCAATATCTTTTACCGTAGTGTCTTGATTTTCAGCTGGCTGCTGATTGCGATGGCAGCTCACGGCGCACAAAATCGCTATGATCGCTGCGCAATATTTGAATCGGTTCATCATATCGTTGCGTTACTTCACTTTGTAGGCGGGACGGATTTTTCCGCTCGCAATGTCTGTCAGGCGTCTTTTCAAGATCATCTTTTTCAGTGAGGTGAGATGGTCGGTGAACACTTGGCCTTCGATGTGGTCGTACTCGTGTTGGATGATGCGCGCAGCACCGCCCGAAATGGTTTCGGTGTGTTCGTTCAGCTCCTCATCCAGGTAGGTGATGTCAATCGTGGATGGACGCATCACGTCTTCGTGAATGTCGGGCAGACTCAGGCATCCCTCATTGAATGAAAATTCTTCCCCGTAACGTTTTGTGATAACAGGATTTACAAACGCTTGCTTACGTATCGGTTCATCAGGATAGAGTTCCTGAAACGCCTCTGAGTCAATGACGAAAAGTCGCAGCGATTTGCCAATTTGTGGCGCAGCCAGGCCCACTCCGTTGGCGTGATACATCGTCTCGAACATATCGGCGATTAATTGTTTCAACTCTTCTTTTTCCATTGAAATCTCGGCCGCTTTCTTGCGCAATACCGGATTCCCATACAAACAGATTGGTAAAATCATAGTTCTAAATTGTTTCTTTCGTTTTGAATTTCTAATTGTTGCAAATAGGTCTGTAAAATGATGGTGGCGCTGATTTTGTCCACAGTGGCCTTGTCCTGCCGGTCCTTCTTTTTCAGTCCGGCGTCAATCATTGTTTGGAAAGCCATTCGCGAGGTGAAACGCTCGTCCACGCGCGCAATCGTCAGCGCTGGAAACGCCTTCCTCACCCGGTTGACAAAGGGCTCAATGTAGCGGGTCGAGTCGGAGGGCGTGTTATCGAGTTTGCGCGGCTCCCCAATGACGATTGTGTCCACGTTCTCCTTCTCAATGTAATTCTTCAAGTAGTCGAATGCTTGCGTTACGTGTACGGTTTCCAGCGCGTTCGCGCAAATCCGCAGTTCGTCTGTCGCGGCGAAACCTACTCTCTTTTGCCCATAGTCGATAGCCACAATTCTCGCCATACCAGTCGTTTACGCTAAGTTTTTCAGTTTTTCCACTACGCTGGCCCGGTCGGCCTGATAGGTCACGCCAAACCATTGGGCATCGCTTTTTAGGATCCGGATGCGCGCCGCTTTGCTTTGCAGGAAATAGTTGATGACGGTTGGAATCTGGAATTCCGATTTCGGATTCGCATTGTTCTCTTTCAAAAACTGGCAGAACATTTCGTCCAGCTTTTCAAAGAATAGGGGAGTGAAGCCCCAGAAATTCATCGATACGGGTGTGGCTGGCTCTAATGGCGTGTTGCCAGTCTCCGCAACATTCTGGATGAGCCCGTCAACCTTCTCAATGTGTGTCATTTCCGTTATGCTTTGCAGGAATCCGTCGCTGTCGGGAACGCACACGCCGCGCGACACACTGCCATTTTCCGACAGAGTGTTCGCCAGTCTGTAACCCACCATTGCAAATTCGGGTGCGTCGCCGTCTTGTGGCTTTTGCAGGAATTCACTCATCACCACAAAAGCGTCTTTTCCATAGAAATCGTCCGCATTGATAACCGTAAACGGTTCTTTCACAGCGTTTTTTGCCACCAGTATGGCGTGTGCTGTTCCGTAAGGTTTCACCCGTTCCGGATTCACTGAAAACCCTTCCGGCAGAACATCCAGTTCTTGAAAAACGTACTCTACGGGGATGCGTTCGATGTATTTCGACAGGATGTGTTCACGGAAATCGGCCTCCATATTTTTGCGGATCACAAAAACGACCTTGCCGTATCCGGCTTCAATGGCGTAGGCGACGGAATAGTCCATAATGGTTTCGCCGCGAGGCCCCAGCTGGTCCAACTGCTTGAGCCCGCCATAACGGCTGCCCATTCCTGCTGCCAAAACTAATAATGTAGGTTTCATATCTCTTTGATTTATTTGCGTTTCCATTCGGTTTTGTAAATTCCCTGAGCGTCAATGTCCCATTGGAAGAGTTCGCCCTTCGGTGTCACTTCGAAAATCATATCAGCAAATTTCACCAGTGCGGTCGTGTCGCCCTCCACTTGAACGCCAAACTCGCCCGGCGCCAGCTGGTTCTGCGTATTCACGCCCAGTATCGAGTTGTCTTTCTTATTGATTGCGATTTGTTCGCAGTGGAAGCCGTACAGTTCGGCGCTTCCGTCATTGCTGCGGATGAAGTTCACGGTCAGCGAGTCGCGGAATTCCGGCGCGTCTTGCGAGAGGTAGAAGGTGCTCTTAAACAGGAAGTCCTCGACTCCGTCTTCCGTCATTTCCACCACGTTTTCGGTTTGGGTTTGGTGTGAGAAATGTTCTCCGATCGTTTTTTGCGCAATGAAAGCGCCGCAGCCGCTCAAATAACCGATGAGTGCCACCCAGGAGATTTTTTTCAGGTACCAAATGAAGTCAATCTTGTCTAAACCCATAATGGCGACGCCCGCCGCGGAGCCGATGATCAGGATGCTGCCGCCAGTGCCTGCGCAATAGGCCAGCATTTCCCAGAAATAGTGGTCGGTGGGGAAACTGTACATCCCCATTGAGCCCGCCACTAACGGCACGTTGTCAATGATGGACGACAGCACGCCGATGATGATGTTGATGACGTAATACTTGCTCGGCTCGGGAAGGTTGATGCCGTCGAGGCCATTGGCGAGCAACGCGAGGTGTCCAACCGTCTTCAACGCATTGACAGCCAATAGGATGCCGAGGAAGAACATAATGCTTGAGAGGTCTATCTTGGAGATAATGGCCAGAATCGAGTACTTTTTGCGGTTCTGTTCGGCTTCAGGATAGCCGGGACGGTGAATGATTTCCGACATTACCCATAGGATGCCGAGCCCGCCCAGCATACCCATATACGGGGGCAGGTGCGTGAGGGTCTTGAAAACGGGAACCATTACCAGGGCGCCCACACCCACGCAGAGGAAAAGCGTGCTGATGGATTTGGGATTGACGTAGGTGCCCTCTTCGTGATGACGCTCTTCAGTCGGTTGCTCCACGTCGCCTTTGAGTATGAAGGAGAAAATGAGTAGGGGAACCACCAACGAGACGAGACTCGCCACGAAAGTTTCCGCAATGATGTTCCCTGCCGTCACATTGCCTGAAATCCAGAGCATAATCGTGGTCACGTCACCGATTGGCGACCACGCGCCGCCCGCATTGGCCGCTAAGATCACCACACTGTCGAACACGATACGGTCGTTGCGGCGCATCAGTTTGCGCAACAGCGCCACCATCACGATGGAAGTGGTCAGGTTGTCGAGAACGGCCGACATAAAGAACGTCAGGATGCCGACAATCCAAAGCAACCGTGTTTTCTTGAGTGTGTGAATGTGGTCGGTAATGATTCTAAAACCGCCGTTGGTGTCAATGATTTCCACGATCGTCATCGCACCCATCAGGAAGAAGAGGATCTCCGCAATGTCGCCCAGCGCGTGCAGCAGTTCGGAGTGCACCAGCCAGTCGGTGAAGGTGCTGCCGGGATGGCTCATCGTGTAGGCGCGCAACGCGTCAGTGCTTACCAGGAGCCCGTCGCCGCCTATCACTGCGCAAACCCACAAAAGCACTCCCAACAGGAGCGCCGTAGCGGTTTTGTTGATTTTTAAAGGGTGCTCAAGCGCTATGACAGTGTATCCTATCACAAACGCTACAATCATAAAGGTAAATGTGAACATATCTTACAAAATTTCAATTAATAATTTTCAATTTTCAATTTTCAATTTTCAATTTTCAATTTGACCTGCTCCATCAGCCACATTGGCGTGGAAGTGGCGCCGCAGATTCCAACCGTATCGTTTGGATTGATAGGGAGTTCTCCCAATTGCTCAAGCCGCGAGATGAAGTAGCTGCGCGGATTCTTCTCTTTGCAAATCCCGAATAGGTAGAGCCCGTTGGAACTTTTTTCCCCCGACACGAAGACAACCACGTCGTATTTGTGTGCGAAGTCCTCGATTTGCTTGGCTCGGTTCACGACGCTGCGGCAGATGGTGTCGCTGTGCGAAAACCATTCCGGATGACCGCTCTCTCTGTAACGTTTTGAAATGGAATCAATGATGCGTGCATACTCTTCCGCATTCTGCGTGGTCTGCGAGAAGAGGTGGGCGCTGCGTTGGAAATCGATTTTGCTGATATCCTCCAACGAAGAAATCACCAGCCCGGTTCCTTCCGTTTGCCCAAGCAGGCCGATCACTTCCGCGTGACCTTGTTTCCCGTAAATGAGGATTTGCTTTTTATCTTCCTGGTTGATAACCTGTTGTCGGATGGTCTTCTGTAGGTTTAGCACCACTTTGCAGGTCGCGTCAATGATTTCTATGCCGTTTTCTTGCGCAATCCGATAGGTTTCCGGCGGCTCTCCGTGCGCACGGATCAAAACCCGCACACCGTGAAGCCCGCGCATTTCCTCGTGTGTGATCACCTTCAGCCCCATCCGAGTTAAGCGTTGCAATTCTTCGCTGTTGTGAACAATGTCGCCCAAACAGTACAGTTTCCCGTCTCTGTTCAGATAGCTTTCTGCAGTGCGAATGGCATTGATGACTCCCGCACAAAAACCGGAGTTCCCGTCAATTTCAACTTTCGCACAGCCGTGAATCATATTTGCTCGCTTATTATGCTATTTATCAATGACTTGAAAAATAAAAAAATAACTCGCAAATCTAATCTATTTTTTCGGCTTTTCCAAATTATTTTTTGTGGATTTTTTCCTGATGCTTGTTGATTTTTTTCAATGCTTTCGATGATAAAAAGTTGATTGACATTGACTTTGCATCGAACAGGAAAAAACCTTTGTACAAGCTGCTGTAAACCCACAGCTGGTTGAGCTCCGGCTTCAAGTCGTAGGCGTACAGCATAAAGGTGCAGAGGTCGGTGGGGGTCATATAAGGATTGTCCTTCGTGTGCGAATGAATCAGTGTCGAGGACGCGCTGTTGGCATAATTCACCGGGATGAAACTATGGTGGTAGGAGCGCCATCCCAACACCGTGTTGTCGTCATCAAAATCCACCGAAAAGTCGTTCCCAAACCCTACAGAATTGTTCTCCAGAGCGCCCATCATAAAGTAAACGCGCGTGGTATTCTCGTCAATGCGGATCATATCCACATTGAACGAGAATTTGTCTTGCGGGTATGTGTAAATCGGGATTTGCAGCTCGTTGCAGGCGGCTATCAGGGTGTTAAATCGGTCCCGCTCGGCCATTTCCGATTCTTTGAGCGGCCTCCATTCTTCCACTACGTCCACATTGTCCGTTAGCATATCGTAACGGTATTCTAAGATGCAAGTGTCTGTTTTATAAAATATTACACTGATAACATCGTTGCTGACAAGGGTGAAACTACTTGCGCTTTTCCAGTCTCGAGTGTCGTTTTTGTCGTACAGATGCTTTAAATATTCGTCCGTTCCCCACCAGTTGAGTTTTTCGAACACATACAGCCGGGTCGCTTCCGTCAGAATACTGTCGTTGATGTACTTCATTTGCTCCGGCGGCGGCATTTTCGCTGGCTTTTTCTGCCCGAAAACAGCACTTGCGGTGAGCAAAATGAGCAGGATGATGCCTGTTTTTTTCATACGTCTGGACTATTCGTCAATGTCGAAATGTTCAATGGTGTACGCCTTTTTGCCAGCCATTCCGTAAAACACGGTTTTCCCGTCAAAGACCCACAGCTTGTGCAGCACTTTCTTGTCCTTGTCGGGAAGCATTACCAGCGATCTGTCGGGGCCGTCGTCTTCCAGCTTTGCCAAAACCTGGCAGGTCTTGTTGCGCTTCAGCACGATGTTCATCTCCGACTGCCCATTGTTCTGTTTGAAATTGTCGTAATTGTCGTTGTAGAGGATGTAAACGTCGTTGCCGACCACCATCGGGGAGACGGAAAGTCCTACGCTGTGGAGCGAGTAAACATTGGTGCCGAAGTCGGTGGCGGGGTTCTTGCCGCCGTGGCGCTGCTGCTTCTTGAGCAGGTTGGATTTCAACTTCACTCCGTCCTTGTCAAAATGCTGATAGGCAACATTGTAACAGTAGTTCCAGTAGGTTATTCCGTAGCCGTCCGACTGCATCACCATACAAGTATGCTCGCCCACCATAAAGAGGGTGCCGTCTTCCAGTTCGCGGAACAGTTTGACGTGCGTGCGGAAAGGCGCCTTCACGAAAATCAGGTCGCGTGTGGGGGCCATTTCCGAAGCGGTAAATGCGTTCGTATTGATTTCGCCAAACTCTTGTGCGTTGGCGTCAACGAGGGTGGTGAAGTAACCTTCCGACGGCGAATCTGTCGTTTCGGCATAGTAACCGCCAATCATATAGTTGCCATTGCGCAATTGGCAGATTTTCATATTGTTAATGCGTCCTTCTGGAAAAACTTTGCCCATACTCACATTGTCGTCGGCGCTGCAAGCGAACAGTTGGATGGCGCTATTGCCGGTCTTCTTGGTGTTGTCGCCCGAGCAAATCAGAATCAGGACTTCGCCATCGTTGGTGACCTGGAAGTCTTCCATCGAGAAGCTGTTTCCGTAAATCTGTGGAATCACGCTCTTGTAGAAAAGTTCTTCGCCAGTCTCGTCGTACAGGAAGATATGCAGGTTGCTCGCATTGGATTTCTTGTCGGTGGCGAAGAATGCCACTGCGTAGCGCTGACCGTTTGGCGATTGGGCCGCATACTCAAACGATTCGCCTTTGCGGTCAACCTCCAAGGTGAGACGCACTTTGGGCGCTACCGCAGTCACCTTCGATGACTTCGGCACGCGGGCTGTTGTATATTCGTAAACAGAGTTTTTCGGGTAGTGGCTGTACACCATAAAATAGTGGTCGCCCGCATCGAAAGCGGCCAGACGGTAATAGTCGTCCGCAAAAGTCAGGTCCTGACATCTTACCGTATTGTTCGCCTTGTCGTAGGTCACGATGCTGTGCTTGTACTTCTTTCCGTGTGCGATTGGTGAATAGTAAACGGTGAATTCGCTGTCGTCGCTGCTTAGCAGGATGTCGCTCGAAACGGTCATATCAAAGCCATTGATGACGGGGCCGCCGTATTGAGCCAAAGTTGTTTGTGCTTTCGCAGCATAAAAACACAGGATGATGAGAAGCGTGCTTGCAAATAATTTTTTCATAATATTTTATTTAATAATTGTCCAATTTTTACTGCAAAATGTGAACAAATTGCTTGATTTTCTATAATAATTTACTGATACACAATATTATAGATAGTATTTCAACAATTTATCACATAGTATCTACGCATCTGCAAATTTATAAAAAAATTTGAAAATGGTATGAAAAAAAATTTTTTTTGCGTATTTCCTCTTGGTTTTCCTACGCATTTTTTGCTTCAAAACGTGGGTGGTAGATGCGAGAATTATCCGCGAAACGAGAACAGCAGGAACGATGAGCACATCTTGCGCTATGCGCCAATTACAGCGAATGGTTCCGTTTCATTTTGCAGCGGCGCAGGTCGAGCATATTGATGGGATTGGGGCTGATGCCGGTGACTCCTGCGGGAACGAAACGCACGGCCTTGTCGTAATAAAGCAGCATTACGGGGGCGTCCTCCATCAGAAGCGAGTCCATCCGGGTGTACAGGTCGTTGCGCAGCGAATCGTTGATGATGGTTTGCGATTGCTCGAACAGTTGGTCGAAGTCCTTGCTGACATAATGGGTGTAGTTGGAGCCGTTCGGCTGCAGGTTCTTGGAGTAGAAGAGCGAGAGGTAGTTTTCCGCGTCGGGATAGTCGCAGATCCAGGAGCCGCGGAAGGCGGGCAGCTTGTAGCCGCGCATCATTTCGCGCTGTTGGGCGGCCTGTTGCACGTCGATTTCAATTTGCACACCGATTTTTCCCAGCTCGTGCTGTATGTACTGGCAAAGGTCGAGGTAGGTGGCCGAAACGGAAATGGGAATCGGTTTGAGCCCCTTCCCGTTGGGATATCCCGCTTTTTCCAGCAATTCCAGCGCCTTTTGAGGATCGTACGGATAACCCTTGACCCTCTTCTCATCGAACGAGGGCATTCCTCGCGGCACGAAGCCCGAATTGGCGGCGTAGCCGATGTTGTTACGCATATACCGCATCATTTTCGCTCGGTCGAAACCATAGTTCAGTGCTTGACGCACCTCCTTGATTAGCAGGGGATTGTCCTTCCCGTCATCTTTCAAAAGGAAGCCGATGTATTCGGTGTTGAGGTACGGAGAGGTCAGCATTTGAATCTTGCCCGCATACTCCGGCTTGAGTTCTCCGTTTTGCGTGAGCAGCGCGTCTTTATAGCAGGCCTCCACGCCTGACATAAAGTCGAGCGAGCCCTTCATAAACTCCATAAACACCGACTGCTTGTCAACGATGAACGAGATGGCCACCGCGTCAAGGTAGGGAAGGGGAGTGCCCTGCTCGTCCACTTCGAAGTAGTGCGGGTTCTTGTGCAGCACCATTTTCACGCCCTCTGCCCACATCTTCATCTGGAAGGGGCCGGTGCCAACGGGGTGATTGCGGTAGTCGTCGCCAAAGTGCTCAACGGCTTCCTTCGGAAGTACGGAGCAGTATTTCATTGCCAGAATCCCTAAAAATGGCGGGTATTGCTGGCTCAGGACGATTTGGAAAGTGCTGTCATTGAGTGCAGTAAAGCAAGGGTTGCCTTGCTTGTCGCGTTTCACTTTCTGGAAAATCCAGGCGCCTGGCGAGGCGACTTCCGGGTCCAGGATTCTTGAAAAGCTGTAAACGAAGTCCTGCGCAGTCACGTAGCGCGCGTTCTTGAAACGGAAGTAATCGGTGTTATGGAAGCGCACATCGCGCCGAAGATGGAAAACGTAGGTGCAACCATCTTCGCTGATTTCCCACGACTTTGCAATGCTGGGCACGATTCGGAGCGAGTCGTCAAAGTCAACCAGTCCGTTGTACAGGAGGTTGCACGGCCAAATCACCGCCTGCCCCGATGCGAAAGCCGGGTCCAATGTGGTGATGCCGCTTGACTCGTTGTATCGGAAAATCATCTTGTCTGACGCATCGTTTCTTTTGCCGCAGGCGGCAAGAAAAAGCGGAATCACAAGGCAAATAGCAGCGAAAGTGGGAAAACTGCGCATTTTCGTTCGTTTTTTTGTAAAAAAAAGAGAGATGAAAGGAATCCATCTCTCTCTTTTGGTTGGTGACTGGAATTATTCAGCAACAACTTCAGCGGTTTCAGCTGCAACGCTGTCAACAACGGTAGTGTCAGCTACGGGAGCAACTTCTTCTACTACTGCTTCTTCTACTACGGTAGTGTCGGTGGTAGCTTCAGTTTCTGCGTTGTTACCACAAGCGGCGAATAAGAGACCGCATACTGCGAGAATTCCAAATACTTTCTTCATTTCTTTCTAAATTTTATAGGTTATTGTTTAATAAATTGATGCGGCAAAATTACAACTTAAAGTAATATGCCGCATCAATTAAAAAGTTAAAAAATCTTAATCGACATCAATGATTTCGCACCAGCCGAATTTGTCTTCCACTTCACCGAACTGAATGCCAGTCAAGCGGTTATACAATTTCACGCACCACGGTCCGGGTTCTCCGTTCTTAGCGATTTGGTAAACGGTTCCGTTTTCGCGGTCCTGGATAGAATCAACGGGGGAGATTACAGCGGCAGTTCCACAAGCGCCGGCTTCCTCGAAAGTGCCGATTTCCTCGATCGGGATATGGCGTCTTTCAACGGTCAGGCCCATATCGGCAGCCAGTTCGCGCAAGCTCTTGTTGGTGATGGAGGGAAGGATGGAGCCGGAATCCGGAGTGATGTACTTGCCTTCCTTAATACCGAAGAAGTTGGCGGGACCTGCCTCGTCGATGTATTGTTTGGTTTTTGCATCAGCAAAGATAGAAGCAGCAAAGCCCTCGTGGTGAGCGCGTTCGCCTGCGCGCAAGCTGGCTGCGTAGTTGCCGCCAACCTTCACGTGGCCGGTTCCCATAGGTGCGGCGCGGTCGAAGTCGCGTACAATCTGCATCTTCACCGGCTTGAAACCTGCCTTGAAGTAAGGTCCAACA
>JAZQOJ010000146.1:0-13738 GCA_045627805.1 Bacteroidales bacterium
CTGTGATGGTGATGCCCGAAAGCGTCTCGCTACATCCTTTCGAATCTTTTAACTCGAAAGCGTATTCGCCAATGGCGAGCCCTTCGTATTTGAACTCGGTGTTGGCGTTGTCGCAGGTCCGGGTGCTGAAAAGCTCGCCGTCCTTGTATGCCGTGATGGTATAGACAGGAATGCCGCCTCCAACATTAATATATATGTATCCGGCGGTTGAGTTTTCGCAGATGCTCATATTGTGCTGCGCATCGGCCAGGGAAATTGACAGTTCGGGCATTTTGCGCAAAGTGATTTCGCAAGTGGAGTCAATCGCAGGCGAGCAGGCAACGCTGTTGGAATTGTAGAATGTAACGGTCTTGGTGATGTAAGGCAAGGCGCTACCGCCATCGTTCCAGGTTTCATCAAGCCTCCAGGTCTGGTCGCCAATAGTGAACGGAAAGTCGGAATAGCAAACTGCGGTGTCGCGTGGCTCGCTGTTCTTCGGAGTGGTCAGGGCTACGGTCGCAATCCGTTCGTCATAAGTGGCCCCGACACCTCCCATTAGTATGCTTAAATAATTCATATACAAGTCGGATTCACCGCCCGTCATACTGAAGAGGTGGACTTTGATAGTGTAGTTGCCGCTCGCCAACCATTTCACTTTCATTACGAATTTGCAGTCGGGAGCTGTTAAGTATTTGCCATAGAAATAGTCTAATGGATGTGAGGAGAGATTCGTAAACAGGTTGAATTGGTGATCTTTCGGATAGTAGTCCTTTGGCTTCACAAGGAGTGAACCAATCAGCATTGAGGGAGTTTTGGAATTCTGCAGTGACGAAGCTGTGACATCCACATACTGGCCGAAATCATCATCGGAGATTCGCTCGCCGTCCAGGAAGAACTCGTACTCAAAAGCATACTTGCCGTTGTCCGAAAGCCCCGCATTGGCGAATGAAAAAATGAATGTGTTGGTTGCGTCCGCTTGTGCATCCACGTTGATGGGAGATACGTCAATGCAACTGTTCTGCGAATAGGCGTGGCTGAGCAACAGCAAAACACCTGTTAAAAAGCATAAAAGTTTTTTCATAGGATTTTTGTTTTGATTAATATTTTATTTAATAATTTTCTTAAAAATTAATTCTCGCACACGCAAAATACGCAAAGGGTTGAAAAAAGTTACGCTTGCAGAAATTTCTGCAAAAAATAGGTTTGCAATCACTAAAATCATTAGAGACATTGAGGTTTTCTCTTTTAGATTCGCTGCGCAAATTTACAAAAAATTAGCATTGATTGTTATCTTTTTCACGATTGCGTGTTGAAAACTTTTCAACAAATAATTAACAATCGCAAACAATCATTCCCATAGGGACTTAACATACTTTGTCCTTTAAATGATGGAACGAAGAAGATGGTCGCAGGCGCAAAATCGGAACCCTCCGAAATGCTAAAGGGGACTCTCCCGTTTTTGCAAGAGAAAGGAGAGCGGCGACTGGACAACTGTGCCCAACGTCACTTCGTAAGGGCGAGCCGCTTCGCGAATGAAATCCTGGAAATGGTAGGCCACCGAACCCATCAGGTGAAGAGGAAGCCCCCGGTAATGGTCAATCAGTCGGACTTGGTTTTCAAAGAAGTCGGAGAAGGAACGGAGAAGCAGATGGATGAAGAACTCATCCTTTTGATTTTCAGCAATGTAAATTGAAAAAGACGAAAGGAAGATGTTGGGATTGGCTTCGCGGTACACTCGTTGAAGGATGGAGGTGCGGTCGAGCGAGAACTTCTGTTCAAAATCGGCGCGAATGCGTGCGGGCATCTCGTTTCTCAAGTATTTTTGTATCAAACACTTGCCAAGATGTGTGCCGCTTCCTTCGTCGCCGAGCCAGAAGCCGAGCGATGGCGCCTGGCAGGCGATGTTGCCGTTGAGCGAGCGGCACGCGCTGGCTCCGGTGCCCAGAATGGCCACCAGTGCCTCGCCGGCGGGCGCTAACAAACGGCTGCTACCTTCAAGGTCGGAAACGACTTCGGCCTCTCGGCACTCGAAGTGGCGGAGAAGCTGGCTGCGCACGCGCTCCGCATTGCTGGCATTGCCGCAGCCGGCACCCGAGAACAAGGCGCCCTCAAAGCTCGCGCCTTCTGGAAACTGCGCGCGCAATCGGCCGAACACCGCCGAAATCCCCTCGTCGGTCATATAGCTCGCATTGATCCCCTGCTCCGTGATGTCCCGCCCGCAGCGCCCCGCCCCGTCCAAAACGATGCAGTCGCACTTCGTGGCGCCGCTGTCAAAAAAAAGTCTCATATCGTTTCGCTTTTGAGATTGCAAAATTAAAGAAAAATTCGCAAAAAAAGACAATATATTCCGTAAGAATGTCGTAAATTTGCAAGCTCATTTTAAATTAGTGTGGCACGAAATTTGCATAGCAGGTTGGCTCTCACCAATGAAATGGCTTGAAGTAGTGAAAATATACAAGAAAAATGGAAGAAGAAATTGAACAATGTGTTGATTTACTGAAAGATGGGAAGGTTATCCTATATCCCACCGACACGGTTTGGGGAATCGGCTGTGATGCGACCAACGCTGACGCCGTGCGCCGGATCTTTGAAATCAAGCAGCGACAGGAGAGCAAAAGTATGCTCGTTTTGCTGGATTCCGAGGAAAAGCTTTCCCAATATGTGGAAAAAGTTCCCGAAATTGCTGCCGACCTCGTAGCAATGACGGAACGCCCCACCACTTACATCTACCCCGGTGCCAAGAACCTTCCCGACATTATGATTTCGCACGACGGCACCATCGCCATCCGCATTGTGAAAAGCGGTTTCTGCCATCAGCTCATCCAAAAGCTCGGCTGCCCGCTCGTCTCCACCTCTGCCAACATCTCTGGAACCCCCTCCCCTTCCACCTACCACGAAATCGCTCCCGAAATCTTCCGTCTCGTCGACCACGTCGTGCCTAAGTCGTTCGACGAGTCAACTTCCGTGCGCCCCTCGCGCATCATCAAGTTCACCGACGATTACAATTTTACTATTGTTAGAGAATAATTATTTGTCAATCAGTTGTTTATAATTAAATAATCAAAAAATATTCTAAGATGAGTCTTTACCAATCAGCCGTCAAGCGGCCCATTATGACTTCCCTGATCTACGTCGCCATTGCTATTCTTGGCGTCTTTTCATTGATGAAACTCCCCATCGACCTGTTCCCGGATATGGGCGAGAACCACATTATGGTGTTCACCGTTTACGCGGGCGCCAGTGCGGCCGATATCGAGAACAACGTCACCAAGCCACTCGAGAATATCCTCAACAGCGTGGAAGACGTGAAGGAGATGACCTCTAAGTCGAAGGAGAACTATTCCATCATCACGCTTGAGTTCGAGTTCGGCATCGACATCGAAGTGGCGACCAACAATGTCCGCGACAAACTCGATATGGTGAACTCGCAGCTGCCCGACGACTGCAACGACCCGTTCCTCTTCAAGTTCAGTATGGACGACATCCCGATCCTGATGCTGTCGGTCAAGTCGGGCCCCAGCACGAACGCTTTGTATAAGATTCTGGATGAGAAAGTTGCGCAGCCCATCAGCCGTATGAAAGGTGTGGGTACCGTGTCCATTTCGGGTGCGCCTCAGCGTGAAGTAGCCATCTACTGCAATCCCTACAAGCTGGAAGAGTACAACCTGACGGTTGAGGGAATCGCCTCCACCATCGCGGCCGAGAACCGCAACCTGCCGCTCGGCTCTATGGACATCGGCTCCGAGACCTACTCGATGCGTGTGGAAGGCGAGTTCAGCAATGCCGCCCAGCTGAAGGACATCGTGGTGGCCAGCGTCAACAACCGTAACGTTTACCTGAGCGACGTCGCCGTCGTGAAGGACACCGTTCAGGAACGTATGCAGGAGGTTTACAACAACGGCACCCGCGGCGCTATGATTATCGTGCAGAAACAGTCGGGCGCCAACTCGGTGCAGATTTCCGACAAGGTGATGGCCGCCCTTCCCGAAATCCAGAGAACCCTCCCCTCCGATGTCGAAATCGGTATCATCGCCAATACTTCCGACAGCATCGTAAATACCATCGACTCCTTGAAGGAATCCATCATCATCATCCTGGTGCTCGTCGTTTTGGTCGTGTTGCTCTTCCTTGGAAGATGGCGCGCCACGTTCATCGTCGCCATTGTGATCCCGGTTTCCTTGGTTGCCGCGTTCATCTATCTTGCGATGACAGGCAATTCGTTGAATATCATTTCGCTGTCATCACTTAGTATCGCCATCGGTATGGTGGTCGATGATGCCATTGTGGTATTGGAGAACATCACCACGCACATTGAGCGTGGCTCGAAGCCGAAGGCGGCCGCCGTGTTCGCCACGAGCGAGGTGTCGCTGTCGGTAATCGCCACCACCTTGGTGCTCTTGGCTGTGTTCCTTCCGCTCACCTTCTTGGGTGGACAGGCAGGTATTATGTTCAAACAGCTGGGCTGGACCGTGGCCATCGTGTGCTCCGTGTCCACCATCGCGGCCTTGTCGCTGACTCCGATGCTCTGCTCCCTGATGCTGAAGAACAATCCGAACCGTGGAAAGGTGTTCGGCGCCATCTACAAGCCGATTGAGAAGGGCCTCGACTGGCTGGACCGCTTTTACCATCGTCTTTTGGGATGGTGCGTGCGCCACAGAGCCGCCGTCATCGTCATCGCCTTGGTGGCATTCCTCGGCAGCTTGACGCTGATGAGAATCATTCCTACCGAATTCTTCCCGACGCAGGATCAGGGCCGTTTGTCGGCTACCGTTAAACTCCCCGTGGGAACCAGAATGGAGACCTCCCGCGATTTCGGCTTGCGTTTCACTGAGCATATGAAAGCCGAGTATCCCGAACTGAAAATGTGCAACTTCTCAGTTGGCCAGCCCGACGAAGACAACTCGTTCGGCATTATGTCTGAAACCGGTTCCAACATCGTGAAGTTCAATATGCGTTTCGCCGACAAGGTTGATCGTAATCGTTCCATTACCGCCATCGCCGACAACGTGCGTGCCGACTTGGCCGAGTATCCGGAACTGTACAAGTACCAGGTCACCGTGGGTAGCGGTGGTATGGGCGGTCAGACCAGCGTTGACATCGAGTTGTACTGCTACGACTTCGCCACTTCCGACAGCGTGGCCGCCGAGTTGTCGCGCAGAATGCTCAACGTGAAGGGCTGTTCCGAAGCCAACATCAGCCGTACCGAATACATTCCCGAGCTGCACGTCGAGTTCGACCGCCAGAAGTTGGCCGAGCACGGGTTGAACCTGACAACGGCGGGCAGCTATGTGAGAAACCGTTTCAATGGCTACATCGCTTCTTACTATCGTGAGGATGGTGAGGAATACAATATCAAGGTCAGATACGACGAGCAATTCCGTCACGAATTGGCTGACATTGAAAACATTATGGTGTACAATTCCACAGGTGCCGGCCTGCGTGTGAAAGACTTGGGCAAGGTGGTGGAGAAGTCAACGCCTCCTACTATCGAGCGTAAGAACCGCGAGCGTGTCATCACCGTTTCCGCCGTCGTCGGCAAAGATGACGTATTGAGCGAAGTGGTGGCCGGTGCCGAGGCCGTTATCGACGAGATGGGGCTTCCCGCTGAGATGACATACAAGATTGGCGGTACCTGGGAGGATCAGCAGGAATCCTTCGGCGATATGATCACCCTGATGGTGCTGATTGTGCTGCTGGTTTACATCGTGATGGCTGCACAGTTCGAGTCCTTCACCTATCCTTTCGTCATTATGTTCTCCATCCCGTTCGCATTCACGGGCGTGTTCGTCGGGTTGGCTCTTACCCATACGCCGCTCGGCGTAATGGCACTCGTAGGTATCCTGATGTTGATTGGTATCGTGGTGAAGAATGGTATCGTGTTGATTGACTACACGATCCTGTGCCGCGAGCGCGGAATGAGCATCAACGAGGCCGTGGTCACCGCGGGCAAGTCGCGTTTGCGCCCGATCTTGATGACCACCCTTACCACCGTGCTGGGTATGATTCCGCTGGCAGTCGGCAAGGGCGAGGGCGCCGAAATGTGGAACTCCCTCGGTATGACCGTGGCTTGGGGTCTTTCTGTATCCACCCTCGTCACCCTGATCCTGATCCCGATTCTGTACGCCGTCTTCGCTAATGTCGGTGAAAAACGCCAGCTTCGCAAGAAAGCGAAATTGGCTGCCAGCACTGAAACCGCCCCTCAGGCAGACACCATCACAATCATAGACGAAAATGAATAAGCACATCCTCCTTTTACTGTCGTTCTCTTTTCTGTTTTGCAGTTGTAAAAACATTGTGGAAGAATATTATGAGAATGGAAACATCAAGTCGCACACCGTGTACAAGCACGACCTGAAGGAAGGCGTTGCAACGGAATATTATGCTTCCGGTGCCATTCAGTCCGTTATTGAATATAAGAATGGAAAGGCCCACGGCGTGTCCCAGTATTTCGATGAGTTCGGAGTCAAGAAGATGGAGGTCACGATGCGTGACGGCAAGAAAGAGGGCAGAATGCGCACATTCTATTTCAATGGCGACATCGAGACCGAAGCGACCTATCACAACGACCTGCTGAATGGCGTGCAGAGCAAGTATGCGCAGGAGCGGTTCAAGTTGGAAGAGACCACCTATGCCAACGGTGTGGAAAACGGTCCGGCCAAGGCGTGGCACAACAAGGGCTTGCTCAAGTTTTCAGGTTCCTATAAGAATGGTTTGTGGGATGGGCATTGGGAATATTATGACGAACGCGAGTTCCTCGTAGGCGAAGGCGACTTTACCGAAGGAACTGGCAAGCAAACCACCTACGATAGTAATGGAAATCTCTATAAAACAACGCAATACGTTAAGAATCACAAAGAGGGTGACGAGATCTTTTATGATGCCAAGGGCAATGTGGTGAAAACCCTCACCTATGCAAATGACCATCTGACCGCCGTGAACGGAAAGGCCATCGAAACCGATTAATCAAGGAATTGTACCGCAAATGGGAAGAATACAGCATTACATATTTAGTTGTATTATACTGATTTTCAGTGTAATGCTGCTTCACGCCCAGGAAGACAAGAAAATCTACTTCCGCGCGCAGCTGCTCGAGTACGACGAGCAAATTGAGCCCGACGTGGAACACTATACGGGCAATGTGATTTTCCGTCACCAGAACACCATCGGATATTGCGACCGCGCCGACCACAACCGCCGCACCAACCAGCTGCAAGCATACGGCGACCCTGTCATCGTGGTCATCAACGACTCCGTGAACCTCTATGGCCAGTACATCGTGTACGATGGCGAGACCAGAACGGTGGCCATTTACGAAAAAGTAATCCTGAAAGACAAGAGCGCCGCCCTTTACACCGACAGTCTCTTCTACGACTTGAATGTGGATATGGGCTATTATCTCGAAGGCGGTAAAATGGTAAGCGACGACAATGTGCTGACAAGCAGGGTCGGTTATTACTACACCAATACCAAAACCGCTTTGCTTCACGATTCTGTGAAACTTGTAAACGACAGTTATAGTGCGTATTGCGATAAGGCATCTTTCAATACTGATAACGAAACCGTTTATTTCCTTTCTCGCACGCACCTCATTTCCGACGAGAACGAGATTTTCACCGACCGCGGATGGTACGACACCGACCGCGACATCACTCTCCTCGTTGACAACGCCGAACTCTTCAACAAGGAACAGCACCTGACGGGCGATAGTCTTTACTATGACCGCAACCGCAAGTTCGGACAGGGCTGGAACAACGTACGCCTCGTTGACACTACCAACGACGTCATATTGGAAGGCCATTACATAGAATTCACCGAGAAAGAATACGCTTACGCAACCGACAGCAGCGTGCTTACCTTCATTGACGAAGGCGATTCCCTTTTCCTGCACGCCGACACGCTTCACGCCATATTCGACACCGCCAACCATCCGCAGTTCCTGTATGCGTTCAACCACGTCAAGTTCTATCGCGACGATTTGCAGGGCGCTTGCGATTCAATGACCTATTTCGTGGAAGACTCGCTGCTCACAATGTACTTCAACCCGGTCGTTTGGTCGGGCGAAAACCAGCTCACTGCCGACACCATTAAGTTCAGAATCATTGACTCGTTGAATATGGACCTTGAACTTCACCGCTCCGCCTTCGTCGCTTCCTCGCTGTTCCGAGAAACTGAGTTCAATCAGGTGAAAGGCCTCACCATTACTGGGCACATTCACGACAAGCACCTGCGGCGTGTCGATGTGATGGGCAACGCGGAATGCCTTTATTACATTTTGGAAGAAGATAGTTCGCTCATCGGAATTAATTCCGCTATCACAAGCGAGATGTCTATTCTGTTGAACGATAATGAAATACAGAATATCATCTTCTATAATAATCCGGATGGCAAGTTGTATCCCGATAAGGATTTAGACAAAGAAGATCGGATATTGAAGGATTTCAAGTGGATGAAAATCTACCGGCCTAACACTGCGAAGGATATTTTCACGATGCCGGTGGAGCGGACCGCCGCACAACAAGAGAAAGAGGAGGACGACGAAGAATGAACAGTTTCGGACAGATTTTTCGCTTGACCGATTTTGGTGAAAGCCACGGAAGCCATATTGGCGGCATTATTGATGGCTGTCCGGCCAACGTTCTGATTGACGTGCCCTTTGTGCAGCAGGAACTTGACCGACGCCGTCCAACGAGTGAGGCAACTTCAACGCAACGCGCAGAACGCGACGAAGTGGTGTTCATATCTGGTTTGTATGAAGGAAAAACCACGGGCGCTCCCATTGCTTTTCTCATCGCCAATCAGGACGCGGTTCCCAATTGGGTTAACAATCGTGTGCTCAAGCCCTCTCACGCCTCTTTTGTGCTAAAAGAAAAATTCGGACACGATTGCAACGAGCAGGGAGGCCGGTTTTCCGCTCGCCAGACTGCCTGTCGCGTTGTGGCCGGAGCGGTTGCCAAGCTGGTGCTCCGCAAATGGGACGTTGACATAGAGGCCTGCACTTTGTCGGTCGCGCCCGCTGACGACGACGACACGATGGGCGCGCTCGTGAGCTGTGTGCTCCGCAATGTGCCTGCCGGCTGGGGAGAGCCCGCCTACGACGGACTCGACGCGCGGCTCGCTGCCGCAATGCTGTCGATTCCCGCGTGCAAGGGCTTTGAAGTCGGTTGCGGCTTCTCCGCCACGCAAATGTGCGGCTCGCAGTATAACGACCGGCTGTCAGCTGGCTTCTCTTTCGGCAGCAACCACGATGGCGGCATCCAGGCAGGCATCAGCAACGGACAGGACATCGTGTTCCGCACCGCTTTCAAGCCCATCCCGACATTGAGAAACGATCAGCCGACCCTCGATTTCGACGGCAATCCCGCCATTTACAAGGGCAGCTGCCGCAACGACCGCTGCGTGTCGCCACGCGTGCTACCCGTGGTAGAAGCAATGGCTGCCATCACCCTTCTCGATGTGGCTTTACAACAAGAAAAATATTAGTATTAATATAATTATCAATAAATCAATTAATTATGTTTGACGTTCCGATTCTTGTCATCATATACAACCGCGTGGAATTCACGCACGACCTTTTCGGCGTATTGCGCAGCATCAAGCCGGCGAAACTGTATGTTGCCGCTGATGGCGCCGTGTCTGACGATCGCACCGACTACCAGCACTGCCTTGAGGCGCGGTGCGTTTTCCGCCCGGAATGGGCCTGCCAGCTGAACACACTCTACTCTGACGTTCACAATGGCAAGTCCGCTATGCTGATGCAAGCGCTCAACTGGTTCTTTGAGAAAGAGCCAGAGGGAATCGTGCTTTTCGACGACTCGCTCCCCCACCCCGACTTTTTCGCTTTCTGCAAAATGATGCTCGAAAAATACCGCGACGATATGCGCATTATGCACATCGGCGGAACCAATATGCTTCGCAAGCCCGAAAAACACACCGACAAGTCGTACTTTTTCTCCGCTTATCCTGCCACCTGGGGCTTTGCGACCTGGAAAAACCGTCTCGACAATTTCGATTTGAAAATGCACGAGTTGGAATCCACTGATTTTACAGAACTTCTTGACCATTACACTTTTAAGAAGAGTGCAAGGAAATTCTGGACCCGCCGCTACCGGCTTTTGAGCACCGAAAATATCGACATTTGGGAGTACCAGTACGCTTTCCACATCTGGAAGGCGAGCGGCCTTTGCATCGTGCCCGCAGTCAACCTTGTGCAAAACCGCGGCTTCCGTCCGCAGAAACGCCGCCTGCGCCGTCTCAACCGCTCCGTACAGTCCATTCTGCCCATTCTCATCAACGACGAAGTCGTGCAGCACGTCAAGGCCGACAAGTACATCTTCCGGCACTATTTCAAAAAAGACAAGCTCACTTTCCTGCAACGCTGGCTCGACGAGAATGTTTTCAATAACTAAACATCTTCTATTATATTCTCGCAAAAATCTTGCAATTCCCAGATCATAAGTCTCAAGTCTCAAGTCTCAAGTCATAAGTCTCAAGTCATAAGTCTCAAGTCATAAGTCTCAAGTCATAAGTCTCAAGTCATAAGTCTCAAGTCTTAAAAAAATGATGGACACCCTTTTTCTGGACCGCGATGGCGTAATCAACGTGCAATTGGTAGGCGACTATGTGAAGTGTGCTGACGAATTGCTGTTGCGTGATGATTTTCTGCGCGCCATCCCGCTACTGAAAAAGCATTTCAAAAGGTTCATTGTCATCACCAATCAGCAGGGCATTGCCAAGGGCATTTGCACCACCGAGCAAGTGAACGCTGTACACCAGTATTTAAGACAGCAATTAGCTGATAATAAACTAATTATCAATGCCATCTATTTCTGTCCTCACTTGGCTGGATCGGGTTGCGACTGCCGGAAGCCCGAAACTGGGATGATGCGCCAGGCCCTGGCCGATTTCCCCGACATCCGTTTGGACCAGTCCTTTATGGTGGGCGACAGTTTGACCGATATGCAGTTTGGAAAAAGAGCTGGCGTGCCGACCGCGTTCATCGGGAAAGTCACCCAGGAGAATCGCGCTGACGTGCTGGCCAACAGCACGCTTATTGTGTCTTCCGTCTTTGAATTTGCTCAAAAACTCTAATGATGTACGTGCTTTTCTACCTCGTTTTTTATCCGCTGTCACTGCTGCCTATCGGCATCCTTTATCTGATTGCATATCTTTTTTATTTGATAATCAATTATTTGATTGGTTACAGAAAAAAAATCATCACACAGAATTTGCAAAATGCCTTTCCTGACAAAAATGAGCGCGAAATCGGTGTTTTGAGGCGGAAATACTATCTGCATTTGGCGCAAATCGCCGCCGAAATGTTGAAAATGCTCACGATGTCACGCAAGAATGTGATGAAACGCTACCGCTGTGCGAATCCTGAAGTCGTGCAGCAGTTTTACGACCAGGGACGGAGCGTTATTTTGGTTTCAAGTCACTACAACAACTGGGAATGGATGATTTTGAGTCTGCCGATGCAGTACCGTTTTCACGCGGTGGGTGTGGGAAAAGCCAACAGCAACAAGGTTTTTGAGAAATTGGTTAACCGGGCGCGGACTCGCTATGGTACGGAAGTGGTTTTTGCCGACCGTGTGAGAAATATTTTTCAACAAAATGAACAAAATCGGGTGTTAAGTGCTTATATGATGTTAGCAGACCAGTCGCCCAACGACATTCACAAAAGCTACAAAACGCTCTTTCTCAACCAGCCCACCGGTGTGATTTACGGGGTTGAATATTTCGCAAAAAAATATAATATACCAGTTGTGTATTATGATGTAATAAAAAGCAATATTGCACGTTACACAATAGTTAATCAACTCATTACCGACTCCCCATCCGATACCCGATACGGAGAAATCACGGAACGCTACGTGCAACTGCTGGAAGAGACCATCCGACGAAAACCCGAGCACTGGTTGTGGAGCCACCGACGCTGGAAACATAAAGTAACTATTGAAGAAATCTCGCATTAATGAAAAAAACAGTCATACTCATATTCTCTTTTTTGCTGACTTTCGCACAGGCGAACGCCCAGCTAAGGTCTTGGCATCCAACGGAAAAGAAAGTGCTTTACCTGCTGGCGACGGATGCGATGAAACTGTCGGGCGAGGATGAAATCGCCACGCTTGACGCTTTCAACGGAAGTGTCGTGGGGTTCTGGTGCGGTGCGCAGCTGGCTTTGGAAGAGATGGACAACGGCGGCGAGTCAAACGGTCTGCAAGTCATTGTTAGAGACGTAAATGCGCGAGATACTGCCAAGTTGATGCAACTGTTTTCTCAACCCGATATTCAGGACGTTGACCTTATCATCGCTGCTGTTCCCAAAAACATCTTCCCGCTTGTGGCCCATTTCGCCTACCAACGCAAAATCCGCACAATCAATCCCTTCTCCACTTCTTCCGACATCGTTACGAACAATTCTTACGTTTACAAGCTGATGCCCAGTAACTTGTCGCATCCCATTGTGGTGAACAGCTATTTCCCTGGCGACAACCTGATTTTGTGGTACGAGAGCGGCAATCCGGAACTCGCTGTGTATGAAAAGGTCTTTTCAGACAAGAACATCGCCTATCGCAAGGTGGAAGCAAGCCAGCCGCTGACACCCTTTTTGTCGCATTCCAAAAACAACGTCGTCATTGCGCTCACCAGCAAGTCGAAAAATTATCACAGCGCTTGTCCCGCTCTTGGCTCGCAGCAGGTGACTTGGATCATTCCCGAGCAGGTCGCATTGGACAACGACTTCGATGCGCGCATTTTCCAGGATAAGCCCGTCTATTTCTTTAGCAACTGCTTTTTCGATCCGAATTCGGAAGCGTACAAAGTGTTCCAGTACAATTATTTCAACCGTTTCGGTGCCTTGCCCACCCTTGAAAGTTTTGCCACGCAGGGCTACGACGTCACGCGCTACTTCGTGGGCGACCTGCGCAATCATAGATGCGCTTTCGAGCGTCCGATTTCTTACAGTTTCCGTTTCATTCAGAAAGAAAACGGTGGATACGAGAATTTCGGCGCGCGACTTGTGCAGTTCACTAATTTGACATACAAAATTATACAACCCCAATAATAAACTATTAACAACTAATTTAAGTTCAAAATTATGAAAAAAGTAAAAATCGGTATTAACGGATTCGGCCGTATTGGCCGTTTGGTTATGCGCGCATCTATTGAGCACGAGGATTTGGAAGTTGTTGCTATTAACGACTTGTTGCAGGTTGACTATATGGCATATTTGCTTTTGCACGACTCTGTACACGGCCGTTTCAACGGTACTGTAACCGTGGAAGATGGCAAGTTGGTAGTGAACGGACGCCCCATCCGCGTCACCGCTGAAAAGGATCCCGTGAACTTGAAATGGGACGAGGTGGGCGCTGAGTACATCGTGGAATCCACGGGCCTGTTCCTTACTCGCGAGAATGCGGAGAAACACATCCAGGCAGGCGCAAAACGCGTCGTGATGTCCGCTCCTTCCAAAGACGACACGCCGATGTTCGTGATGGGAGTTAACAACACCGAATATATGGGACAGGACATCGTTTCCAACGCATCCTGCACCACCAACTGCTTGGCTCCTCTCGTAAAAGTGATCCACGAGAACTTCGGTATGGTGGAAGGCCTGATGACCACCGTCCACGCTACCACCGCCACGCAGAAAATCGTGGATGGCCCTTCCGTTAAGGATTGGCGCGGAGGACGTGCCGCCAACGGCAACATCATCCCCTCAACCACTGGCGCTGCCAAGGCCGTAAGCAAAGTAATCCCC
>JAZQOJ010000147.1:0-9541 GCA_045627805.1 Bacteroidales bacterium
TCCCCTCCGATGCGGAATGGACGCAGCTAACCGACTATGTGAGCGGACAGGCCGAATACAACTGCAACGGCGTGCGCGGCCATAACGGAAAGGCCTTGGCAGCCACCACGAAATGGGCCGAATGCGAAGTGGCGTGCTCCATCGGAAATGACCAGGGCAGCAACAATGCTACCAGCTTTGCAGCGTTTCCCGTGGGCGGCTTCTACAACGACCATACCTTCGGCTACTACGGCAAGGGCACCTTTTTCTGGAGCGCCACCGAAGCAGACAGCGGCAAGGCCTACAAACGATATCTCGACTTCGACAAAACCGAAATGGTGCGCGCCGAATACTACCAATACGGAGGCGGCGCGGTACGTTGTCTGCAAGACTGAGAACCAGATTAGCAAGAAAAGGCAGCCGGAACGGAGGTGAAACGGCCGCTATTCCAACAGGATTTTCTCCACCCCGAAGTCTTCGTGCATCATCAGGATGGCGGCGGGCTCCAGTTTTTGCGCATTGTTGGGTACGGCAAAACGCCATACCACGCCCTGTCCGGGAGCAAGATTGGCCGTCACCGCGTCCACGACCGTCTCGTGCGAGCGAACCCCGCCCGATGTCGAAATCCAGCGAAAGCCACCGCCCCTCTCTTGCCGGTAAGTGACCGCCTGCTGGGCGTTGCCGTTCACAAAAACGAAAGTGACAACGAGTTCGGCGCTGTTCTGCGGATTGACCGCCGTGGTGCGACTGTACTGGAAAAGCAGATTGCCCGCCGCGTCAACACCTCGGTCGCACTGCGCCGAGAGCCAGATCGGGAAAAGCAGGAAAAACAGACAGAGTATTTTCTTCATATTGAGGCAAAATGGAGTTGACATTACACAATTAAACTATGCAAACAACTGATTCAATGTTAATTAATAAAATCAATTTGTTTTGACAAAGATATAAAAATTTTCGGGAAACCTCCTCTTTACGTCTTGTTGATTTATCAGCTGAAAAATAAAACGGAACCTGTGCCCGTAAAAGGCATACATCCTTGCTATTTTTGCAGCCGATAAGGAAACAAAAATGGAAACGAGGAACAAAAATCTTGCAAAGCCACCCGAAAAAACTGCTACTCGCAGAAATCACCACCGTGTTGTTTTTCCTCGCAATTTTGCAGCGTGATTTTTGAGAGAAAATTGCTATGAAAATTTACAATATATTATTAACCCAAAACAACACAAAATGAAAAAAAATGAACAGAACTTCAATGCTCTCATTTCTTTAATGAACATTTCCAAACACCTTCAGGATTCTGGAGCCAACATCGTAAGCCAATTTTCGGAAGATTTGAAAAAGGTTTTGCCGAACGATGAGAAGTCGAAGAACGCGAACGACGAGCTGGATCCGAATCAGTTGGAGGAGGAGGTGAAGCAGCTGGGCAACTTTATGAAAACCACGCCGATGGAAACGCTCATGCTGGTGGCCATCTACTCGGTGCAGGCCATTCGCAGCTGCAACGTGGACTGCCGCGACATCGCCCGCTTCATCGGACTCAACAACCTCGACTTCCTGCCGATGAAAAAGGAAGTGACGAATCTGCTGAAAAAGGGACTTCTTCGCGAAGTGGGCCGCCGCCGCGAAAACGAATACGCGCTGAGCAGCGAAGCCGAAAGTTCGCTGTTCAACAACAAGCCCTTCATTATTAGGAAAGCCAAGCCCATCGACCGCTACCAGTTCTGCCAGATCATCTCCGACCTTATCGAGGCAAGAAGCAACGACGAAATCGAAACCCGCGAGCTTTTTAGTATTGTGGGTGAAAAGGAGAAAGAACAGAAGAACCTCCCATTGGTTGAAATGGCGCTGAAACTCCTGCCCGACATCGAGGACCGCACCTTCTTCTACGAAGTTTGCGACGACTTTATGAGAGGCCGTCACGACCGCCCGACCGCTTTGGAATGCACGCTCAACGACATTTACGACCGTATGGCGAAGAAAATGAGAATGGCCAAGAGCATTATGAACAAGGAGAACGCGATGCTCACCTCCGAACTGGTGGAACTGCTGCCCGCCAAGTTCCTCGCCGAGGCCGAGCTCACCCTCACCGACAAGGGCAAGCACCAGTTTCTGGAAGACGACTACGAGCTGTTCTGTATGAAAGGCGGCAACGACCGCCGCTTGGTTGAGCCCGACAAGCTCCCCGCTCGCGAGCTGTTCTTCAACGACGAGCTGAGCGAAAGCATCAACTTTGTGAAAAAGAGTTTGCAAGAGGAGGCCTTTGTGGCGTTGCAGAAACGTCTGGAGGAGAACTCGTTGCCGAAGGGCGTGGCCATTCTGCTGCACGGTTTGCCCGGCACCGGCAAGACTGCTGTGGCCGAGATGCTCGCCAAGGAAACCGGCCGCAGCGTCTATCACGTTGACATCGCCGCATCCAAAACCTGCTGGTTTGGCGAGAGCGAGAAACTCTTCAAGAGGATTTTCACCGACTACAGCCGGATGTGCGAGAACTCGGAAAAGAAGCCCATCCTCCTGTTCAACGAGGCCGACGCCCTCTTCAGCAAGCGCCGCGACGTGGATGCCGGTAGTTGCGCCCAGACCGAGAACGCCCTCCAGAACATCCTGCTGGAGGAGATGGAAAAACTTGACGGCATCCTGATTGCCACCACCAACCTCTGCACCAACTTCGATGACGCCTTCGAGCGCCGCTTCCTCTTCAAAATCGCGTTCGGCAAGCCCACCACCGAGGCCAAGAAGGCCATCTGGAAGAGCAAGCTCAGCTGGCTTTCCGACGACGACTGTGCCCGTATGGCGGCGCGCTACGACCTTTCGGGCGGCGAAATCGACAACATTGTGCGCAAGACCCTGATGGAGGAGGTGCTCAGCGGGCAGCGTCCCACGGTGGAAGAGCTGGAGGCGTGGTGCCGCGGCGAGAAACTGGGCAAGGGCAAGTGCGCCGCCATCGGTTTCGCGCACTGAGCGGTGAGGGGTGAGTTGTGAGCGGGGGTGCAAGGGATTTCGTATGGATTTTTTTGATTACTTTTGCAACCGCTTTTGCCTTCAGTCGATAAAAAGTGAAATTACGAATTATCAACCAAGAATGCGATAGGGAAATATACGGAACCGACAGTTTAACCTTCTCATTTACTCAAATATGAAAGAAAATAACAATATAAAAAACTCACAAGAGAATGCATTGTTCTCGGATGTTTGTGGCATTATTGACAATGGTCACAGACGTGTGGCTGTCTATGTAAATTCGGAAATATGCCTTACCAAATGGTACGTTGGCAAACGCATTAAGGAAGATGTACTTTATAATAAACGTGCAGAATATGGCAAACAGATAGTGCAGAATTTGTCAGCACGGCTTACAGAAAGGTACGGCAGAGGATGGAGCGATAGAAGTCTTTTACATTGTATACGCGCAGCGTATATTTTTTCTGAAGATGAAATTGTATACGCAGTGCGGAGACAATTCAGTTGGACACATATTCGTTCCTTAATGTTCATCGAATGCCCACTAAAACGTCAGTTCTATATGGAGATGTGCCGCATAGAACATTGGGACACACGCACATTGGATGCCAAAATTGAATCTCAATTATATGAGCGTACCGCTATCAGTAGGAAACCAGAAGATATTATTAAAAAGGAACTTGCTGAGCTGAAGGACGATAACACAATAAATCCAGACCTTGTGTTCCGAAGCAGCTATTTCCTTGATATATTGGGATTGCCAGATGTCTTTTCAGAGAACGATTTAGAGTCTGCAATTGTTTCTCAGTTGCAAAGCTTCATTTGCGAGCTGGGAACAGATTTCGCATTTCTTGGCAGACAGAAAAGAATTACGGTGGATGCTGTGGATTATTACATTGATTTGCTGTTTTATCACAGATCTTTGCGACGCTTGGTGGCGATAGACTTGAAATTAGGCAAGTTCAAACCAGAACACGAAGGCCAAATGCTACTATATTTGCGTTATTTAAATCAAAATGAGCGTCGAGACGGAGAAGAGTCACCTATCGGGTTGATTCTTTGTAGCGAAGGAAACACAGAACATATTGAGTACTTGATGTTGGATGACAACAGCCCAATCAAGGTTGCACAATACTACACGCAATTGCCCGACAAGAAACTGCTTGCCGAGAAATTGCAGCGTGCGATAGCCATTGCACGAGAAAAAATAGCAGAACAAAATTTGAATAAAGTGGTAGAGAAAGAACTTTAATCTAACACATTATTAACCATAGCGTCTGCTATTTGTTCGAGATGCCCTGAAAAATTGCCGATTCGAAAAGCATCACATAGAATAAGTTCTGCGAACGTCTGCGCATTGCGTGGGCAGCGACTTATCAAGTGTGCAGGTATGCCAAATACCTCGGAGTTCATAAGGAAACTGAGCAAGGGCAAGTGCGCCGCCATCGGTTTCACGAATTAGGGGTTAGACTTAAGACTTTGGACTTTAACCGTTTAACCGATGTTAACCGTTTAACCGACCTTAACCGTTTAACCGATTTTAACCGTTTAACCGACGTTAACCGATTTTAACCGACGTTAACCGACATTAACCGACCTTAATGCGAATTTGTAAATTTTGGCAGGTTTTCTGTCGAAAGTAACAGATTTTTGACTATTTTTGCCAGCTCAATTTCGTGAAAAAACGCAGTTGGGCTGGCAAAATCATTCATTAACCAAGGAAAAATAGAGAAAAACAAAGAGAAATAGAATAAACTAACATATTATTAATCATAGCGTTTGCTATTTATTCGAGATGCTCTGAAAATTTGGCGATTAGAAGAAGCAAAATCAAGAATAAGTTCAGTAAGCGTTCGCGTTACGGCGTGAACGGAACTTGTTTGATTTTGCGGGTTACGCCAAATACCTCAGAGCTCAATAAGGGAAGTTCACGCTTCTTTTATGTTCTGAGGTATTTGTTTGTGTACCTGCATTCATCGGTAAGTTGCTGACGCTGAAAAAAGCGAATGCGTATGGCGATAGCACAACAACTTAAAGAAGGTTACATCTACGACTATATCTCTGGAATCCCTGTCAAAGCCTCTCCAGAAGAACTTGAAGCGACACAAGTCTTTTCGAAAATTCTTGTTGAAGATTATGGTTATCCTAAAGAATTTATTCAAACAAGGCCGCAATTCCATGTGAAAGTACGTCCTTCTGACGTGAAGAAAGAATATCCTGTTGACATCGCCGTGTTTTCTGATTCGGAGAAAACAGATGACTCTCTAAATATTGTTGTAGAATGCAAGAAAAAGAACCGTAAAGACGGACGCACTCAATTGGAGAACTATATGACTTTATCCAAAGCCTGTCTTGGCGTTTGGTTCAATGGGGAGGAACGTTTTTATTTGTATAAGCAAAACACAGAAAATGGTCGTGTCTTATTTAGCGAGGTTCCCAATATTCCTAAATACGGTGAAAGATTGGAAGACATTGGACAATTCAAGCGTTCAGACCTTAAAACAACGCACAATCTGAAATCGACATTCAAGGCGATTCGCAATTATTTAGCTGCTAATGCGATTGGAGCAACCCGTGATGAAATATTAGCACAACAACTTATCAATCTCATTTTTTGCAAAATCTATGATGAGCGTTTTACTGCACCTAATGAAATTGTAAAATTTCATATTGGACTTAATGAAGATATCGAACAGGTAAAGAAACGCATAACCGAATTGTTTGCAGCCGTAAAAGACAAATATAAAGAAGTTTTTCAAAAGGATGATATCATAAGTCTTGATGCAAAATCCATTGCCTATATTGTTGGTGAATTGCAAAATTATTGTTTGGTTGATGCAGAACGTGATGTTTTAGCTGATGCTTTTGAAACTTTTATAGACCATGCGCTAAAAGGCGGACAGGGACAGTTTTTCACACCTCGAAATGTGGTTAAAATGATGGTGGAAATACTTGATCCTGAAGATAGCGATATGATAATTGACCCTGCGTGTGGCAGTGGCGGTTTTATTATAGAATCATTGAGATATTTGTGGGCAAAACTTAATGTGAGAGCAGAAAAATATCAATGGGATGAACGAAATTTGCTCGAAGAGAAAATAAATGTTGCCAACACTTGTATTCGTGGTATTGATAAAGACTACTTCCTCTCAAAAATTGCGAAGGCTTATATGGCGATAATGGGTGACGGTAAAGGTGGCGTTTTTTGTGAAGACAGTTTGGAGCGGCCCGAAAATTGGGATGCAAAAACGCAACAAAAGATTGATTTGGGTAAATTTGATGTTGTTTTGACGAATCCTCCTTTTGGGTCAAAAATACCTGTCACAGGCGAAGACAAACTAAAACAATATGAACTGGCGCACAAGTGGAAGAATAAAAAGGGTACGAACGAATGGGAAAAAGGTAAACTTGCAGACAAGGAAGCTCCGCAAATTCTGTTTATTGAGCGTTGCTATCAACTTCTAAAAGATGGAGGACGAATGGCGATTGTGTTACCAGAAGGAATTTTCGGGAATAATCTATTAGGGTACATAAGGAAATATCTACTAGAGAAAGGAAGGGTGTTAGCCATAATAGATGTCCCAATAGAAACATTCATGCCCAATACGGCGACTAAGACAAGCATTCTTGTGTTTCAAAAATTAAAGACTAAAGATATACCTGACGATTATCCGATTTATATGTCAATTGCTGAAACTTGTGGTCACGATAGACGTGGAAATGTTATAGAAAACGATGATGTCTCTAAAATATCGGCAGATTTTAAAAAATGGTGTGAATCTAATAGTATAAATTTTAAAAAATGATAAAAAGATTCGAAATCAACAAGTCAGAAATATCTTTGGATTATCGTTTTGAAGCTGCTTATTATTATTTCAGCAAAATAATTAAGGAACAAAGTATACAAAATGGAGTTCAATATATTAAACTAAAAACGATTTGTTCAACTATTTCTGATGGTGAGCATTCTGCGATTCCTAGACAAAAGGCTATAGGTGTAAGATATTTGTATGGAAGAAATATTAAAGAGGGTATAGTGAATTTTGATCCTAACACAGATAGTTCTTATATTACGGAAGAAAATTATTTGAAATTTTCAAGAATCCATTTGATGGAGAATGACATATTGTTGACTATTGTTGGTACAATAGGAAAAACAGCATTGTATAAATCAGAATATATAGGTAAAGCAGGGATTCCTCGACATATTGCAAAAATTAGATTAAAAGAAACTTGTGGAATTTCTCCAGAATATATTGTCGCTTTCTTCTTGTCTAAGCTTGGTAAATGGCAGTTGAACAATATAACTACTGGTAATATTCAACCTCTTTTGTCAATCGGGAATATAGAGAATTTAGATGTTCCTATAATCAAGAAAGAATTGCATGATTTTATCACATTCAAAGAACGTAATTTTATAGATTGCGAAACAAAGGCTCTAAAACTTATTTCCCAAGCACAGCAACTTTTCTATTTTCGAATCGGTGTTGACTTCAATGCTATTGCAAAGAAAAATACTTTTTCAGTGAACAAAAGTGATTTTGCAGATGCAGATTTGTGGACACCTACGTATTCTTATCCTTTATATGTAAACACTTTGAAAGCAATTCAAGCAAAATGGCAAACTGTTCCTATCGGTGAAATTGCCGATTTGAAAAAAGGTTATGAAGTAGGAAGCGACACTTATATTGGTTATTTAGAAAAGCGCAAAACGGATGTCCCATTTGTCCGCACTTCCGACATTGTAAACTATGAAATAGACCAATATCCTGATTTTTATATTCCTGTAGAAATCTACGACGAAATAGGACAAGGTTTTCAAGCTGGTGATGTTTTATTTACCAAAGACGGCAAAATCGGAATGGTTGGAATGGTGACAGAATACGATAAGGCAATTATATCGTCCGGATTTGCTGGGTTGCGATTGAATAAAAAAGCAAAAGATTATAACATTACTCCAGAATATCTATTCCTCTGCCTATCAATTAAAGAAATTGGCATTTATGCCTCAAAACGCAGGACAGTTGTCGCATCTACTATCCCACATTTACGTGAAGAAAGATTAAAGGAAATCGAAATTACAGTTCTTGACAAAAACACCATTGATGAAATTACAGAATTAGTTAAAGAAGCATTTAGATTGAAAGATGAAAAGAAACGCTTAATTGCTGAAGTAAGAGATACTATGGATGGCTATTTTGACTTGTCTGATGATTATTCAAGCAATAAAAATCCATCTTCCAGTTCTTCTATAAAATTACAGAACGAGATGGAAATGTAAAACTGACTGCCGACGCGATTGTTTTCTGCTACTCGCAGAAAACAATTTCGAATGAAAATTACGCGCAATTTTGCTGCCGAAAACAACACCCATCTTTCTCAGGCATTCTGTTAACGGACTTTGCAGAATGTACGGACGGATGAGGCAAAACAATAAAAACAGAAAAGTCCACTATTTACTACTATGTCAGCAAGTTTTAAAATTGAAAACGGAGTCATTACCGACAGTTATTGTAGCGGAGAAAAACACCTCGAAATCCCCAGTACCGACCAATCTGGTAAACCAGTTACCGAAATTCGCCATCTCGACGAATCTACTATCTGCCGCGAGTTCACCAGTGTCTCCATCCCCAATTCCATCAAGGTTATCGGAGAAGGTGTGTTCTCCTGTTCCCAACTTTCCCGAATCGAAATTCCCGCTTCCGTGGAACATATCGCAGAGGGCTTTGCCGCCTATTCGCCCCTGACCGAAATCGTGGTGGATCCGAAGAACCCCTACTACGAAAGCCCCAACGACTGCAACGCCATCATCGACAAACGTACCCACACGTTGATTCAGGGCTGCGTCAACACCATTATTCCTGAAGGCGTGCAAGTCATCGGTAAAAGCGCTTTCCAAGGGTGTGGGTTCCGTTTCAAGGGCTTCCGTTCTGTCGTTCTGCCCGAGTCGGTGACGAAAATATCACAAGCGGCCTTTTACGACTGCGCAAATCTTGAGCAGATTCTCATTCCGAAAGGTGTTACCGAAATTGGAAAATCCGCATTTTCAGATTGCGGCAGATTGAAGACTATCCTTTTGCCCGATGGCCTGAAAACAATCGGGCAACAAGCTTTTGAGAATAATGACGACCTGGAGTACATCCGTATTCCTGAGGCGAAACTCGAGAAGGATGTTTTCTTTTACGTCCTCAACCCCAAAATCGTCATTGCTACAAGTCCGGCGATGGCGTCAATGTTGAAAAAGGATTATGCGGATTTACTGCGGGATGCAACTTTCGTATGCTAATCTGAATTATGTCAACTCCCACCTTTCCCCTTGCCACCCGCGAGGGGATTTTTTTTCAGAATTATCCCTTTTCGGCTTGTTGATTTGTACGCTGAAAATTGTAGGATCTTCCGATAATGGGAATTATCCGCACTGCGGAATTACCACTCAACACATCGCAAATCCCGAACTGACAGTTCACAGCAATTCCTCTTTCTTTTTTTCTTGAGAAAAAGAAAGAGGCAAAGCCGCGAGTAAGCGAGCAAAAAGAAAGCTTGCTTGCTTTTTCGAGCGAAAGCGGCTTATTAAAAGAAAACTCGCTTTGCCGCTGCTGCCTCG
>JAZQOJ010000148.1:0-4370 GCA_045627805.1 Bacteroidales bacterium
GATCCCCTCTCGGACAAGTACCCAAATCTGTCTCCGTATGTGTATTGCGCAAACAATCCGGTGCGGCTGGTGGATGTGGACGGGAGGGAAATATCAGCCCCCGATGATCCGCCTAAACAAAGTGGATTCAGAAAGTTTATGAACAGTTTAGACACTAAGATTCGTGGAAATTCTGACAATTCACTTTACGAAGGGCATAGTGATGGCGCCAATCAAGGAACCACAACTCAGCAAGATGTTGAAGTAGGGCTGGCCGCCGTGGCTACAGTAGTTTCTGCTGGAGCTGCTATTGAAGCAGCAACAGCTGTTGAAACAGCTATTGGTATTGCTTCTACTATTAATAGTGCTGATGATGTCACTGTTAACACGTCAGGTCAGACTTTTGCACAGAGAATTAGTTCTCACAATCAATCAGCGAATAAGACTGTAGCCGCAACAAAAACTGTAACATCAGTTGTTTCAGCGGGGTATTCTGGTTATAAAGTTGGAAGAGTCATCACTAGTGCTGTAAAAAATGGGGCGCAAGTACTCAAGGATAATGCTATTACTGTTGCAACAGAAGTTGCAAACTTCGCTTCAAATACATATGATTCTGTTAAATCTTTTTTCAAAAAAAGCAAATAGATATGCATTCACCCAACAAGGGGAGACCCCTCGTGAAAACGATTTCGTGGTATTCATTAATAGCTCCAGCGGTATGTATATGCGCGGTGCTTCATAATGGATTTGATTGGATAGCTTTTTCAATTACATTTGCCTTAACATATCCTCTCTGGTGTTTTGGAGTCCAGTCTGTGAATTTTTTTGAGGATCGTATTGTTATATTCCGACCTTTTATATTCAGTAGGAAAATCTTGCCATACAAACAAATAGACCATATTAAGGAAGTGACCTATGGACGGACAACAGCTGTACTTATTCCCTATGACGTGTACCTATATATCAAAGAAGAGAAGCGGCCAATGGGAATTCCTATGCCATCATCCTCAAAAAAACAAGAAAAGCTAAGACAATTGATTGCATCAAAGGGCATAAAAGCAGAATGGGGAATATTTAGATAGGCCTATAAAACCATAGAAATTTATTTCGACTTCAATTAAATAGTACAAAATCGGACACTTTCATTATTAACCAACTGATATTTCAGTATCCCACCCCACCCGCACTATGCCCCAATTTTCAACTTTATCTCGCTCCGCTCGATTTTCTCCTGGCGGCTCGGCAAAGCCCGAACAAGTTTGGCTTACTCCCTTTCTCGCTTCTCAATTCTCGCCTCTCGCACCTTCCCCTGCGGCGTTGCCCTACAACTCCGCACTCGCCCTCTGGCTCAGCGTGGATCCCCTCTCGGACAAGTACCCAAATCTGTCTCCGTATGTGTATTGCGCGAACAATCCGGTGGGGCTGGTGGATAAGGATGGGAGAGAATGGGAAATAGAAGGATTATGCTATAATCCAGGTAGCGTTTATGATGGAGTTGATGAAACAATACGGGCCGAATGGAATACAATGAATGCCATTTATGAGACACCGGAAGGCAAAAAAGTTATTGACGCAATGAATCAGAAAGGGGTACTATACTCGTTAACTGCGAAAACCAGCGATAATGCGCTCAATGCGCAAGGTTTGTATCAGACAAATGGGGACGGGACTGGCGGCACTATTTATTTGAATGGGCACTTGGAGTCAGGAAATATTGCTCACGAGATGTTTCACGGTTATCAAGATCTAAAAGGACAAGGCAAGGCATCCATACATAACGAAGTCCAAGCAAGAATATTTGCCACCATTGTCAGTGGCACAATACCTGGTGGTGGAATGAATCAACTTCAACCAGCCGAAGGCCCCCTTTTTGAGGTATACCAATATAATGCCGAGAAAGTACTATGGGGTGACACTTCAAATTCTAGTATGCAATATGTTGAGCACTATTTTAAACAATATTTTGACGGATATGACTCATTGCCCATATCAAGACCAGGAGAGACAGATTTATGGCAAGGAATTCATTCTAAAATAAAATGAGCAAGTCTATATTTTTGTTGATAACATTTTGTCTAATAATATCGTCCCGTCTATTGGGACAAGATTATCAGATGGTTGAATGTTTACCAATGAGATATTTGGAAGATTCTTTATGCAGCGTTATGTCTAACATTGATTATCCTGACGTAACATACGTATTTTGTTTGGACAAGAAAAATTATTCTGTTGATTTTGTGAAAGACACGACAACCATTACATTTTCTGTTGCAGCAACGTTCAATGCTGAACCATTTAATGACAACGCACACATTGCAATAAAAAGGGTGAGCGTTTTTGGAATAAAGATAAAAAATGATTATCAAATTGTGATTGGAAACAAAATCAGTGCAAACGATTTATATTTGAATGAATTTCAAAACATAATGCGACAAATGCAATATTGCTACTATATCACATCCCAGACCAGGTATAAACATTACGAACGGGAATTCACAGGACTGATAAGTATCCAATTTGTTCCATTCAAACAGGAATAGGTCCTATTTGAATCAACGATCGAAGTGCCCTTCATTTCAAAAAAATTATCTTTGCCCCCACAAAAACACCCCAAAATATGCCCCAACTTTCACCTCTCACCTCTCACTTTTCACCTCCCTCGCTTGCGGCGTTGCCCTACAACCCCGCACTCTCCCTCTGGCTGTCGGTCGATCCGCTCTCGGACAAGTACCCGAATCTGTCTCCGTATGTGTATTGCGCGAACAATCCGGTGCGGTTGGTGGATAAGGATGGGAGAGAGTGGGGTGACTTTTGGGATATGAATGGGAAGTATCTCGGAACGGATGGCATTGATGACGGAAAGGTATATGTTGTAACAGATAGAAATGCCATATCCTACTCATATTCATATGATAGGGAAAAATATGCTGGTGTCTTTACAATTAATCAAGAAAATATTGATGATATACACCGAGTGCCAGCATCAACAACTGATAGGGCATATATAGTAGATAATTTGGAACAATTTGACTCTCACCACCCAAATGCGGAATGGGGCGGGCTTTGTGGTGATGTTTTGGATAATACATCTAAGCATTTTGGAACCGAACAAGTTGTGTGGGGAATACCAGGAACTGCTGGTGACCCTTGTGCTGAAGGGGCAATAAAGTCATATCGTCAGACACAAGATTACGGCTATAATGGCTATGCGGCTTTCTTTGATTTTCATAGTCACGGGAGCGGTACGTGTGAAGGTGTTCCTGCTTGGGAACAAGAGCCAGGTACTACCGACAGAAATAATACATATCAAAGACAACAACAAACACACCATAGATCATTTGCAGTATTTGCGATGAGTGATAAAAGTGTACATTTTTATAACGGCACAAGGAATTGCGGTTCTATGCCGTTTGAAATTTTTATCAAGATTAGTAGGTAAGTATTATGAGAAAAGTGATCTTTATGGCCTTGTGTGCATTTGCACTTCCCTGTTTTTCCCAGCAAGTAGCGGAGTGGGACAGATGGGATTCCCTCTGTATTACGCATCCACCTTGCATAGGCGATCACATTGATAGTACCAAGATTGAATTTTATCGCAATTTCTATGAAACACTCACAGCGGAAGAAAGCAAAATTCCCAGGTACCGGTATGATTCATTGATCCATAATGCGGAAGTTTGGCAGTGGTCGGATTCTGCTTTTCTAAAAAATATACGTTGCTTTATGTGCATGCAATCTCTTTTCTATGATTTTTATATTCAAAAAAACACAGAAGAAATCATCAAGTATTATGAATCGTTAAAAGACACGGTGTTCGTAGCAATTATGCGAGCGAACCGCGACAATTATTCCATAGAAGACATTGAAATACCGTTCGAATCGTCAAAAGCTGAAATCTATTGCTTATATTACCCATCAGACTTCCAATTTATAGGTAACTTTCAAAAAAATCCACAAACAGTAGAATGGCAAGGATGCGAACGTGTAAAAATGGTGAAAAATGGCTTTCTCCATCCTGGCAACAAAGAAGGGAACAACTCTTTTTTCATCCTCAAGTACGCAAATACTTATTACAAATTGGGAAATATCAGTCAGGGAGGTGACGTTACACTCATCGTTATTAATTCACAGCCACGTGCCACACTAAAGGTAGAACCAGCACAAATAGATATCCAATACGATAAATGGATGCCGCGTGTTCGAGGCTTCTATGATTCATACGACAAACTCAAGCGCTACTCAAAAGAAAACAAACTGATTTTGAAAAATGCACTAAAACAGTCCCCAAAAAAAGAGAAACAAGAAAGCTTGAAATCAACGCACTAAGAGACTTTTCAAAAATCCGAGTCCCAATCCAAATAATTCCCCCTATCTTTGCCCCCACAAATTCC
>JAZQOJ010000149.1:0-24415 GCA_045627805.1 Bacteroidales bacterium
GTGTCGGCATAAGTTGCAATGAGCGCAGCACAAGTTTCGTATTCTTTAATCGCTTGAATGGCAGGAGTTTGTGGGTCAAAAAGTGCATCCAAAACCGATGCGTCGTCGGCAAAGTCGTCGATTTGTGGCAGGTATGAAACGGTGATGTCTTTGCGAATCACCACTTGCCCTTCGTCGGGCTCCTCCAGCCCCGCAATGATGTTGAGCAAGGTGGATTTTCCGGTTCCGTTCTTCGCAATGAGCGCCGTTTTCTGCCCCTTTTCCAAACCAAAAGTGATTTCGTTGAAAAGCAGCTTCTCTCCGTATGTCTTCGATAATTTCTCTACAGTCAAGTAATTCATAGGTTCAAAACTTCAATACCTCAACACTTCAACACTTCAAAAATACTCACGCCACTAATATCCCAATATTTTTAGCATCGACTTGTAACTCTGTTCTTTAGCGAACAGTTTGGTGCAGAGTTCGCCTTCTTCGTCGCGGTAGATGATGATGTGTTTCGGGGCGGGGGTGAGGCAGTGCTGTATGCCGCCGTAGCCACCTACGGATTCCTGGTACGCCCCCGTGTTGAAAAGCCCGATGTATTGCGGGTCCTCGTCGAAATACTCGTTCTTTTCCTGTGTCGGACGGCTCGCCTTGATCTGTGGAAGGAACACGGCGTTCAGCGAGGCCTCCGAATTATAAAAGTCCTGGCTGTCGCAGGTCAGTCCGCCAAGAAATACTCGCTCGTAGGCCTTGTCCCAGTTGTTGACCGCCAAGATGATGAATTGCTGGTCAATGGCCCAGGTGTCGGGGAGCGTCGTCATAAACGAACTGTCAATCATATCCCACAACTCTCTGTCATTCTGGCGCTTTTGCTGTAAAATGGAGAACAGAACCGCACTCGCCTCGCCCACGGTGTAGGAACCGAATTCGGTGAAAATGTCGGGCTCTTCCACGCCTTCGCGGTTGCAAATCTGCTTGATCTGCGAAACGATTTCCTCGGCCATATATTCGTAATCGTAGTCAAACGAGAGCGAGGTCTTGATCGGGAAACCACCGCCAATGTCCAAAGAGTCGAGTTCCGGACAAATCTTCTTCAGGTCGCAGTACAGACTGATGCACTTGGTCAGTTCGTTCCAGTAGTAAGCCGTGTCCTGAATCCCGGTGTTGATGAAAAAGTGCAACATCTTCAACTCGAATTTGGGATTGTTCTTGATTTTGTGTTCGTAAAACGGGATGATGTCGTTGTATCGGATGCCGAGACGCGAGGTGTAGAACTCGAATCGGGGCTCTTCCTCCGCCGCGATTCGGATGCCGACCTTGCACTTCGTGTTCACCGTCTGGTCCAGCATATCGAACTCGTGAATGTTGTCGATCACTGGAATCGTGTTGACATAACCCTTGTCCAGCATCATCGCAATGTTGTCGATGTATTGCTGCTTTTTGAAGCCATTGCAGATGATGAAGTTCTCCTTGTCGAACAGTTTCTGCTCTTCCAAAGCTTCAATCAGATTCAAATCGAAGGCGGATGAAGTTTCGAGATGGACATCGTTTTTCAAAACTTCCGACAAAATGAATTCGAAGTGCGAGCTTTTCGTGCAGTAGCAGTAATGGTAGTCGCCTTGGTAGTCGGCTTTGGCAATGGCCACATTGAACCATCTTCTCGCCTTTTGAATGTTCTGCGATATTTTTGGTAAATATGTGATTTTCAGTGGTGTACCATACTGCTTGATAATGTCCATCAATGGAACTCCATTGAAAATCAGCTCGTTTTCCTGAACTTCGAATTGCTCTTGCGGGAATTCGTAAGTCTGTGTGATTAGGTCAATGTATTTTGTCTTCATATCGATAAATGAATTGCTTTTTGAAGTTGCAAAATTACACTTAAATTGGAAATATTCTATCTATTTTCAAATTTTTTTAGAATTATTTGGATTACATTGAAAAAAAATATCCAATCCGAGTGATTTGGATTGGATATTTTTGTTTGATTTGAGTGATTCGGATTTCGAATTGACTTTTTTACCGTCTATTCGTCATCTTCCATATTGACACCAAATGAAAGTAGCGTTTTGCCTTTCGGAGTGTTTTTTTCTCCCAATGGAAGAAACGTGATTCTGTCGGCCGATATTCCCTGCATCGTGAATTGGTCCAGAATCTGCTGCTCTCGATTTCGGAGGTTCCGGTCGATTTGCGCGCCCATTTCCTTAATATCGTATAGGCCAACGCATTTGTCTTTGATTTCGGCCTGAACGTTTCCACCTAAACGGTTGTCAACATATTTGATGAACTTGGGATCCGTGTTTTTGATTTTGAGAATCTCTTCATAGTTGTTGCCTGCATTCTGCCCGTTCAACGAAATGTAATACTCGCGTTTCGCATTGTAGAGTGCATATTCCTGTACGTTTTCTTGCAGGTTGATGGATTGCTGCATTGTGATTTTCAAATCAGGCTTTTGTTTCATCGCGTCCACAATCTTGTTGAGTTTGTCGTACGATTCGCTGCCGAGACCTTGCGGATGGATTTCGTATTCAATGTCGGCGAAAATGTCGGGATCACCCCCTATCGCCTTCACCAGAAAGTCGATGGGCGCTGCCGCTACTTTAACAAACAGATTCCCTATCGCCTTGAAAATGATTTTCTTATACGAGAAGTTCGGTGAGTTTAGGTCGCCTGAAACAGGAATGTCTAACTGCATTTTCCCTTTTCTGTCGGTGAGTACGTAAACGCCGGCTCGCAGCGGAATGTTGAATTCGGGCTTGAAACTCTTGTCCTTTTTCCCGACAACGCAGTTGTAAATGTCAATCTTGTTTTTGCTGTTCAACTGATTGTTGGTGAGCGTTGTGTTGCTCATAAACGAGAGCACGCCTTCTGTCAGCGGGTAGGCCAGATATTCGTAGCAATAGGGCGATGCCATTGCGATTTTGAAGTTGGTGAGAAATAGGTTGATTTTCTGGTTCTTCAGGTCGCTGAGACTTCCGCTCCATTTCGCCTTCAGTTGGCCCGTTTCGCCTACCGTAGCGTCAATGTTCACGTTCAGCGGTCCGTTTAGTGTGAAGTCGTCGGTGGTGACGCTCAGATTCGTGATCGGAATGGAAACCGTTTGCCGCATCGTGTGATCGGCGTAAGTTACTTTGGAATCGCGAATCGCAACGTGATTGATGCGGAACTGAATGGGAGCGCTGGAATTGTTATTTTCTTGATTTACAGTATCTTTTGAGTCCGACTTTTTGACAATGTTGTCAAATGAATGCGAATCTTTGAAAATCTCGTATGCCGTTGAGATCCCGGTCGCGGTTACATCGCTCAGAAGGTAGTGGTTCTTCTTGATGTCAACTTCTGCTATGTTGACATTCAGCTGCTTGATGTCGGCAATCTTTTTGTTTTCTAGATCGGTGGCGCTGAAGTTGGAGATGGCAACCTTTCCTTTCCCGATGATGTCGAGAATGTGTTCGGTGTCTCCGCTAATGTCAAGTTTGGTAGTGAGAGTTCCGTCTATGTCATTGACATTCAGGAATTGCCGCACGTAAGGAGCCACGGAAGAGAGTGAGAATTTTTGCAAATTCACCGCCAGATTGTATGTGCTTTTCTTCAAAGAGTAAAGAAGTTTCACGTTGAGAGCGCCGCCATTGGCGAATTTGAGGTCCAGGCCGATGTCGGTTTTTTGCGTGCTGAAATAGATTTGCGGAATGGCAATCGCCAATTCGCGCAAGTCGAACTTGCTTTTCACCTGGGCATCGCGGTACACGATGTTGCCCCCACTAATGCTGATGTTGCGCAGGTCCACCACCCAGGCGCTCGGCGTAGTGTCTTTGGGCTTGTCGTCTTTTTTGTAAAATTCAATGATGTCGGTAAAATTGAACCGACTTCCATTCTGAATTACTTGGATGTCAGGGCTTTTCAATGTGATTTCGTTCAACTGAACCTTTTTACCAATCAGTTTGAAAAGCGAAATGTCAACATACAGTTGGTCGAAAGTGGCGAAAACATCCTTGTCATTCTCTTCCAGAGCTTTAAAACCTTCAATGTCAACACTTCCTTTGAAAAGGTTGATGGTCAGGTCGTCCATCGTTACAACTCTGTGGCACAGTTCTTTACTGTGTTTTTCAATGACTTTGTGTGCGATGGGGGAGATGAAGATGGCCAGCAAAAGCACCAGGGTGAGTAGCACACCCAGAATGATGAGGATGATTTTAATGGGTTTCTTGAGTGTGATTTTCATAGATGAAAAAATATCTCGTTGAGTTATAATTTTTTAGAAAACTTTAAACTCAGGTCCAAACTCTTGATTTGATGGGTGAGCGCGCCCACGGAAATGAAGTCAACGCCGGTTTCTGCGTAGTCGCGCAAGGTTTCGTCGGTGATGCCGCCCGATGCCTCGGTCTCGTACTTTCCGTTGATGATTTTCAGCGCTTCGCGAATGCCTTCGATTCCAAAGTTGTCAAGCATAATGCGGTCCACACCGCCGTGCGCCATCACGCGTTTCACGTCGTCGATGCTCCGGGTCTCGATTTCGATTTTGAGGTTCAGATTCTTCGCTTTCAGATATTCGTGCGTTTTGTCGATGGCTTTTTCAATGCCGCCAGCAAAGTCTATGTGGTTGTCTTTCAACATCACCATATCAAAAAGTCCGAAACGGTGGTTCTGGCAGCCGCCCACTTTCACGGCGTATTTTTCAAAATAGCGCATATTGGGCGTCGTCTTGCGGGTGTCGAGAATGGTGACGTGCGTTCCGTTCACCATTTCCGCATAGTGATGGCTGTTAGTGGCAATGCCACTCATCCGCTGCATAAAGTTGAGCACGGTACGCTCGGCCGTCAGCATACTTTGCACCGCCCCGGTGATGGTGAACGCCACGTCGCCCTTTTTGATCGGGTCCCCATCGTGCAGGTATTGCTCCATCTTGATTGCGGGGTCAATGATGGCCAGCACTTGCTTCGCCACCTCAACTCCAGCCAGAATGCCGTCTTGTTTTACTAAAAGTCGCATACAGCCCATCTCGTCGGGACTGATGCACGCCAGTGAAGAGTGGTCTCCATCGCCAACATCTTCCAAAATGCTTTGTCGTATGATTTCCTCCGTGTTCATAGCTTATTGGTTTTGAGCGGTCCCTTGAAAGCGCAGTAATTCTTGTGATTTATTTTTGATAATCAGTGTGTTCCCTTCGATTGTGAAGCAACAAACTTCGTCTTGAAGGGCGGAAATGTACTTTTGTTCTGTGCTCATATCCGAACATAAACGCTTGGTCGCTCCCTTGAATTCAATGTCAAGTTTCTCTTTTTTCGCGTAATAAGTGCCAAAAAAGGTGTTGCAGCCCAAGCAACCGGAAATGCCGCCTTGGTCGTCGAATGCGATGGTCGCTTCGGCGGGCGTCTCACCAACGGGAACGCCGTTGATTGCGGTCAATGTCCAGTGGGTTTGCGTGAGGGGAAGATTCTGCAACTCTTTAGAGCCGGATTTTTCCGTTGATTTGCAGCCACTAATGCAAATCGCCACGATGATGGCGGAGATAATGAAGATTTTTTTCATTGTATAAATATATATATGTATAGACTACTCAAAAAGTTTTTGTACCTGGTCGGCGAATTTTTCCTTGATGAATTTGCGTTTCAACTTCAGTGTCGGAGTCAGTTCGCCGGTCGATACGCTCCATTCGTATCCGATGAGGGTGAATTTCATCACGCGTTCCGTCTCTCCCAGTTCGGAATTGTATTTGTCGGCAATTTTTTTGAATTTCTTAAGCACTTCGGGGTGTTGAATCATCTCTTCGTTGGTGGTGTAGGGAATGCCTTTCTTGTTGCACCACGAGCGGAGGTCGGTGAAGTTTGGAACAATGAGCGCGGCTGCGAATTTCTTGTTCTCGCCCACTACAATCATATTGTCAATCAGGGAGTCTTCACAGAATTTGCTTTCTATGTGCGTGGGAACCACGTACTTGCCGAACGCTGTCTTGAACATTTCCTTTTTACGGCCGGTGATTCTCAGTTGGCCCTCTGGCTCAAATACGCCTTCGTCGCCCGTGTGAAACCAGCCGTCCTCGTCGATGGCTTCGCGAGTGAGGTCCTCGGCTTTGTAATATCCTTTGGTGACGCAGCGGCCGCGGGTCAGGATCTCGTTGTCGTCAGCGATTTTCACCTCCACTCCGGGCAGGGGCTGTCCGACAGTGCCGAACTTGTGCCCGTTCTTGAAAAAGTCGCTCACGGCAATCACGGGTGAGGTCTCCGTCAGACCGTATCCTTCCAGCACCGGAATCTCCATTGCCCAGAAGATGCGGCAGAGCCGGGGCTGTATGGCGGCGCCACCCGACACGATGACTTCGAGCTTGCCACCGAAAACCTCTTTCCATTTGCGCAAGACCAACATTCTGGCGCGCTGCAACTGCCTGTCGTAACGCTTCGTGCGTCCCTCAAACTCGTATTGGCTCGCGATTTCGTCGGCCCAGAAGAACAGGTCTTTCTTTTTCCCCTTCAGCTTGCGGCCTGTCGCAATGATGCGGTCGTAGAATTTTTCCAAAAGTCGAGGCACCGTTGTGAAAATGGTGGGCTGCACCTCGCGCAGGTTGTCGGCAATGGTGCCCAGACTCTCCGCATAGTAAATTGGAATGCCCAAATAGTGCCACGCATAAATCATCATTCGTTCATAAATGTGACACAAGGGCAAGTAACTCAGTACTTTAGTTTGTGGATGCACAGGCACGATGGGCAGAATGGCGGAAAAGTTGCTGATGATGTTGTCGTGCGTGAGCATAACGCCCTTCATCGTTCCCGTAGTGCCCGACGTGTAAATCAACGTCACTACGTCGTCGGGAGTGATGCGTTCTTTGATCTCGTTGAGGTACTGCGGACTCGGGTTCGCCGCGCCCAACTCAATCACCTCGTTCAGGTGACGGTAGCCGCGCAGGTTGCGGAAAGTGTAAACATTGTCCTTCAACTGAGGGATTTCCGCGATGATGTTCTCGATTTTGCGTAAGATGTCCCATCCCGAAACGAACACCATTTTCACGTCGGCGTGATGCAGGATGTACTTGTAGTCGTTCTCGCTGATGGTGGGATAAATCGGGACGTGAACGGCGCCGAGCTGCATAATCGCCATATCCAGAAAGTTCCATTCCGGACGGCCAGTGCTGATGGAGGCGATCTTGTCTCCCTTCTTGATGCCTAACTGCATCAGCCCGTAGCTGATGTTGTTGACAATGGCGATGTACTGATTGATGCTATAATGACGCCAGGTGCCATTCTCCTTGCCATTGAGAGCATCGTCTCTTTGAAAATGAATGGCGTAATGGGGGAGAAGGTCGAAAATACGTGTTATTTCCATTATTTCACGATCAGCTTCTTGGTTGAAAGGGTTCGGCCATTTGATACCAAGGAGTAAAAGTAAATGCCTGATACGAGGTCGGATACGTCTAAAGTGCGTTTGCCAGTCGTGTTGGAGATGGGAAGATTGCGCACTTTGTTGCCTACCAGGTCGGTGATGATGATGCTGGTGGCGTCATTCGCTGAACGATTCGACAGGTCGTATTGGAAAGTGACTTGCGTGGTGGCTGGATTGGGATAAGCGCTGAAGCTGTTCAAGCTGACGGGGCGGTCGTTGATGCCATCTTCATCCTCTTCTTCATTGATGGTGACCAACTTGACGATGAAGAAGTCGGAAACTCCCGCAGCGGCATCAGTAAAGGTGAATTTCACGAGGGTCTCGCCGAAACTCCCCAGAGGATTGTAAACGATATGGAATTGTTCGGTTGAAGTGCTCTCGCCGGCAGCCAGGTCCATCGTGCGAGGCGCTGTCGTCACGCTGGGATCGTAGCAGCTGCCCATACAGAATGTGGTGAAGGAACCCGGAAGTTCGGAAATAATCTCTTTCGTGATGGTGAGAAAGAGTGAATCATTCGTTTCGTTCTTTACACTTACCCATACCGTGTTGTCGTCCATCAGACGGCTGGCTTGGTAAACGATTGTGTCGCTAACTGGTTGATTGCTAAAGTAAAATGAGATTGAATTCTGAGCAGTTGCCAAAGTGGTGAGAATGATCGCTGCCAATAAGATGCCTAACTTTTTCATCGTAGTTCTAATTTATATTATACGTTGCAAAATTAAGATTTTTATTTGAAATATCGTTCGTTTTTTGCAACGTTTTTTAAAATTTTTCTATCTTCTGCTGCCTACCGCAAATCCCTTGATAATCACAGAATTGGCAGCGATTTTCATCTTCTGTTTGTGCGAACGGCACCTTTTCGTTTAGAATTTTCTCCTTGAAGATTTTTGTTAATTCGGTTGAGAAGTTCTTGATCAGTACACTGGAGAGTTCCAGTTCCTTGTCCTTGTCTTCCAATGCGGGGAAAATGTATCTGTCACCGCGCATCATCGCCTGGAAACCAATGATTTCGCATTTCGTGTTCTTGAGCATCTCATTGATTTGCTTGTCCTGCTCATCGGGGTCCTCATTCTCCTTGCCGTGCTTGTTTTGGGATTCTTTTTGCTTAATGCTGACGTAAAGCCAAGCGTAAAGCAGCAGTTGGAACAGTTGCTTGTAGTCGGGGTTCTCGAAGAGGTCGCTCATTTTTTCGGGCATCAGCAATTCGTGAATCTTTCCTGTCTTGTAGTCGAAAATGTGGGTGATGTCGCCGATTTTCTCAATCAGGTCGGCCTTGCCCGTGAAATGGACGGTCGTTTCATTTAACTTGAGCTCCGATTTCATTTCCAATTCGGTCGCCACTACTTGGTGCAATCTTCCGTTTTCCCTGAACTCGTCCTCGACTTTTTCTAAGTAGCGGCTCAGGTAGCGTTTCACCACTTCCACGGCTAAGAGCAGCTTCCCGTGCGTGAAGTCTCGCTCCTTAAGCTCTTTTGCATTCGTCTTGAAAATTTCGGTGAGTTTGTCGTTGTCCAGATCCCGTTTCGCATCGGCGAAAATCTTTTCGTGCGCACTGTCGCCCGCTTGGTCTTTCTGGATGCTTATGAAAAGTTTTTCCAGCCATTCGTGAATAACCGACCCAATGACATTCATCTCAACATTCTCATTTACAGAATCTTGTTCTGTAATATGGGCGATGTATTTTAGGTAGAATTGCAGGGAGCAATTGATGTAGCAGTTGAGCGAGGTCGCCGAGAATTCCCAATCTTCGTTGGTGAGATGGCGGATGATTTCCGGTGTCTTCTGAATCTCAAATGAATTTTTTTGCGTGCCGAAAGTGGGCTTGACGGTCATCTTCGTCCGCCGGATGTCGATGGAATTGGTCAGCCCTTGCTTCTTCACTTCGAATTCCAGCTGGCGGATGAATCGGCTCTCTTCTGTCAATGAGTTGGAAGTGTCGGTGTCGTAAACCAGCGAGATATTTTGCGCTCTTTGCAAGAGCCGGAAGAAGTGATAGCTTCCAATGGCGTCTTTGTGCTCGTATGTCGGCAGTTTGTAGTGCCGCTTGACATCGAAAAGGAGTAGCGTCTCACTTGAATTTCCTGTCGGAAGAATTCCCTCGTTGACTCCCAGTATGATGAGATTGTCAAAGTCTAACAATCTGGTTTCCAGTAGTCCCATTACTTGCAGCCCTTCGCTTTGCGTGCCTCTGAAGGAAAGGGAAATGTTGTTTACTTCGTCGTTGATGAAGTGAAGCAGAGTCTGAAGATCAACGGCGGTGTCGCCCAACTGTTCCAACGTGTTTCCCACTTTGGCGAGCGCGTTCCTGAATGCTGTCAAAAGCGCAACCTCGTTGTTGTTTTCATCATTCCGAATGGCTAAATTTTCTATTAAAATGCTAAAAAATCCTGTGATTTCGTCAATGAAAGTTTTCCCATCCGTTGACAAATCGGGGAAAATGTCCTTCCCGTCAACTTGGATGTCCTTTTTACTTAAAAACACGCATCCTTTTTGGATAATATCGCGAACGTACTGCTGCTGAGCGGCTTCGCTCGTGAAGAAGGCCTGGCCCACCAGTTCATTCCTGAAGAATGCGAGAATGTCGCGGAAATAGTAACTGGCAGTCCCGCCGTTGCCGAATTGCAGTCGGCGGAGATTCTGAGCGGCGGCGAACAACGCGTGCATCAGTTGATAGGCAGTGGTGTAGCGGACAGGATAACTTGCTGTTATGTTGCATTTTGTGTGGTCGAAAGCGTGTACGAATGGCACGATGAGCGATTCGTCGGCCATCACAACAGCGGTGCGGTTCAGCGCTTCTGGCAAGAACTTGTTCAGCAATTCAATGGCAATGTAAATCTGGCTCATTTTTTTGCCTACTCCTACAATCTTGATTTCTTTCTCGATTGTTTTGTAATGATTTTTTATACCAGATAGTTTGTTGATTTCCAGCGTTTTCTGAATTTCCTTGACCAGAGTGGTCAGATGGATGTTCGATTCTTCGTTGAAGTAGAACGGGTCCAGGTCGAAGAGGAACTCCACTTGCGAGCCGCGACAGCCGCTGATGCGCTTCACGATGGCAAGCTCGGTAGGGGAGAGCGCCGTCAGTCCGGCAAAATAGATTTTCTTCGATTCGTAGTCGGTGAAATTGACTTCTGAACTTGTTGCTACATATTTGTAAATCAGTCCGTTGTATCCGATTTTGTCGGCTTTCAACTGTTGCTTGAATTTCGCCGCGATTTCTTTCAGACTATAATAGAATGCGAGGTATTTGTTCTGTTTTTCCGACAAATGTTCTTTCCCGAAGAATTCAAGTTCCTTGATTTTCGACAGGTCGGAGAAAATGTCGTCGGCGTTCCTGTTGTACATATCAATTTCGTTGATATCTTGCAGAAAGATAGGCCCCCACGACATAAATTCGCGCAGGTCGGAGCAGTTGGCGAACTGGTGTTGCTGACACACTTTGAAGAGGGTGATGAGGAGTTCGGTGGCGTCGGCGGGACGCAGCGGAGACAGCGACTGGATGAGCTCTTCAATGGTGGCGATGCGCGGAGAGAAGGCAGGACCGTCGAGGCGGGACGCCAGTTCGCGGAGCAGACTGTTTTTGGCGCGTTGGCTGGGCAGCACGACAACGATGTCTCGAAAGTCTTTTACGTCATTTTTCAGCAGAATGTCGGTCAGTTCGGAAATAAAGGTCATCGTGTATGGTTAAGATTGTTTTTCAAAAATGCGGTGCGAGCGATTGCGCAGCCACTGTGCCGCCCGTTTCCAGTCAACAAATCCCGCGGCGCACACAAGCGCAGCCGCCACTGCCAGCATCTGCAGCCGGTAAGTGAACCACCAGTGCTGGAAAGAGTGGTTGGAGATGGCAAAATACCAAACGTAGGGGAGGGCGGTGAGAAGGACGCAGATGCTTCCGTTTCGCCACCATTTTTTGTTGAAGAAAAAGATGGCGCAAAGCCCAATCGCCAGTGCAAACCACATTATGAGCGGGACGTTGAGCATCTGCAGGTTGGCCGTCACCGCGTCCCAGCGGCTGAAGTCGGCATCGGCTCCCGAGCGGTAGGCCGCTTGCCCGATGGCGTCTTTGAAAACGTTTTCGCCCGTCATCAGCGACGCAAGCCCCCATTTCGTCATCCACGTTGTCGCGAAGGAAACGCCCCAGGCAAAGCCCGACCGCACCATCCTCCAGAATGCGGCGAGCCACGACATATCTTCATCCCGGCTCAGCATCAGGTAAAGCACCAGCGGCAGCCCCATTGTGAGCAGCGGCGTGGTGAGCAGGTCGAAGAACGAGGTGACCGATCCGGTTGCGATGAACACGAGGATCACTTTTGAAAAGTCTCGCCAGCAGCGGCTCAGGGCGATAGATGCTCCCAGCGTGATCATCAGGACCGGGAAAAATTGAATGGACATCTGCATCACGAAGCCGTGCAGGAAAAAGAATCCGGAAAAATAGGCCAGTGCGCAGGGGATTCCTATCTGCTTTTGAACCAGTGTGAAAGCGATTAGCAGCAGGGATGTTGACAATACGAAAAGCAGCTGCCGGATGAACTCGTAGTTTCCGAATAGGAGAAGGAACCGCATCAGGAAGACGCTTCCGTGCCAGTAGCGCGGGTAGGGCATATCGCCGCCCATCTGCTTTTCCACCATCGTCCGCAGTCCGCTGGCAACATACGCTCCCGTTTTTGCGTGCTGATTTAAAAAGATGGATGCCTTCAAACTGTCAGCGCTAACGTGATACGCCATATTGAGGATTAGCGCGTCGGTGAAGTTGTCCATCCTTCCGTACTCGCCGTCGAAAACCGCGCGTGGGTAGTCGCCTTGCCGCTCCATTGCCCACACCGAGCGGCCGATGTTCTTGCGCACCTTGCCGTCGGGCATCAGCGTGCCGGCAACCATAAAAAGCAGGTAGCACACGATGAGCGAAAAGAATAAGAGGATCCCTCTGATGATCGTTTTTTTCATAGATGAGAATAACTATTTGAAATTCAAAAGTTTGAGTTCGTATTCCTTGCGGTCTTTCTTCACAATCACGTCAAGGCAGAGTCCCGTGAAAAGCGACATCAGCGATGCCAGTCCTGCGAACAGCGACACGAAAAGGGTGGGGAATCTGGGCACGAGTCCGCTGCTGCAGTACTCGGCGAAGACCGGGATGAACAGCACGATGGCGAGAATGGCCAGCAGCAGGGCGAAGAAGCCGAAGAAGAACAGCGGACGGTACGCCTCGCACAGGATGAAAATGGTTTTGAGCACCTTCGTCCCGTCGCTGATGGTGTTCAGCTTCGAGTTGCTGCCCGTTGGACGGTCTTTGTAAACAATGGGTATTTCCAGAATGTCGAAGCGGCGGTCCAGCGCATGGATGGTCATCTCGGTCTCGATTTCGAATTTCTCCGACATTACGGGGAACATCTTGACGAAACGGCGGCTGAAGGCGCGGTACCCCGACATCACGTCGCGGATGTCGGTGTGCCAGAATCTTCGGATCAGCGCCCTTACCAGGCGGTTCCCGACATTGTGAAACGGACGCTTGTTCTCTTGAAAGTAGGTGGACGACAGGCGGTCGCCCACGACCAGGTCGGCTTGGCCGTTCAGCACCGGCGACACCAGTTCTGACGCCTGCGCTGCCGGATAGGTGCAGTCGCCGTCCGACATCAGGTAGCAGTCGGCTTCAATCTCTCGGAACATCCGCCGCACCACGTTCCCTTTCCCTTGCCTCTTCTCAAACCGAACCACGGCTCCCGCCTCGCGTGCTATTTCGGCCGTCCCGTCGGTCGAGTTGTTGTCGTAAACATAGATGATGGCTTGCGGAAGCGCTTCCCGGAAGTCTGCTATCACCTGCGCAATGGTCGCTGCCTCGTTGTAGCAAGGCAACAGTACGGCGATCCTGGATTTTGTGCTCATACTTGATGCTTTTTTGGAAATTCAACTGCAAAATTACGTAAAATTTGTACAGGAAGTGACTTTCCGACCATAATTTTTTATGGCAGGTGTTTCTGATTTTCCGTTTTGTCGCTTGCCAGGACTTCGGAATTCTGTTTTTTGCAAAAAATTAACGTCTTGCTGATTTTCCTTCCCCGCAACGGACAAGTGGGCTCGCTCCCAAAATTTCCGTTTTGCGCCAAATATTTCCATTTTTTTCCAGCATTTGCCATTGAAAAAACGCATTGATGATGATGTTTTTATTAAATAATTGATTATTAAATAGTTATAAATTTGATGCTGAATATATTGTAACTTCTAAATTGTCAATAGTTTAGTGTTTATAACTTGGTTTGAATAATATTTTTTCCATTTTTTTCCATATTGAAAATCAGCAAGTTGAGTGCTAATTTTAACTTTTTTTGAAAAATAAATATAAAACTATGGAAAATTGAAATATAATTATTATTTTTGTCGCTGCAAAATGTACCATTATGGCTGGTTTGAAATATCGTTGGTTTGAAGTCACTCTGGAGAAGAACGGGCGTTTGAAATTGCCTGCTTCTTTGCTGAAGGAGTTGCCGGAGGACGACCGCCAGTCGTTTTGGGCAACCGTGGGTTTTGGCAGGCACATTATGCTGTGGAGCCAAAGCGCGTACGAGGCGCAGGCCGCCTTCCTTGACTCGCTGGACCGCGACTTGGTGGAGGTGCGTCAGTACCGCAACATCCTGCTTCGGCAGAGCGCTTACCTCGAGTGCGATGCGCAGAGCCGAATCGTGCTCCCCAAGAACCTGCTGGAAAAATATGGAATAGAGATGCGGGCCGTGCTTGTGCTTGACCACGGGCAGGTGGAGGTGTGGAACGTTGACGAGTTCAACGCCCAGTGCGACGCTATCTCGCCCGACGATTACGCTGAACTCAACGCCGCGATGCATTCTGGCCGTTTCGATAAGAATAGAAAGGAGGAAGGCGATGTATCATAATCCCGTACTCCTTCATCCTTCCGTGGATGGTCTTCTTACTTCTTTGTCGGGAACCTATGTCGATGTCACTTTCGGCGGCGGAGGTCACTCCCGCCAAATCCTTTCGCAATTGGCTGACGACGGTCGGCTGGTCGCCTTCGACCAGGATCCCGATGCGGCTCGCAACGCGTTGTCTGACGGACGATTCCAGTTCGTTCCTTCCAATTTCTCGAATCTCAAGAAATTTCTACAATACTATCAGGCCTATCCTGTGGACGGGATTTTGGCCGACCTGGGCGTGTCTTCTTTTCAGTTTGACACGCCGGAACGCGGCTTCTCCCACCGTTTCGATGGCGCCTTGGATATGCGGATGAACAGTGCCCGCGGCATCACCGCTTACCAAGTGGTGAACGAGTACCCTGCCGAACGCCTCGCTGCACTTTTTTATCAGTACGGCGAACTGCCTAACTCGCGACAGCTGGCCTCCCTGATTGCTCAGGTCCGTACCAACACGCCCATCCGCACCACCCTCCAACTGGCCGAGGCGGTCGCCCCGCAGTTGCCCCGCGGAAAGGAAAACAAGGTGCTCTCGCAGATTTTCCAGGCCCTCCGCATTGAAGTGAACGACGAGATGGGCGTGCTGAGGGAATTCCTGTCGCAGACTGCCGATGCTTTGAAGCCCGGCGGACGACTCGTCATCATTTCCTATCACTCTCTGGAAGACCGTCTCGTGAAGAATTACCTGAGGTCGGGCCGTTTCGATGGTGTTGTGGAAAAGGATTTCTACGGAAACCCGATGTCGCCTTTCCGGCTCGTGACCCGCAAGGCAGTAGTCCCCGACGAAGAGGAAGTTCAACAGAATCCGCGCGCTCGCAGTGCCAAGTTGCGCATCGCAGAAAAAATATAAACAATGTACCAAGGACAGACAACGAAGAAGACAGAACCGAAGAAACCGTCGAAGTTGCGCGTTTTCTTCAACGGCATCCTGGCGGGAAAGTTTCTCCTGAAAACCTGGAGGAAGTGGGCCCCCTGGCTGCTGCTCATCATCGTTGTGATGACCATTAGCGTGTACAACGAACGGAGCATTGACGCAAAGGAGGCACGTATCCGCGAGGACCTGTCCCAACAAGACAGTCTGATGCGCGAGCTGAGGAAGATCAATGAGGTGATTTATGCCGATCAGCAGGGCGAGCTGGCTGAGCAGGCCGTTGCCGAGGGCTTCGAACCAGTGAACGAATACGAATATTATAAAATAGTAAAGAAAGATTAATCATACCGCAATGTCAAAATTCAGACGTAAACTTATTGTCTTTGGAGTTGCATTCGCATTTGTGATGTGCCTTGTCGGTATGATTGTACTTGCCTTCTTCCAGAAGGACAAGTATATGGGTTCCAAAGACTTGTATGAGTATTACACGTCGCGCGAGTTTGACACACTGCCAGCCGAGGCGCGGAAAAACTGCGTGGTGGAGGACGAGATCCATCCGATGCGCGGAGTCATTTACGATGACCAAGAACGCCCGCTCGTTACGGATGTGCGAGTCTATCCCATCGGCATCGACGGGAAACGTTTCGCTGCAAACAAATGGCTTAAGTCGGACAGCCCTTACCTTGACACGCTGATTGCGGACTGCGCGCGCCGTTTTTATGAGATTTTTCAGGACCGCTACCCTAACCGCGATGTCGCATACTACAAGAAAAGGTTCGCCAGGGCGATGAAGGACCACAAGTGGGTGATGATTTTCAGCGAGGACGAGGTTCTGAAAGACGGCAAGATGGTGTTTGAAAAAGATTTGGACGCCATCCGTGAACTCCCCGTCTTTAGCGGAACGATTGAAGACGAAGACAAAGCCCGCTATGGCATCATCACGGAGGGGAAGGTGCGTTTCCAGTCTATCTTGGACTTGGGAACCCGCCAGCTGACGGCTCGTCTGCGCCCCTACGGTGATATGGCCGGACGCGTGTTGGGAAGTCCTGAGGCGAAAAACGGCATTGATGGCTGTGCCTTGTTCACTGACATTCTGGCTGGAGAGTCGGGAATGCGCAAGAGATTGTACATTAACGGCATATCTGTTCCCCTTCAGATTGACAATCCTCCGATGGAGGGCGGCAATCTTTACACGACCCTCAACATTGACATTCAGAAAATCGTGCATACCGAGCTGATGGCGAAGTCGCTGGAACTCAGGCCCGACTGGGCGTGCGCCATTGTGATGGAAACGGCGACTGGAGACATCAAGGCCATTTCCAATTTTATGCTTGACACCACCAATGGTGAGGTCTCCTACCGAGAGGTTCGCAATTTCGCAATGGTGGCGGATGCGGCTGAACCCGGTTCCACTTTCAAGCTTGCCACGCTGCTGGCTTACTTGGAACAGACCAATTGCGACACGACCCGCCGTTATTCAATTAACACACACACGTTTACCGCTCGCGGCCACAAATACACCCGCAAGGACTCTCACGGTGGCGGCGAGGTTACCAACGTCTCCATCAAGGAAATTATGCAGCGGTCGTCGAATGTGGGCGTCGCAATGATGGCTCGCGACGCATTCCCGCGCTACGCCGACTATGTTCGCCGTCTTGACTCGCTCTATATCACGGTGGGCTATTCCGCGCAGATCGGAAAGCTGAAGCCGCTGGCGGGGTTCCGTCCCGAAACCAAGATTTTCGAGGAGCAGTATCCTACCTATTTCGGCGCCGCCTTCAATATGCAGCCGATGCAGACTCTGGTATATTATAACGCTGTCGCAAACGGAGGTCGGATGGTGCAGCCGCGTTTCGTCCGTTATGCGACTTGCGGAAAGAAAACGATTGAGTATCCGGTCGAGGTGATCCGCGAGCAGATCGCAAGCCCCAAGACGATTCATATCGCCCAATCCTATTTGAAAGCGGTCGCTATGGAGCGCCCCGGAACCGCGTTCCCGACCCGGCAGCGGCTGGCTCCGCAGATGGAATTCGCTGGCAAAACCGGCACCCGCGACATCTATCACAAGGGCGCTTACGACAAGAATCGCAACGCGGTATCTTTCTGCGGCTATTTCCCCGCCGATCATCCTCGCTACACTTGTATCGTTTATTTGTATAATGTGGTGGGCGGCAGCGGCCTCGCGGTTGAGGTGTTTACCAAAATCGCCAAACGTATTTTGTTTGAGCCCAAGCAGTTGGATCAAAGTCAGAAACAGCTTGCTGTGTGCCGTCCCGTACGCGCCAACGACCTGAAACGCGTTCTCAGCGATTGGAAACTGTCATATCGCAAACCCAACCAGGGAACGTACTGGCGCTCTTCCAGCAGCAATCACGCCGTACTGGAACCGTATGAGGTTTCACAAAGTTCGAAAATCCCCAACGTCGTCGGGCTTTCCGCGTCCGATGCCGTTTTCGAACTGCGCAGGCACGGCCTTCAGGCCCGAATATCGGGTTGCGGAATCGTGAGGAGCCAGTCCTACGACCCGAATGCGAAAATCGTATTATTGACACTCTCCCCCGGCTGATAAAGCTGACCCTTTTGTTGTTCAAACCTTATCCATCCCTTCCCTAACCATTACCCTTCTTATTAAAAACCTTTAACTGATACGTGAAAAACATATCTTATTTGCTTGAATGTTTAGACCCGCTTGAGGTCGTCGGCTGCGCTAACCAGCAAGTCGGTTGTATCGCTTTTGATTCTCGGAAAATTCAAGATTTTGAGAATCAGAATGTTACTTCACTTTATGTGGCCCAGCGCGGCACACAGACCGATGGCCATCTCTACATTCCGCAAGCCATTGCAGCTGGCGCGGGCGTCGTGGTGTGCGAGGAATTACCTGCCTCCACTGCGCCCCAGGTCTGCTATGTCCGCGTGGCGGATTCCGCCGTGGCATTAGGCCAACTCGCCAATGCCTATTACGACTTCCCGAGCAAGCAGCTCCGACTGGTTGGCATTACGGGTACCAATGGAAAAACCACCACCGTCACCTTGCTGCACCGCCTTTTTATGGAACTCGGCTTCAAGACGGGACTCCTCTCCACCATAGTTAACAAAATTGCTGACGAGGAGGTGCCGGCAACCCATACCACTCCTGATGCTTTGGAACTTAACGCCCTGCTGCGCCGTATGGTAGATGCTGGCTGCCAGTATTGCTTTATGGAGGTGAGTTCTCACGCCATTTGTCAGCATCGTATTGAGGGACTGCATTTTGCTGGTGGAATTTTTAGCAACATCACACACGATCACCTTGATTTCCATAAGACTTTTGCCAATTATATTCAGGCGAAAAAGGCATTTTTTGACGCATTGCCAGCCACATCGTTCGCCCTGACCAATTTGGATGATAAGAATGGTATGGTGATGGTGCAGAACACAAAAGCCAAGGTTTATCGTTATTCTCTTCAGTCGGCTGCCGATTTCAAAGCCAAAATCATTGAGAACGGCTTCGAGGGGCTCCAAATGAACATCAACGGACGAGAGGTGTTCTTCCGCTTGTCGGGCCGTTTCAACGCTTACAATTTGCTCGCCATTTACTCGACTGCGGTTCTCTTGGATCAGCCGGTAGATGAAGTTCTGGTGAAAATGAGTGCGCTGGGTGCGGCAGAAGGACGCTTCCACGTGATTCGCAATCACGAGGGCGGCGTGGCTATCATCGACTATGCCCACACGCCCGATGCTTTGCAGAATGTATTGTCCACCATACGAGACATCACTTCCGCCAGTGAGGAGGTCCTGACCGTGGTGGGCTGTGGTGGAAATCGCGATGCCCTCAAGCGCCCCGAAATGGCCGCCATCGCCTGCCAGTACAGTTCCCGCGTCATCCTTACTTCCGACAATCCGCGTTTTGAGGAACCTTCTGAAATCCTTCGCCAGATGGAAGCGGGCGTTCCCGCCGACGCGCGCGCGAAAGTCGTCACTATTGAAAACCGTCGCGAGGCCATCAAGGCGGCCTGTATGATGCTCCGCGAACACGGAGTGATCCTCATTGCGGGTAAAGGTCACGAAAAGTATCAGGATGTACAGGGTGTTAAACATCATTTTGATGATAGTGAGGAAGTTACGATTAATTGGAATCTTTAATAATTAATAATTGAAGAAATGTTATACTATTTGTTTGATTGGTTAGAAACATTGAATTTCCCTGGCGCGAATCTGTTCCATTACATCTCTTTCCGCGCCTCCCTGGCCATCGTGCTCTCTTTGGTCATTTCAATGATTTTTGGCAAAAGTTTTATCAAACTGCTTCGCAAAAAACAGATTGGCGAGACTGTTCGCGACCTGGGCTTGGCAGGCCAGTCTGAAAAGGCGGGTACTCCGACGATGGGCGGCATCATCATCATCGCTGCTGTGCTGATTCCTGTGCTTTTGCTCAACAAGCTTGACAATATTTATATTATCTTAATGATTTTCACCACTTTGTGGCTCGGAGCGCTCGGCTTTATTGATGATTACATTAAGGTTTTCAAGAAAGACAAGAAGGGTCTTCCTGGGAAAGCGAAGTTGGCCGGGCAGATTGTGCTGGGACTTTTTGTCGGCATCGTAATGTATTTTCATCCCGACACGGTCATCAAGGAAGATGTCCGCGTTCATACCGAAAATGTTGCTACCGAGCAACTTGTGAAGATAAACGACGAGAATTCAAGCATTGTGAATGCCACTCCGTCGGTCCACTCCACCAAGACTACCATCCCGTTCGCCAAAAACAATGAGTTCGATTATGCGTGGTTTACGAAGTGGCTGGGCGACGAGAATGGCTCTTGGTCGTTCCTGATTTATATTGCGATTGTGGTCTTCATTATTGCCGCCGTTTCCAATGGCGCCAATCTGACGGATGGGCTTGACGGGCTGGCAGCAGGCACTTCGGCAACCATTGCCATCGGCATTGCCGTGCTCGCTTACGTGTCAGGCAATGCCATATTCGCTGATTACCTGAATATTATGTACATACCTAACATCAGCGAATTGGCCATTTTCATTGCGGCTTTGCTGGGTGCGTGTATCGGCTTCTATTGGTGGAACTGCTATCCTGCGCAGATTTTTATGGGCGATACCGGCAGTCTGACACTTGGCGGCATCATCGCTGTGAGCTGTATTATCATCCGCAAGGAACTTCTCATCCCGTTGTTGTGTGGCGTGTTCCTCATTCAAAGTCTTTCCGTCATCATTCAGGTGACCTATTTCAAATATACCAAGAAACGCTACGGTGAAGGCCGTCGCATCTTCCTGATGTCGCCCTTGCATCATCATTATCAGAAAAAGGGAATGCACGAGTCGAAAATCGTGCAGCGCTTCATCGTAGTAAGCATTTTGTTAGTTGTTTTAACCGTGGTAACATTAAAAATCAGATAGTTATGTCAAAATCAAGAGTTAGTGTCAAAGGAGAATATGGGATGGGTTATTCCTACGGGAACACGGGCGTGCGTGATTTCCAGAGTTTGCTGGACATTCGTTCCGCGCAGATGTCCTCTCGCGAAGTACAGGCCCCCGAACATCGGTTGGAAACCGTCAAGACTGTGCGCACGATTGATTTCGTGAACGACTCCGCTTCCATTAATCAAAATGGAATTTATATGGCTTTGTCGAATGCAACAAAGTCGAAATCAATCACTTGGATTACTTCTTTCGACGATTGGAACGCCATCGGTGCGGAATTGCTGCAGATGATTGTGGAGAAAGTGAATATGATTGTTTATCTGGGCAAGTGTAGTGATGATACGAAGTCGTTCCTGAACATTCTCGGTGTCCGCACAGAGGTGTGTGCCGATATGGAAACGGCAGTGAGAGTCGCATTCTACGGCAGCAGTTCCAACCAGCAGGTCCTATTATGTCCCGGAGTGCCGGCAGGAGAAGAGTTCGATGGAAGTTACGCCGTTCGCGGTAAAGAATTTAAGAACGCTGTTGCTCAACTTTAATTATGGTATTCAAGCTCCCTTCAAAACTTAAGTTCTACCACGTGATTTATGTCGTGGTGATGGTGCTCACGTTGTTCTCCGTGTACAATGCGTACAGCTTGACGGGGCACATTTTGAAACCTTTGATCTCAGTCGTGATAGGTTGGGGAGTGATGCTGCTTTTCAGCAAGGTGAATTACAAGAAGTTAAACAAACATATGTGGATGCCATTATTGTTGGGATTCGCATTGCTTCTTATGACAATTTTCTTTGGCACTGGCGGCGGTGGACGAAGTCTTTGGGGAATCCAGACGTTCTATATCATTACGTTTCTATTCGTATTCTGGCTGTCATCCTTTGTCGCGAAGTGCATCAAGAGTGGAAAACAGTCGAATTCGCAGCTCATCTATACGATTTTGTTTGTTTTTGTGCTGTTCATCGGGCTTGTCGCGCTGCGAAACGTTTCCACGGCTATCATCCTGTTTCTTGCCGGCTTCTCCATTTTGATTGTCGCCGGTGTGGAGTTCAAGTATTTGGGCGGGCTCGTCGCTTTCTTGTGCGTCTGCGCGCTCCTCTATGCTAATTTGGGGAGTTTGCGCCATTCATCCAATCCCTCTTCAACTGATACTCAATTGGTTGAGGACGATGGACAAAGCAAAAACCGAAGCGGTACGATGCACAATCGTATCACTTATTTCTTTACGGGAGAAAGCGATGTGCAGGGTTACGGCTTCCAAATGACGATGTCGAAGACGGCCGTGGCTCGTTCATTCGTTCATCCTGCGGGTCCCGGAAAGGGAATCCTGAAGGAGAAGATGCCCGAGTGCGAGAACGATTTTGTGTTTGCAATGATTTGCGAAGAACTTTCCGTGTTTACCGGATTTGTTATCGCCTTCCTTTATATGGTTTTGTTTAATCAGTGTATGCTCATCTCTCGCAAGGCGAAAGGCGACTTCATCCGTCTGCTCAGCGTTGGCATCGGCGTGCTGATTGCCGGGCAGGCGTATATCCATATCGGAGTGAATGTGGGCGTGGTCATTCCTACGGGGCAAACGCTTCCGTTCATTAGCAAGGGTGTCACCAATATGTGGGTCACTTGCGCGGCAATGGGCATCCTGCTCAATATGGCTAAGAAAGTGGACGAATCGGCTGATGACGATGACGCTGAGCTGGATTTTGATTAATCTTCTATGTTATGTGGCTGAAAAAAAACAATGTTGAAAAATCACAGGAGGAAGTGCCTGTAAGGACAAGAAGGGGGCACCGGCTTTTCATCTACATTCTGGCTTTCCTGATTTCGCTCGTGTACATTTATGTGTTTTCAGATACGAATTACCAGCGTCATTCGGCTTTGAGGCAGAAAATCAAACAGGTGGAAACCGAGAATGCGAAGCTGCAGGGCTACCTTGAAAATGCGCACACCCCGGAAGAGATTCGGAAAAGCCCTGCTCTGATGGAGCAGCACGTGCGCGAGCAATTGAATATGAAACGAGCCGACGAGGACGTCTTTATCATTGAAACTGCCAATGAAGATCAAAATAATTAATGGAGTGAACCTGGGTATGCTGGGTACCCGCGAAGTGAATATCTACGGACATACTGATTTTCCAAGCTATTTTTCGGAATTGGAAAAACGGTTTCCCCAGTGTGAATTATCTTATTGTCAGTCAGACCGCTTGGAAGACTTGGTGGATGCTATTCTGCACGCTTCCGACTGCGAGGGCATCATCCTGAATCCAGGCGCTTTCACCCACACTTCCGTCGTCCTGGCTGATGCGGTGAGGTCTGTTCCCATTCCGGTGGTGGAGGTTCATATTTCAAATCTGTTTTCTCGTGAACAATATAGGCGAAATAATTGTTTGTCAGGATGTTGCTGCGGCTTTATTTCGGGTTTCGGCTTGAAGGGATATGAACTCGCCGTGATTTCTTTACTGAAAAATTAAACTTTGTAAAATAAAAACGGTCTTATCGTCGTTTTTTCTCGCTGGACAAAAATTAAAAATATCATATTATGAAAAAGCTTGTTTGTTTATCTATTATCGCTTTGTTTTTCGCATCCTTCAGCTTGAATGCGCAAGAAGTTGCAAAGAAGTCAAAAAAGGAAAAGGTCCCTGAAATCACTTTCGTGTCGATGGAGTATGATTATGGCAACATTTACAAAGGTGATAATGGCGTGTGCGAATTTGTGTTCAAAAACACGGGCAAGGCACCTTTGCAGATTACCAACTGCCGTGCATCTTGTGGCTGTACGGTTCCTTCTTGGCCGAAAGAGCCCATCGCTCCTGGAAAGAAGTCAATTATCAAGGTTAAATATGACACTAACCGCCTCGGCAATATCAACAAATCCATTACGGTTAGTTCCAATGCCGTGAACAATAGCGTGGTTCTGCATATTAAGGGACATATTGCTGAAAAACCGGCAGAATCGGTTCCCGCACAGGATGCGCCAATGATGAAAGCCCAATAATCTTTAACTGTAATTATAGGAGGATTTAGCTATGAAAGCAAAATTTGTTGTCGCAATGTTAGTACTCGTTTTTGTCGCTGGTTTCGCCGCCAATGCGCAGAGTACCAAGTCGTCAGCGAAAGGCACTACTGCCACCACTGCCAAAGCGACTTCCACTTCCAACTTGGCGAAAATTGAGTTCGATCAGAAAGTTTTGGACTTCGGAACGCTCAAGGTGGGTGATGTAAAGAAACTCAAAGTGACTTTTACAAACACTGGAAAAAAACCTTTGATTCTGGACAATGTGAAATCAAACTGCGATTGCACCGAAGTCGAATGGTCTAAGTCGCCCGTTATGCCTGGCAAAAAGGGCTCGATGACAGTTACTTATACGGCCAAGCACACGGGTCTGATTAGCAAGTGGGTCACGATTGACTCGAATGCAGAAAATGATCGCGTAGTGCTGAAAACGAAGGGCGAAGTGAAATAAAGGTGAAACATTGAAATTCACAGGGGCCGTCTGGTTTTGACAGCATGTATGTGGATTTGTAAGCACGTCGGAGGTTCGAGAGACGGTTCCGTTAAAAACTAACTCTCATCGCCAATAAATGGCAACAACTATGCTTTCGCTGCTTAATTGTAGCGATTCTCGGAGCTCAGACAAGGTCTGCGGCACTGAGTGCTTCCCCGGAAGCTACGCCGTTCGGCGTCCGGTCAGAAGTATCATAAAGGGACGGATAGCGAGCGCAGGCTCCGATGCGTGAGCGAAAATCAAGGAGATAAGCGGCAGATTGGTTGGTCCCGTACCTGCCTGCCGCCGACAAGCAAACGGAGACTAAACGTGTAGAAAGCACTTTTGCAGCAAGTTTGGACGAGGGTTCGACTCCCTCCGGCT
>JAZQOJ010000150.1:0-8932 GCA_045627805.1 Bacteroidales bacterium
CGTGTAACTTGGCTGGATTCCGTCACTTTCCTTTCCAGTCGTTCAATGTCTTTTGAGGAAATGTCGGCGTGCGGCGCTTCAAGTTTGCTGACGCGCACGAGAATAATGATGATGCAAATTACGCAAATAATTGATAATGCGATGGTTATACCTATGCTGATGCTCATTTGAGAAGCTGTTTATTGGTTGCAAGTTGCTCTTCGATGCGTCTTTTCAACTCTTCTGCCACATATTTTGCACTCTTGATTGACCAGTGCGTGTCATTGCACAAGTAGATGTCTTTTTCTCCATTTGCGAGGCGTGGTGCTAAGAGTTCTTTGCTATTGAGGAAGTGAATGTCTTGATAATTCGAAAAATACGGAACAGATTTCTTGCCGAGGAAGTCAACGAGCCGGCCGCTCAGAAAACCGCACAGCGTCGTGAACGCAATGAGACCGGAGAAACGCCAGTACCACCAACAATAAAAAATGTAAGAAGCTATTACAATGAAAAGATTCTGCACTTGCAACGACTTGCGAAAGGCGAACCAATACAATAGGAATGTGATTGGAAGAAAGAGCAGGTATTCAACGGAATTGAAAAGCATTGTGCGTCGAGGGCGTTATTCCGACAGAATCATTCGGATTTTGCTGGTCAGGATGTCGATGCCCTTTTCGTTCTGTCCTCCCACTGGAATGATGATGTCAGCGAGGCGCTTCGTGGGTTCGATGAAACATTCGTGCATCGGCTTCACGTATTTCTGATAATGCACGATTGACTTGTCGAGGCCGCGGCCGCGCTCGTTCACGTCGCGCTGGATGATGCGGATGAGCCGCTCGTCGGCTTCCGTGTCAACGAAAACCTTGAGGTCCAGCGCATTAGCCAACGTGCTGTCGGTGAAAATCAAGATACCTTCCACGATCAGCACCTTGCAGGGATGCACGGGCACCGTTTCTTTGCCTCGCCGGCAGGTGACGTACGAATAGGTGGGCATCTCAATGGACTCGCCCTTGCGCAATTGCTCGATGTGCTGCACCAACAGCGGCCATTCAATTGAGGAGGGATGGTCGAAGTTGATGGATTCGCGCTGCTCTTGCGTGAGTTCGCCGTGATCGCGGTAGTAGGCGTCTTGCGACAGCACACTCACCTTGTCTTGCGGTAACGCTTCCATAATTCTCTTAACCACGGAGGTTTTTCCTGAGCCCGAACCTCCTGCAATGCCGATGACTAACATTTTTTTATATTTTAAGATTGAATGAATCTGATTTTTCTTGTGAAATTACTGGCGAATGAATTTTTGAGCAGTGCTATTTCCTTTATTGTCAATTAATTGAAGGATGTACATTCCGGGATTGAGTTGCTCAACAGAAATGGAGAAAGAAGCTGCATTGGTATCCTGACTCATTACCAGGCGGCCGAAAGCATCGAAAATGCGGAACGCGCGAACCGAATGGGCGACTTCGCCATCCACGTGCAAAACCGATTGCGCCGGATTGGGATAGATACGGTATGGATTTTCCACGAACTCGTTCACGGGCGTCGGATTAGCGGGGCTTCCAAGCACGGGACGGATCATCGGAGTGCCTTTCAGGAAGGGTTCCACCCAGTTGGCGGCCGTCTTATAAACGAAATGTTCGCGCGAGTCGGTGTTCTGGTCGAAACCCAGGTTGAGCTGGACCGAGTGATTCTGGTAAAATCCCACATAAAAGGTTCCGGAAAGTTCCACTGTATCTTCGATGTAATAATTGACGAAATCCTCGTATTGTTGGCCGTGTTGCGGCAGTTGGCTCACCTGTTCATAGATGGGTTCGGCGCTCGGGAGTCCGTTCTCGTCTTCCCAGACCATCAGGGTGAACTCGGCTTCGTTGGCGTCTTCCAGCACGGAGTTGAACCACATCTGCACGGCGCGCAGTGTGTCGGGTTGCGCCAGCGTGAAGCGCATTGCCAGATAAGCTTCAGGGTGCGTCATCGTTGACAGGATGCTGTAGCCGGCCTCGGCCGTTCCGTCATCGTAAGCGTAGTAGTTGGAGAATTTCTGCTCGTACACGCAGGTGTCGTTGCAGCGGCGGCGGTCGCCGGTGCCGACTTCCTGGAAGATGTGAGTCACGATGAAGGTCGCACTGTCGTTGTTGTCAGTCGGGAGCGAGCTGAAAGTGAAGGCGGGATTGGCGTGGGAAGCAAAGGTGTGCAGCCCGTTGTCGTAGTACGGATGCGAATTCTCGTTGTTGGATGTGTAAGTCGCCACTTGCCCCGCGCCCACCTTGCTGACGCTGTATGTGTAGGCGCTGTTCCTCTCATTCTGTGAAAGATTGGCCAGCACATTGTTGAATTCGCTGCCCAGGTCGCTGTCGCGGTATTGCTTCCAGGGCATTGCCTGATATTTCTTCAAAATGGAAGTGGTGGGCTCCACAAATGCTATATCACTGGGATAGAGATCGTTGGCGAATCTTCCGGTTTCCAGTCGAACGTAGTCGATATTCCATTGGTCAACATTGCTGGCCCAGCCCACGATGCCGTTGTCTTCCAGACTTGCCATATTGCGGAAGCGGAATTGGAAATTGTTGATGAACCAGCGCGAGTCGGTGATGGGGATCATCACTTGCTTGAAATACTGTAGCGGATTTTCGGCCAACCATTCGTCGAGCGATTCTCCGGGCGTGCTCCAGATGTGTTCCCAGTACATTTCTTCGCCGAAAATCGAGTCGCAGGGCAATGAAATCATATCGCCGGGGAAGGCGGCGGTTTCAAAGATGAAATAATTGTCTGGCAGGTATGGATTGATGAGCGTGTCGCCCACGATGTAGCTTTCGTTCTCGCCAAGGAAATAGTCGCAGTAAACAAAGCCCTGGAAAACGATGTTTCCGGTGGCGTAGCCGAACTCAAGCACGAGTGAGTCGCGGCCCTCCGGACGGTTTCCGATGCGTTCCCATTCCAGTCCAGACTGCGTGCCGCCCGCTGGCTGGTAGTAGAAGCTGAAGTACAGCGAGTCACTCGCGTACATCGCGTGGTTGCTTGTGAAATTGTAGTCCAGCCGGATGGGGCGGGAGGTGAGGTTGTCGGCGTGGAAGCCCGCTCCGTCGGCGTGAGCATACACGCGGCCGTTCTCGTCAAGGGCATCCAGTGTGGCGCAGCCCATCGTGGGCGGCACAATCGCCAGCGTGCGGTTCACATAGGCGTAGCGGTCGGCCCACAGGTTCGGATCGGGATAGCCCGTGTAGTTGGAAAAGTCGTCCACGAAGGGAAGGTGCAGGGCATCGTTGCGCACGGGGAGGGGACGAGCTTGTTTCGCTTCGCGCGCAATCGCCTTGTTGGTGGCGACACCTGTCAAGACCTCTTGGGCATTGACCAACGTGAGACTGATGAAAAGGCAGCACAGAATGCCGTATTTTTTCAAATTAAGGTTCATAATTAAAAATCAATATTGTCAGGAAGTTCGTAAAAATTAGTGTTTTCGGGAGCTGGTTCTTCTTCTGGCTCTGCGATGGGCTCGGCTCCGACGTGCAAGGTGATTTTGGAGCCCTCGTCAATCATTGTGCCCGCCTTGATGGGGCGGTTGCGGTAATACTGCGCCACCACTTGTCCGGGAGTTTCGCTTTCCACGTAAATCACGTTTTCAAGGATGAGTCCGGCCGACTCGAGCAGGTTGGTGGCCTGGCGCAGGCCGTGGTCGCCCGCCACCTGCGGCATCTTCACTTTCTTGGGCGTGCGCGTGGTGATGGTGAGAAAAACCTTCCGCCCCGGCTTCACTTTGTCGCCAGAAAGCGGATCCTGTCCCACAACCGTTCCTTCTTTCTTTTTCTTGTCAACAACCGTGTTCCTAACCACGAAAACGAAGTTGTCGTGGTTGTTCATCAGTTCCTCGGCCGACATCCCGACGTAGTCGGGCAATTCCACTTCCTGCCCGTTTTTGGTGTAACGGCCCAGAATGTAGTCGGCTAACAAAATGATTATCACAGTGATAACGGCCGCCAGGATGAGATGGAATCCCAGTCGCTGCGGCTTGAAGAAATCGGTAAGCTTACTCATAACTCATTATAACTGCAAAATGTGATAAATATTTTTTGCGGTTGCAAATTTACGGAAAATTTTTGGGGTAGATATCGCTTGCGGTCCGTTTCACACAAAAAACTTGTCTGAGCACTGGTTGTTCGGTTATTCGGTTATGTTAAGAGGACATTAGCACATTCGGTTATGAGGGTGGATGGGGACGAATTGCTTATTGCGGGACGATGGGGCTGGCTGGCGCACCGCAGCGTTAGGGATTGCAGCACATTTACGAGGGCGCAGCCCGAAGTTAGTGCGGAAAGCCCGACGGCGACCGCAGGGAGCCGGAACGCCCAAAGAAACGAGAAAAACGAGAAAAACGAGAAAGACGAGAACGGCGAGAAAGGCGAGAAGCGAGAAAGACATACGACTTGGAAGTAGTACGGGCGGACGAGCGAATGCAAAAAAAAGAGCGGGAAAACTCTCGCTCTTTTCTTAATTATATCATTGTAAATCAATGAGATTAACGAAGTTTCTCACGCAATACTTTAAGCATATCGACGGTCATCGTTTCGAGGTTGTAGGTCGGTTTCCAATCCCACTCGTTGCGGGCCGCGCTGTCGTCCATATAGTTCGGCCAGCTGTCGGCGATGCCTTGCTTCAGCGGGTCAACGTCGTAGTTCATCACGAAATCGGGCAGGTGCTTCTTGATTTCTGCGTAGATGGTTTCGGGGCCGAAGCTCATTGCGGTGACATTGAATGAGTTGCGGTGGATGAGGCGGGTCGGGTCGGCCTCCATCAGTTGCACGATTGCGTTGATGGCGTCGGGCATATACATCATATCCATCAGGGTGCCTTCTTTCAGGGGGCAGGTGAACTTGCCTTCCTTGATGGCCGCGTAGTAAATTTCAACAGCGTAATCGGTGGTGCCGCCGCCGGGGAGTGTCACGTTGGAGATGATGCCGGGGAAGCGCACCGAGCGGGTGTCAACGCCGAAACGTTTGAAGTAGTAGTCGCTGAGCAGTTCGCCGGTCACTTTGGTGACGCCGTAGATGGTCTTCGGGCGCTGGATGGTGTCCTGCGGAGTGCCGTCGTGCGGGGTTTCGGGACCGAAAGCGCCGATGGAACTGGGGGTGAAGACGGAGCATTTCAGCTCGCGGGCCACTTCGAGGCAGTTGAGCAGCGCGCCGATGCCGATGTTCCAGCCCAGCATCGGGTTCAGTTCGGCCTTCGCCGACAGAATGGCCGCCAGGTTGAAGATGGTGTCAATGTTGTATTGTTTCACTGCTGCCGCAATGTCTTCGGCTTTCGTGGCGTCAATTTTCACGGACGGGCCTGCCTCGGCCAACTCTGGGCGAAGCGGGTAAACACAGTCGCTGGCAATGACGTTGTCGCTGCCATAAATCTTACGGAATGCGGGAGTGAGCTCTGAACCAATCTGGCCGGATGCTCCGATAATTAAAATTCTTTTCATTATTTTTTAGTTATGGTTATTGTTTCAAAAATAGGGTTGCAAATTTACACCTTTTTTTCGCATTTTGTTCCGTCTTGCGCCCACTTTTTCAGATTTTTTCTAACATTTGGTTTCACAATGCTGTCGCATCCCGTGAGAATGCTCCGGCTGGAGTGCCATTCCGTAATTTATTGTAAATTTGCATTTTCTTATCATTTCCCTATGAGAAATTCAATTTATTGTATATCAGTGCTTTCGATTCTTCTTTTGGCAGCGTGTTCTTCAAAGAATCCGTCCGAGAGCCGCATCGCGGACACGGTTGTTCTTCCCATTTCCGACACGGTGGTGGCCGATACCGCGCCGCGCGAGGTTTTCACCATCGTGGGCACTGGCGACATCCTGTTGGGAATGAATTATCCTGACGACGCTCCGCGTCTGCCTGCTGCCGACGGCATCCATTTGTTCGACAGTGTGCGCCACATCCTTTCGGGCGCCGACGTTGCCTTCGGCAATCTCGAAGGCGTGCTGCTTGATTCGGGCGGCATTCCGAAAACCTGCACCGATCCCAAGCTTTGCTATCGTTTCCGGATGCCAGAGCGGTATGTGCAGCTTCTGGTGGATGCCGGCTACGATGTGATGAGCGTGGCCAACAATCACGTTTGCGATTTCGGTCACGAAGCGCGTATGCACACGCTCGACGTGCTGCGCGAGGCCGGGCTTGAGTTCGCGGGCTCGCTCAACCAGCGCTTCACCGTTTTCGAGCGCGGCGGCATCCGTTTCGGTTTCTGCGCGTTTGCCGCTATGCGCGACTGCGTCAGCGTTTTCGAGTTGCAGGCCGCCAAGAAACTCATTGAGGAAGTCCGCCCGCAATGCGACGTGCTGATCGTGTCGATGCACGCGGGGAAGGAGGGGAGCGCCTATATGCACGTTCCTTTCGCATCGGAGTACGACCTCGACGGTGTGCTGGGCGACGTGCACTATTTCGCCCATCTTTGCGTTGATGCCGGCGCCGACGTCTTCTTCGGGCACGGGCCGCACGTGCCGCGCGCCGTGGAGCTTTACCGCGACCGCTTCATCGCGTACAGTCTCGGCAATTTCTGCACGCCCTTCGGAATGGCCATTAGCGGGGTGAGCGGACTGGCCCCGATGATCCGGGTGAGCGTGGACCGTTCGGGGCGGTTCGTGTCGGGGCAGATTTTCTCCGGCATTCAGCGGTGGGGGACTGGCCCTCGGCTGGACACTCAGATGCGGGTCGTGCGCGAAATACAGCAGCTCAGCGAGGAGGATTTTCCCGAGTCGCCGCTGCGGATTGCCTCCGGCGGGGCGATCACGCGCAAATAGTGCTATTCTTCCGCCACTTTGAAAACAATGCGGAAGCTTCCCTCATTGTAGCTGGTGCTGGTAATGCGGAAGTTGCCAATCTCCTTGGTTGAGGCGACGTGCGTGCCGATGCAGGGGCACACGTCGTAGTCGCCGATGCGCACGAGACGCAGGGTTTCGGAGGCATCTTCGGGCAGTTTGTCGAGTTTCACGCCGTCGGGGATGTTGTCGCGCGTAACGAACTCAAACATCACGGGCAGGTCGGCGACGATCAGCTCATTGATTTTGGCCTCCACGGTCTTGATCTCGTCATCCGTCAAAGGTCTGTCAATCAGAAAGTTGATTTTGCTTTTTTTGCGTTCGATGTGCATATTCCTGCTGCGTTCGCAGCCGAACATTCGGCCCATCGTCTGGTTCAATAAATGTTCCGCCGTATGTGCGGGCGGGAATTCGTCTTTGTTGTGTGCGTTAAGGGTGGGTTGTTCGTTCATATTATAAAAGTCCTCAATAAAATATCACTTTAAGCCATCAATATTCACTGCATATATTTGACTTTCAATTTTTTTATTCTTGTAAAAAAACATCACCATATATATCGGCAAATATGTTATTTTGTCTTTTACTTGCAAGTTGTCATTACAAAACACGAATGCTTCTGAGATATTGTATTCCGGATTTTTCAAAACATTGGTCAGGGCATTGTGCCGTTCGTAATCCTTTCCGGATTTCACTTCTACAGGAATAATTTTGGCATCATTTTCCAACAAGAAATCCAATTCTCCTTGCTTTTTGCCACAAAAATAGCGAAGTTCCCATCCGTGTCCGTGCAATTCTTCGGCCACCGCATTCTCATAAATACTTCCGTAGTTCAAATTCACGTCACCCTGCATCAGTTTGAGCGGTATGCCATCAACATATTGGCAGCAAAGCAGTCCCACATCGTTTTGAAAAAGTTTAAAAAGATTGCGTTTCTCATTTAGCTTGAGCGGATATGTCGGGGAGTCAACGTTGAACGTGGGCAATGCCATGTCGGCTTGCGCTAACCAAAGGAAGTCCGTGTTCCGTTCACGGAATCGCGAAGCATCTTTCAGATTAGTAAACACAAATCGTTTATTTTGCGCATTCAATTCAGAAGGTATCAGTTTGAAAATCTCATTGATTTCTAACTGACGGCCGGTATTATATTCCCCGACATCACGCCTGTAAAATTTCAGAATATTTGACTGCACCTTTCGCACTTTCACAAAATCATGCGTATCGGCAAATGTCTGAACCGCTTCGGGCATTCCGCCAACAATCAGATAAAGATGAAACAGTTCCATCATTTTTCGATGGACATATTCATCTACGGAATTACGCATCTCGTAACAGTCACGCAATTGGGAAATGACATTTTCAGACACGCCCAAGGCCATCACGAATTCCTCAAAATCCATCGGATACAGTTGAATCTCATCCATATAGCCGACGGGCCAACTACGCACGCCTTTCAGTTCCACCCCTAAAAGACTACCACTAATGGCATATTTGAAACGACCATCCTGAACCAGGAATTTCACCCAAGTCAGCAGGTCAGGATATTTTTCAACTTCATCAAAAAAAATAAATGTTTCATCTTCTACAAAAGAAGTATGCCTATATAATGCCAACTTGCTTAAAAGGTCCTTTTCGTCTTTTGCACTTTCAACCAGGGGAATAATCTCTGGTTCTTTATAAAAATTGAATTCATAGAAATGCTTGAATTTACTGCGCGCATATTTTTGGATGGCAAAGCTCTTACCTACTTGTCGCGCACCAGTAACGAACAAAGCCTTATGATTTTGTTCATAATGATTGGCAATATATGAATCAATTTTTCTGTTTAACATAAATATTTATATTCCAATTACATAATAACGACCAATGCCATTTTTCCAAGATAAAAGCAATCTTGTTGTGCCATTTTTCCAAGATTGCAAAAGTACTAAATATTAGCGAAAGGACAATCTTCAATTTCCCACATTTTTCATCGTTTTTCAAAATCGCTTTCAATCAAACTAATCACGTCCGTATCGCCACGTATATGGTTCCGCCGTGTGCGCGGGCGGGAACTCATCTTTGTTGTGTGCGTTAAGGGTGGGTTCTGGAGTCATAATTGTTATTGATTATTCTGATTAATCAAATTGACTACCACTTTCACAATGGCGTCCTTTTCTT
>JAZQOJ010000151.1:0-5454 GCA_045627805.1 Bacteroidales bacterium
AGCAGCAGCACGCGGTCGGGATAACGATGTGTGAGGCCGGGAACTGGTGAGTCCTCATCCTCGTGCAACGGGTCGAGCAGGTCGGCGGCCGATTGGTGCACTTCTGCGGCTGTGGGGATTGCCTGACGGCGAATCGGGCAATAGGGATCGTTCGGGTCAATCAAGCTGAGGTAGTACGGAGTGATGGCCATACGGAGGGTCTGGAGCGTCTTGCTAACGCCCTCGGCTTCTTCGTCGGTCAGGTCAACGTACTTTTTCAGTTGGTCCAGATTTTCAATTCTGTTCTGTACTTGCCATTTCCAATCGTTCCATTGTTCATCGGTAACGTTTGGAAAAAGTTCTTTTCTTCTACTTGCCATTATATCAAGGTTTTATATTAATTAAATTAACTTACAAAAAGCAGCCGCAAATTTACAATTTTTTTTGGAAATAATGTTCGTTATGCTATAAAAATGCTTGCGTATGGATTCAGACACGCAATAGCGAACTCTTTCCCCTTTCATCTTGTAAACAGACTTGGGACTTGAGGAAGAAAAGAAGCGCAGCTTCTTAACAACGAGAATGAAGTTGTGTTATTTGCTGTTTGATAAAAATCGCATTTAAGCCGTGAAATCTTCGTTTTACGGCGTTCCAGATTTTCTGCCGACCCCCTGACGATAAAGAAATTATTTTCAAAAAAATCACTATTTATGCGTCTCATATTATTTTTTTTCGTATTTTTGTAAATTATAATAAATGAATTAAATCATTGATTAATAAATAATTATAAAATATTTTTTTACTAAAAACTTAAAAAAATGGCAGAAGGCGGAAGAATTGTACAGGTCAACATCGAAAACCAGATGAAGACCGCGTACATCGATTATTCAATGTCGGTGATTGTGGCGCGTGCGTTGCCTGACGCTCGCGACGGAATGAAGCCCGTTCATAGAAGAATTTTGTATGCGATGTGGGACCAGGGCATCGTGGCAGGAAAACCATACAAGAAGTCGGCCCGTATCGTCGGTGAGGTGCTCGGTAAGTACCACCCGCACGGCGACGGTGCTGTTTACGACGCAATGGTGCGTATGGCTCAGGACTGGTCGATGCGCCTTCCGTACGTTGACGGACAGGGCAACTTCGGCTCCGTGGATGGCGACAGCCCCGCTGCTATGCGTTACACCGAGGCCCGCCTCCGCAAGTGCGCTGAGGAATTGCTCAACGACATAGAAAAGGATACTGTTGATATGCGCAAGAACTTCAGTGAGGAATTTGACGAGCCCACCGTGCTGCCCGCCAAGATTCCCGCCCTGCTGGTGAACGGCTCGTCGGGCATCGCCGTCGGTATGGCCACCAATATGGCTCCGCACAACCTCGGAGAGGTGTGCGACGGCATCTGCGCCTATATCGACAACAACGACATCACGATTGAGGAACTGATGCAGTACATCAAGGCACCGGATTTCCCGTCGGGATGCAACATCTACGGATACGATGGCGTGCGCGCCGCCTTTGAGACGGGCCGCGGCCGCGTGATTATGCGCGGTGACGCCACCATCGACGAAGAGCACGGCAAAAACCAGATCATCGTGACCTCTCTGCCCTATATGGTCGGACCATCAGACCTGATCAGCCACACCGCTGAACTGGTGAAGGAGGGCAAAATTGACGGCATCGCCGACATCGAGGATTTGAGCAACAAGCGCAACGGCACGCGCATCGTTTACATTTTGAAGAAGGATGCCATCCCGAATGTGGTGCTCAACAAGTTGTACCAGTACACCGCTCTCCAGTCGTCGTTCAGCATCAACAATGTGGCGTTGGTGAACGGCCGCCCCGAGACTCTGAACCTGAAACAGCTCATTGAGTGCTACGTCAAGCATCGTCACGAAGTGGTAATCCGCCGCGCGCAGTTCGAGCTGCGGAAAGCGCAAGACCGCGCCCACATCCTCGAAGGCCTGCTCAAAGCATTGGACATTATTGATGAAATCATCGCTCTGATGAAGGCCTCCAAGAATGCTGACGAGGCCCGCCAGGGCTTGATCGACAAATGGGCGTTCACCGATATCCAGGCACGCGCCATCGTGGAGATGCGCTTGCGTCAGCTTACCGGCCTGGAACGCGAAAAACTCCAGAACGAATACGACGAACTGATGAAACTCATTGCCTACTTGCAACGCGTTCTTTCCGAAGAGGCACTTCAGTATCAAATTATCAAGGACGAGCTGATTGATTTGAAGAACAAGTACGCCGACGAGCGCCGTTCCACCATCAACTTCCATACGGCGGCATTCAGAATTGAGGACAACTATGCCGACACCGATATGGCCATCACCGTGTCGCACCTCGGCTATATCAAGCGCACCTCCTTGTCGGAGTACAAGGCGCAGGCACGCGGCGGCCGCGGCTCTCGTGGAAGCAGCACCCGCGAGTCGGATTTCACCGAACAGCTGTACATCGCCAACAACCACGCTTACCTGCTCATCTTCACCGAGAAGGGACGCTGCTACTGGCTGCGCGTGTTCGAAATTCCGGAAGGCGCGAAGACGTTCAAGGGACGTGCCATCCAGAACCTCCTCAATATGGAATCCGACGATAAGATCAAGACCATCATCAATGTGAAGGATTTGACCGACCAGGAGTTCTGCGACAACCATTTCATCATTATGTGTACCGAAAAGGGTACGGTGAAGAAGACTCCGCTTTCCGCATATTCGCGCCCGCGCACCAATGGCATCATCGCCATCAACGTGCGCGAAGGCGACCAGCTGGTGGAGGCGCAACTCACCGATGGCAACTGCGAGTTGATGCTGGCTGTTCACTCGGGCAAGGCCGTCCGCTTCAATGAGAGCACGGTCCGCACGGTGGGTAGAAATTCTACTGGCGTGCGCGGCGTGACCCTCGCCGACGAAAACGATTTCGTGGTGGGTATGATCGCCCTCAACTCTCCGGAAAACAACGTGCTGGTGGTTTCCGAAAAGGGATTCGGCAAACGTTCTCTTCTGGAAGAATACCGCGTGACCAATCGTGGTGGCAAGGGTGTCAAGACACTCAACATTACCGACAAAACCGGTGGATTGGTGGCCCTGAAGCGCGTGACCGACGATGACGACCTGATGATCATCAACCGCTCCGGCATCACGATCCGTCTGCACATCGACAGTCTGCGCGTGCTCGGACGTGCTACGCAGGGCGTGAAACTCATCAACTTGAACGACAAGGATGTGATTGCCGCTGTGGCTCAGGTTCCGCGCGAGGATGACGAGGAAGAACTGTCCGAAGGCGCGGAAAATCCTGTTGAAATCGTTGAGGGAGAAGTCGTACCGGAAGAAATCGGTACCGCCGAGGACATCGACGAAACTTCTGAGGAGATTTCCGAAGACAATGAACAATAGAAAGGACTGAGGCACTGATAGAGGCCTTTGTCGCAATAGCAAAAAACTGCCTTCCGAAAGGTTGGCAGTTTTTTTTGATGAACGAAAGAAGTCCATTCTTTATACACAAAAACGGCCGCACGAGTTGCCTCGGCGGCCGTTTTCATCTACTTACAAAACTCGGATTAAAGTCTCAAGTCGTAAGTCTTATGACTATACTTCCCAGGTGTCGCCACTGTTGAGAAGGTCGTCAACGCACTTGTACTTGCCGTTGGCCTTGCATTCGTCCATTTGGTCTTCGTACAGTTGAGTGTAGGAGGTTTTCTTCACGTTGCGGATCACGCCGATGGCCACGGGAAGTTCGCCGCACATACGGGCCAGCATCATATGGATACCGGTATCTTCGGTGGTCTCATCGTGGATCATAATGTCGTCCATCGTGATGCCGTTTTCACCAATGGTGACGGCTTCAAGACAGCGGCCGTTGAAACGGATACCTCTGTTTTTCTCTTTGCCGAAGATCATCGGTTTTCCGTGTTCCAAAACGATGGTGCGGTCGTCGCGGACGGCGCGGTCGGTGATGGCAGCGTGTGTTTTGTCATTGAAAATCATACAGTTCTGAAGAACTTCCACCACGCTGGTGCCATCGTGCTGAGCAGCGCGCGTCATAATGTCGGTGGTGAGTCCGGGCACGCAGTCGAGAGCGCGTGCGAAGAACGAACCCTGAGCCCCCATTACCAGTTCGCCAGGATTGAACGGATAGTCGATCGTGCCGAAGGGAGAAGTCTTGGTCACTTGTCCGAACTTGGTGGTGGGAGAGTATTGTCCTTTGGTCAGGCCGTAGATTTCATTATTAAATATGGTAATGTTCAGGTCCTGGTTGCGGCGTACTGCGTGAATCAGGTGGTTGCCGCCGATAGCCATTGAGTCGCCATCACCCATATTCACCCAAACGCTCAGGGCAGGATTGGCCAGCTTGGCACCCGTAGCGATAGCGCAGGCGCGGCCGTGGATGCTGTGGAATCCGTATGTGTCAACATAATACGGGATACGCGATGAGCAACCGATACCGGAAACCATCAGGATGTTTTCCTTCTTGTGACCGGTTTTCGGGAATGTATTGAGCAGGGAAGCCAAGATGGCGTGGTCGCCGCAGCCGGGACACCATTTCACCATCTGATCGCTCTGGAAATCAGCTTTCGTATATTCGCATTCCGCTTTCGGAACAAAATGTCTTTCTGCCATAACTTATTCTCCTAAAATTTTAGTGAAACAATCTTTTAATTCGCCAACTTCGAAGGGAAGGCCCATAATCTTGTTGTACTGATGCATCGGGCATTCCGGGAACTGGGTGCGGAGGTAGCCGGCAAACTGGCCGTTGTTGAGCTCGCACACCACGATCTTCTTGTACTTGCGCAAGATGTCACCCGTGTTCTTCGGCAGAGGACAGATATAGTTGAAGTGCGTGTAAGCCACTTTCTTGCCTTCAGCGTTCATTTCCTCAACAGCCAGGGTCAGTGCGCCAGCGGTGCCACCCCAGCCCACAACGAGCAGGTCGGCATCCGGATTGCCAGTCACTTCCTGATCAGGAATGTTGTTGGCTACGCGGTTCACCTTTTCCTGACGGTTGTAGGTCATCAGGGCGTGGTTTTCGGGGTCGGTGCTGAGCGGGCCGTCGGGGCATTTTTCCAAACCGCCCACGCGGTGGCTCAAACCTTCCATTCCTGGAAGAGCCCATTCGCGTGCGAACGTTTCGGGATCGCGGCGGAACGGTCTGTAATTCGGGTCGTTGGGAGTTGCCAGGCGCGGAGTGATGCTCGGCAGGTCGGCTACCTTCGGGATGCGGAACAATTGTGAACCGTTGCCCAGATAACCATCGGTGAGCAAAATGACGGGAGTCATATGTTCGAGGGCGATTTTGGCAGCGTTGTAAGCCCAGTAGAAGCAGTTGGCGCTGGAAGAAGCGGCCACCACTACGAGGGGAGCTTCACCGTTGCGGCCGTAAAGGGCCTGATTTAGGTCGCTCTGTTCGGTCTTGGTCGGCAGACCGGTGGACGGGCCACCGCGCTGAACGTCAACCACAACCAGCGGAAGCTCGGTC
>JAZQOJ010000152.1:0-63379 GCA_045627805.1 Bacteroidales bacterium
CGCTGCGCGGGCAGCGCATCACGGCGCTTTCCACCGGTATGGGCACCGACAACTTCGACATCGTGATGAACGAATTAGACGCCTTGGCCAACATCGACCTCAAGACGATGGAAATCAAGAAGGAACACCGCACGCTCAACATTGTGCGCATCGGCACTTGCGGCGCACTGCAGGCCGACATCCCGGTACACAGTTTCATTGCGGCCGAGTACGGTTTCGGTTTCGATGGACTGATGCACTTCTACAAGCACGGCAAGGGCTTCAACGAAGAGGTGGTTGACGCATTCGTGAAACACACGGGCTGGGGCGAGCGTCTGCCTTATCCTTACTGCGTGAAAGGCAGCGACGAATTGATGAAGCGCATCGGCGGCGATATGGTGCACGGCATCACGGCCAGCGCTCCCGGCTTCTTCGGTCCGCAGGGCCGACAGGTGCGCGCCGAACTCGAATTCCCCGATATGAACAGCAAGATCGACAGTTTCCGCCACGGCGATATGCGCATCACCAACCTTGAGATGGAAACCTCCGCTCTCTACGGCTTCGGCCAGATCTTCGGACACAATATGCTCACCGTCTGCGTGGCCATCGCCAACCGCGTCACCCACGACTTCTCAAAAGACTACCACCCGGCTGTCGATAAACTGATTCAAACCGTTTTAGATAGAATTTTCTAACCTTCAATATTTTATTACAACAAAAAATGAAAAAATCCTGGTACGTCTTGGCTGTCGCAATCCTGATGGGGATGATGACTTCGGCTTGCGACAGCAAAGTAATGGAATTGGTGAAGAAAGAGGAACCCAAAGTGCTGTCGTTTGATCCCGACGACAGCGTGCAAGTGGACCAGTTGATGCGCTTTTATGTGGAAAAGGAGATCATTCCGAAAGAAGCCCTCAACTGTTCTCCCGGCGAGAACGAATTGTACACTTTCGATTGCATCGGCGATGACTGCTTCATCTCCAACGACTTCATTGACAGTGCGTCAGGAACTTTTTTCGTGGAAGTTTCCTACGAAACGGGCTCGTCGGGCAACAACAGCATTTACATTTGCCAACGTACCGAAGAAAACTTCGCCATTTTATTTAGTACTGAAGGACAAATCAACAGCGACCTCGGTGAAGAGGCGGTCGTGAACGGATACAAAGTGGTTTATGTGGAAACCACCGACCACAAGAATCGTATCGTGTTCAACGGCAGCGAATTCACAATGGAAGAGATTCCATCACAAGATTTAGTCACACAAAAGTAAGCTATGCATTTCTCGAATCCGCTTTTCCTTTTCGGATATTTCGCCATTCTCATTCCCATTCTGATTCATCTTTTCAATTTCAGAAGATATAGGACCTACTATTTCTCGAATGTGAAGATGTTGCAGGACGTGGTGCAGAAGACGAAACGGGAATCGCAGTTAAAGCATATTATCGTGCTGTGCCTCAGGATTTTGTGTATTTTGGCGCTCGTCACCGCGTTTGCACAGCCCTACATTCCTTCCCACAATGGGAACACGAAATCAGGGAACCTCGTCTCCATTTACGTTGACAATTCCTTCTCAATGGAAGGCAACACGCCAGAGGGGACTTTGTTTACCGACGCAGTGGAGAACGCCCGGCAGATTGTGAACAACTTCCAATACACCGACCAGTTTGTGCTGTACAACAACAACTTCTCGGCTCGCCAGCGCTGCAAACTCAACAAGGAGGAGGCGTTGCAGGAACTCGACAGCTGGGACATCTCCCCCAACTGCCGCTCGTGGGAAGAACTTCTCACTTTTGAACAGAATGCCTGCACTGAAGCCGACGAATGTAATCTTTACCATTACTATATTTCTGATTTCCAAAAAAATAGTTTCGACTTCGGGCAGTACGCTCACACCGATGGAAGTGCTTCGTACTTGCTGCACAAACCAGCGAAAGAAGTGAACAACGTGTCGATTGACAGCTGCTGGTTTCTGACTCCCGTTTTCCGCAAGGGGCAGCCAGTGACTTTGTGCGTGCGGGTGCGCAACTGCGCCGACAATGACGTGGTGAAACTGCCTTTGAAACTGCGAGTAAACGGTGAGCAGAAAGCAATGGCTGCCGTTGACATCGCCGCCAACACTTTCGCCGACTATTCGCTTAACTACACCCTCACCGAGGATGGCGTGCAAGGTGCGGTTCTGGAAATTGAAGACGTTCCCATCACCTTCGACAACCAGCTTTTCTTCACCTATTTTGTTTCCGATAACACTTGTGTAACAACCATTTATGGGAAAGAACCGAATCGTTACCTCAACGCTTTATACGGCAAGGATTCGGTTTTCACCTACCACGCTTATCCGAGCGACCATATCGACTACAGCGAAATGGCGAAAAGCACGGTGATTGTGCTCGACGAGATGGAAGAGATTTCCTCAGGGCTCGCCGATGAGCTGAAAAAATATATGGAGAAGGGCGGATGCGTGCTTTTGTTGCCTTCGGCACAAATGTCGGCATCGGTCAACAGTTTCCTGTCGGGAGTGGGTGCCACGCAATACGCCGGCTTGGTAGGAAAAGAGAACAAGGTGGGAAGCGTGAACCTTGAGAGCGACTATTTCAAAGGCAGTTTGGAGAGCGGCAACGAGCGGCTGGATATGCCAACAGCCACTCAATATTTCACTTTCAGCAATTTCCATTCCGACGAAAACATTATGACGTTTGAGAATCAGGCGCCGCTACTGTTTGCCAACAAGGTGGGTAACGGTCGGTTGATTCTGTCGGCGGTTGCGATGAACGATGCCTTCGGCAACGTACACAAACACGCGCTCTACTTCATTCCATTGCACAACATCGGCATTCGCAGTGTGAAACAGCAGAAACTGTACAATGTGATAGGCGTTGACCATTCGCAGTCGGTGACCAAGGCGGTTACGGGAAGCGAGAACGTGCTTTCGCTGAAAGCGCGTGGCGGCGATACCGAGTTCATCCCGGAACAGCGCAACCTGGGCAACGAGACAATGCTGTTTTTCAACGAGGCACTGGCGGAAGCGGGCATCTACGACGTGATGCTCAACGGTGCGGCGGTGGGCGCGGTGGCGTTCAACTTCAACCGCACGGAATCACAGCTGACTTACTATGAGGATGCGGAAATCGAGGCGATGCTGCCGGATTCCGCCCGCACGCAAGTCATCAGCAGCGATGCGAAAGACGTGACGGGACAAATCACGCAAACCGTACACGGACAGCCGTTGTGGCGCTGGTTTGTGCTGCTGGCTCTGCTTTGCCTGCTGGCGGAAGTGTTAATTCTCCGACTGTGGGTGCGGTCGGCCGACGCGCCATCCAAATAGTGGAATCACGAAAAACATCCGGCTTTATGCGTAAAATCCTATTCGTACTTTTCGCCGCCTTTTTATGCCTCCCCATCCAGCAAGCGCGTGCGTGGGGCCAAGAAGGGCACCGCATTATCGCACAGATCGCCTACCAACATTTGAGCAAGAAAGCCAAAAAGAATGTTGACAAGATTTTGGGCGAGCAAGGCATCGTGTATTGGTCGAACTGGGCCGACGAAATCAAGAGCGACACCATTTATTCCAACTCGTCGCAGTGGCACTACCAGGATCTGGATAGCGGAATGACGCGGGAGGAAGTGTTGTCCACGCTCACCCGCTATCCGACGGAGGGCGGCGAACTGTGGCGCGCCGTGGACAGTCTGACTGCGGAGCTGCGGCAACACCACGACAACTTCGACGCACTGCGTTTCCTCACGCATCTGCTGGGCGACTGCTTCTGCCCAATGCACACCGGACACATCAACGACCTCGGTGGCAACCGCGTGAAAATGAAATGGTTCGGACAAAACACCAATCTGCACCGCGTCTGGGACTCCGACCTCATCGCCGCGCGCGGCTACAGCTACTCCGAATATGCCGCAATTTTGGAAAGCCATTTCAAAAAAGATACTTCCTTCGACTTGGAAAAAGAAGAATTTGTTATTCATAATTATTTATTAACCAATGAAATATATGAATACCAATCCTCTTGGGACGAAAACACCTATCATTACATTTACCGTTTTGCGCCGCAGATGGAATGGCAATTATATGCTGCTGGCATTTACACAGCGCGCGTATTAAATGAAATTTACGGATAACAATTCATTTTCTAAAAGATAGAAAACAGAGAAAGCATTCACAATTATGCAAAGAATCACTCCTGAAAACATCACAGAATTAAAAGAGAACGAAATTTTCGTGTTTGGCAGCAACCTTGCGGGCTTGCACGGAGGCGGCGCGGCACGCACTGCAATGAAAAAGTTTGGCGCGGTATGGGGCCAGGGTGTCGGGTTACAAGGAAAGAGCTACGGCATTCCCACAATGCACGGCGGCATTCACCGCATTCAGCCCTACGTTGACGAATTCATCATCTTTGCGGAAGATCATCCGGAAATGAATTTCCTGGTGACACGCATCGGCTGTGGCATCGCAGGTTTCAAAGACGAGGAGATCGCACCACTGTTCAAACGCGCGCAGGAATTGGAAAACGTTTGGCTCCCCGCAACCTTCTGGATCTAATTACAACAAAACAAATCTTCAAAAACAAAAAATAGTTGTATTTTTGCAAAGTATTTCATTTGTGAAAATCATACCATATATTTATATAAACAAGAAAAACAGACATCAATGGATAAAAATACCATCATCGGACTGCTCCTCATCTTTGGTTTGTTCCTCGGCTACAGCTTTTATTCCAGCAAACAGACACGCAAGCAGCGCGAAATTCAAATGAAAGAGGCGGAAGCCAAAGCGGAAAAAGCAGCGAAGGAAAACAAGCAAACCACAGTCCAGCTGGCTGACTCTCTCAAAAAAGAGGCCGCTATCGCACAAAACTCTGTCGCCGCCTCGGCTCCTCGCTCCGCCTTCAGTTATGTTAACAAAGAAAAGAAGAACGACTATGTGGTAAAAACCAACAAAGGCGAATACCACTTCTCGCGCATCGGCGGTTATGTTAACTTTGTGAAACTCAATGATGTATATCAATACTCGCCCAAAGGTCAGCCCAAAGAGGAACTCGTTTTGGTGAACGAAAAGTCATCGGTGATGTCAATGGAACTGATGTGTCAGGACTCTTCGTCCACCCGCATCCAGACCCGGAACTGCTATTTCAACTGCGCCACCGACACGCTGCTCGTAAGCAAGGGCGAAAAGCAATTGTGCCTCCGTCTCTATCCCTACCAGAAAGCCGACTCGGCTGCCGGCTACACGAACCAACTCGACAGCAGCGCCTATTTGGAATACGTTTACACTTTCTCGGCCGACAACTACAAGTTCGACTACACGGTTCATTTTGTGAATCTCTCGAAATACCTGGCTCGGAAAAGCAACAACCAGTACGTTCTCAACTGGAACGCCGACATCAACAACGTGGAGAAAAACTACGACTACGAGCGCGACAACACCACGCTTTTCTATATGGATAACCTCGATGAAGTGGACAACCTCGACGAGCGCAAGTCCGACAAGAAAGACTTCTCCACGGGCTTGAAATGGATTTCCTTCAAACAGCAGTTCTTCACCTCGACGATAATTGCAAAAGAAAAAGCGTTCAATCGCGGTCATTTGGAAGTGGATGCTCCCAATCTGAATAAGAAAAAAGGCGAACGCCCGGCCGACCCGCTTCTCAAAAAGATGACCGCCAATATGAATTTCGAGATCCGGGATATGGACAAGGACGCCTTCAATATGAGTCTGTACTTCGGTCCCAACCAGTACAAGTTGCTGGAGCCCTACGATCTGGGCTTGGAACGCCAGGTTCCGCTGGGATGGGGATTCTTCCTCCTTCATTGGATCAACCGTGGCGTCATCATTCCCATCTTCAACTGGCTGGAGGCATACGGTTTGAGTTACGGCATCATCATCTTGATTTTGAGTTTCTTCATCAAAATCGTCATTATGCCGCTCTCTTACAAAACGTACCTCTCGTCGGCCAAGATGAGGGTGCTGAAACCGCAGATTGAAGAACTCAGCAAGCGCTATCCGAAACAGGAAGACGCGATGAAGAAACAGCAGGCCACGATGACACTTTACAAAAAAGCGGGCGTAAGTCCCACTGCGGGTTGCCTCCCGATGCTCATCCAGATGCCGATCCTCATCGCAATGTTCCGCTTCTTCCCTGCCGCTTACGAGTTGCGCCAGCAGCCATTCCTTTGGGCAGAAGACCTCTCCACTTACGACTCCATCCTCGACTTCAGCTTCAATATCCCGTTCTACGGCGATCACGTCAGCTTGTTCACCCTCCTGATGACCGTCGCCACCATCGTTTATACCTGGCTCAACAACAAACTGATGTCAGCTGGCAACGACGACCAGATGAAGGCAATGCGCGTGATGATGTACATTATGCCTATCCTTTTCCTCGGAATGTTCAACAGCTTCTCATCCGCACTCACCTATTATTACCTCCTCATCAACCTCATCACATTCCTCCAAATGTGGATTTTCAGAATGGCCATCAATGAGAAAAAACTTCAAGACCAGATGGCTGCCAATATGGTGAAACCGGTGAAGAAGTCGAAATGGCAGATGCGAATGGAAGAGATGATGAAGCAGCAGCAGCAATTGCAACAGCAGCAAAAAGGTCGCAAATAAGCAACGATATGTCACTGTTAAAGCATTTTATCAATCAAATTAGCGGTTTGCAATTTGTTTGCGAAAATGTGATGGTTTGCTCTCCACTGGGCAAATCGCTGTTGCTGAACACTCCTTTTGAAACCGATTCGCGCCGCCTTGCGGAAGAGTTCGACCGCATTGCTCTCTGGGCTGATTTTTTACAAAAATACCCTAAAGAAGAAAAGCAGTTGGTGCGTTGGCTGCACGACCTGAACGACATTTCGCAGACCGTTGAGAATTTGCGGAAAATGCAGACGCTCGACGACATTGAGCTTTTCGAAGTCAAGAAATTCGCAATGGCGTCGCAGAAGATTTTGCAACTGCTACAAAACCTGCTTCCCGCCGACACGCTCCCGCAAGATTTGTCGGCTCTCATCCGTTTACTGGATCCGGAAGAAAGCGGCATCGAACACTTCTACATTTACGCCACATACGACGAGCGGCTGGCTCCTTTGCGCAAACAAATGGAAGTGGCTGCCAGCATTGAAGAGAAGGAGCGACTATCGTGGGAGTGCGCCCAAGTGGAAGACTTCGTGCGCCGCAAACTCTCTGAAATGCTGCATCCCTATTGGGAAACCTTGCAGAAAAACCTGCTGCAATTGTCAATTATCGACCTATTGCACGCAAAAGCGCAGTTGGCGGATGCTTGGAATTTGTGCAAGCCCTCGGTAGTCACTGATGCCACGCAATACCAAGCGATTTTCCACCCGCAAGTGAAGCAGCAGCTGGCCGAACAAAATGGTGATTTTCAAGCAGTTGATATCGAGTTAACCACGGCACCCTGCCTCATAACGGGAGCCAATATGTCGGGGAAAACGGTATTGCTGAAATCGTTGGCTTTGGCGCAATATATGTTCCAATTCGGCTTTTATGTGCCCGCGCAATCCGCGCACATCGTGCCGGTTGACAGGGTTTTCTGCGTCATCGACGACCGTCAGAACGAGTTGCACGGCTTGTCGTCGTTTGCTGCGGAGGTGATGAACATCAACGAAATCATTGCGAGTATCAAGGCGGGCGAGCGGCCCTTGGTGCTGGTTGACGAGTTGGCGCGCACCACCAATCCCGACGAAGGCAGGCGCATTGTGAACGCCTTTGTCAGTATGATGGCAAAATATCGCATAACTTCTTTAATAACAACACATTATAGTGGAATTACGGCCGATTGCCGCCGCTTGCGAGTAAAAGGTCTGCTCATTGACAAAATCACCGACTCGGTGACACCGCAAAACCTTTACCGCTATATGGACTACTCGCTCACGGAAACCAGCAGCGACGAGGTGCCGGAGGAGGCGCTCAACATTGCGCGTATCTTCCACGCCGACAGCGAGTTCCTGCGTCTGGCAGAACAAAAATCATAAAATTTCATTCGGGCACTTCTAATTCAAAAAAAAGTGGTATTTTTGCCACGGAAAGTTGCCGGAGTGGTCGATCGGGGCAGACTCGAAATCTGTTGAACCCTTCGGGGTTCCGGGGGTTCGAATCCCTCACTTTCCGCACCAAAGACTTTGCGCACTTTTTGCAAAGTCTTTTTTTTATAATATTTTGAATACAAATAATTTATACATTTATGAAAGCAAAATTCATCTTCCTCAGTCTCCTCGTAGCAACTTTGTGCGTAAGTTGCAGCAAAGACAAGAAATTATCGAAACAAGCCGAAGAATTTGCGGGCGACTATTACGGAGTTTTCACCATTCAGCGCAGCGAAGAGAACCTAATGCTTGATACTGCGGCCACCATTCGTTTCACTCAGGCGCAAAACCTTGCCAACCTCGTTGCCGAATCCACGTTTGAGCTGGCATTCAGCGAAGACAACCGCTACTACTTCGATGGCAGCAGTAAACTTGACGACCACAGCTGCGACGTGCTTTGCCAAATGTGTGGCATTGACCACAACTATTTCAATTGCCAGTTGGAAAAGGCGACCATTGAAGCACGCTTTTACAGCAATTCGGTGGCGGTGAAAATACTCTTTTCCAATGTGAACGGCATTGTGGGCAACGCTACCTTCACGGGAAGCAAGTAACGCACGCTTTTTTACAGTTTTTTGCAGTAATTTTGCATCATCATTCTGAATTATGGAAAAAACAATCATCATAGAACCCCATTTGGCTGTCGGCATTTACGGAAAAAACAACCGCAATATTGATATGCTGCGCAACATATACCCCACGCTGAAACTGACTGCGCGAGGCAACGAACTCAAGGTGGCTGGCACCGACGAAGAGGTCGCCCTGTTTGAGTCTCGTTTTGAACTGCTTACCGCCTTTTACGACCATTTTGAAAAATTGACGGAGACCGACATCCTCAACATCACTTCCAACGAGGACGAGCATTTCTTTTTGCTCGACAAGGAGCGAATGGGCAGCAGCGACGTGATTCTGCACGGAAGGGAAGGAAAAATCATCAAGGCCATCACGCCAAACCAGAAGAAACTGGTGCAAGCGCTGGAGCGCAACGATATGATTTTCGCCATCGGGCCAGCTGGCACAGGAAAGACTTATACTTCAGTGGCTCTGGCGGTTAGGGCATTGAAGAACAAGCAAATCAAGCGAATCATCCTAACGCGTCCCGCCGTGGAAGCAGGCGAAAATCTCGGTTTTCTTCCTGGCGATATGCGTGAAAAACTCGACCCCTACCTTCAACCGCTTTACGATGCCCTGCGCGATATGATGCCAATGGCCAAGCTCGTGGCCTACCTGGAAGACAAAACCATTGAAATTGCACCGCTGGCCTTTATGCGCGGCCGCACACTCGACAACGCTTACGTCATCCTCGACGAAGCGCAGAATGCGACCGAAAGCCAGTTGAAGATGTTCCTCACCCGAATGGGAAAAAATGCCAAGTTTTTCATCACGGGCGATGTGACACAGGTTGACCTTCCGCGCCATCAGCACTCCGGACTGATTCAGGCGGGAAAAATCCTCAAAGGAATCAAGGGAATTGAGTTCATCTACCTCGACAACGCCGACGTGGTGCGCCATCATCTGGTTACGAAAATCATACAGCGTTACGAAGAATGGGATGCTCGTCCGCAACGAACGGAAGAAAAAAACAATTCATTGGAAAACAAGGAATTACCGCTCGAACCAACGCAAGATGCCTAACTTCTGTTTTTCCGCTTTCCCGCTGTAAGGATGCTCGCGGAGCGACAGGTTGCCACAGGTTTTTCCTGTCAGCACGGTTTGCGGATGCGTGAATTCCCGGAAGCCCCATTCACCGTGGTAAGCGCCCATTCCCGAATGTCCGGTTCCATTAAATGGCACGCCTTTCACCATCAAGTGAATGCACACCTCGTTGATGCAGCCGCCACCGAATTGCTGTGTGCGCATTGTGCGGCGCGCCCAACGCTTGTTTTTCGTAAAAAGGTACATTGCCAACGGATGTTCCCGCTGCGCAATAATCGACATAACATTTTCAATATCAGCATCTTTATAAAGAACAATCGGCAATAATGGGCAGAAAAGTTCGTGCTGCACGATGGGTTCGTTAATGTCAACGGGATAGATAATAGTGGGGGAGTAGCGCCGATTTTCGCGATTGCCGTAGCCCCCGAAAATGATACGCTCGCGATACGCGTCTGCTTCGTTGGCACACTTGTCGAAAGCGGCCTGCGTAATCAGTTTCGGATAATCGGGATTGTCAATGGGATTTTCACCGATTTGGCGAGTGAATTCTGCTTTTAACGCATCCATAAATTCATCAGCAACTTCCTCAGCCACAGCAATTTGATTGATATTAATGCAGATTTGTCCGGCATTACAGAGTTTGAAGAATGCGATTTTGCGTGCCGCGTCTTTCAGGTCGGCATCTTTGCGAACAACGCACCAATTGCCCGTTTCACCGCCTAACTCGAGTGCAACGGGCGTGAGGTTCTTGGCTGCCTCCGCCAGAACGTGTTGGCCCACGGCGGGCGAGCCAGTATAGAAAATCTTGTCAAAACGTTGCGCCAGACAAAAATCCGCCACATCGTGACCGCCATCAATTAGCGTAACATATTCAGGGTCAAAAACTTCAGTAATGAATTTTTTCAAAATCGCGGTACACGCCTTTGACTTGGCGCTGGCCTTGATAACGGCGGTATTTCCGCCAGCAATGCTTGCGGCGAGCACGCCTAACGTGAGCAAAATCGGGAAATTGAACGGGCTCATAATCAGCGAAACTCCGTAAGGCATTTTATAAACGCGTGTGAAAATGCTGGGAAAACACATCAGTCCGCTGAAATGCAGTTCTGGACGGGCCCACTTTTTCAGTCCCGCAATGGTTTCGTTGATTTCCACAATGATGGGCCCGATGTCGCAAAGGTAGGCCTCCACCTTGCTGCGGCCAAGGTCTTCGTTGAGTGCGGCCTCGAACTCGGCTTCGTGTGCAATCACTGCGGTGCGAAGCTTTTTGAGCTGACGGATTCTCCAACTGACGTCTAAAGTTGCGCCCGATAAGAAAAAGTTGCGTTGTGTCTCAACGATATTTTGGATTTGTTTTTCGGTAAACATAATGAGGGGGGTGAAAGGTTGTGCAAACAATTTTCAGTTTTGAAGTTATGAGCGGCGGCGGCGATGTACGTCGGAGGAATCCCACGATTGGAAGAGCAGAATATCGTGAATGGTTTTGATGATGCGGATGAAGATTTCCAGCTTGTTGTCAACGAACCACTTGATGGCGGCATCGTCTTTGCGGCAGGCGGCGGCGAATTTCGACAGGAAATCGCAGTGATAACGTTCCAGCCACGCGATGGCCTCGTCTTCGTCGTCGATGGCGTCGCTGAGTACGCCGAATTCGGGGTATCCACTTTCAAAGAGCCACTGTAAAGCATCTGTGTCTGAATGAATTGCGTTAGTCAATGCTGCCAGTTCGGGGAAACCATTGGTCATCAGAAAGTCGGTGAACTTGTGGTCGCCTTTCAAACTTTCGCCCCACGCGATGATGATTTTAGGTTCGTAATCCAATAAAGAATGCAACTCTGCCATAATGCTGAAATTTGCCGCAAAGGTACAATTTTTTTGCGTATCTTTGCAGCGTTAAAAAACAACAATTATGACTTTACAAGAATTTCAAAAAGACTTAATGCAGGGAATTCCAGCAGAATTGCCCACTCCAAAACCTTATGATACCTCCATCAACCACGCTCCCAAGCGTAAAGATATCTTGACTCCTGCCGAAAAGCAATTGGCTTTGCGCAACGCATTGCGTTATTTTGATCCGAAATTCCACGCTGTGCTGGCACCCGAATTTGCGGAAGAGTTGCATCGTTACGGCCGCATTTATATGTATCGTTTCCGTCCCGACTACGAGATGTATGCGCGCCCCATCGAGCAGTATCCGGCCAAATGCAAGCAGGCCGCTGCCATTATGCTGATGATCCAGAACAACCTGGACCCCGCCGTGGCGCAGCATCCCCACGAACTGATCACTTACGGCGGCAACGGCGCCGTTTTCCAGAACTGGGCGCAGTACCGCCTCGTGATGAAATATCTTTCGGAAATGACCGACGAGCAGACCCTCGTGATGTACTCCGGACATCCGCTGGGGCTCTTCCCCTCGCACAAGGACGCTCCCCGCGTGGTGGTGACCAACGGTATGGTGATTCCCAATTATTCAAAACCCGACCATTGGGAAAAATTCAATGCGATGGGTGTCAGCCAGTACGGTCAGATGACTGCTGGCTCGTATATGTACATCGGACCGCAGGGCATCGTTCACGGCACTACTATTACGGTGCTCAACGCTTCCCGCAAGATTGGTGGCGGCGCTGCTGGAAAACTTTTCATCACTGCCGGTTTGGGTGGTATGTCGGGTGCTCAGCCCAAGGCAGGCGACATCGCTGGCGTGGTCTCCATTACTGCTGAAATCAATCCGAGCGCAACGCAAAAGCGCTTTACTCAGGGCTGGGTGGATGAGGTCCACGAAAACCTCGACGAACTGTTTGTGGCAGTCAACAAAGCCCGAGAAGCCAAGGTCGCTCGCTCCTTCGCCTATCAGGGCAATATCGTTGACTTGTGGGAATATTGCGCCGCAAACAACATTCAGGTTGACCTCGGCTCCGACCAGACCTCTTTGCACAATCCGTGGGCGGGCGGTTATTATCCCGTAGGCCACTCGTTTGAGGAATCCAAGGTGATGATGGCAGAGGAACCCGAAAAGTTCAAGGCAGCTGTACAAGAAAGTTTGCGTCGTCAGGTGGCCGCCATCAACAAGTTGACTGCCAAGGGAATGTATTTCTTTGATTATGGCAATGCCTTCCTTTTGGAATCCAGCCGTGCGGGTGCCGACGTGATGAAGCCCGACGGAACTTTCCGCTATCCTTCTTACGTTCAGGATATTATGGGACCTATGTGTTTCGACTACGGTTTCGGGCCTTTCCGCTGGGTTTGCGCCTCTGGAAAACCCGAAGACTTGGCCGTTACCGACGAACTGGCATTGGAAGTGCTCCGCAAGCTGAGTGCCGAAGCACCGGCGGAAATCAAGCAGCAGATGCAAGACAATATCACTTGGATTGAAGGCGCCCAAGAAAACCATCTCGTGGTGGGTTCGCAGGCCCGAATCCTGTATGCTGACGAGCAGGGCCGTGTGCAAATCGCATTGGCCTTCAACAAAGCCATCCGCGAGGGCCGTCTGACGGGTCCCGTCGTACTGGGCCGCGACCATCACGATGTGTCGGGCACTGACAGTCCGTTCCGCGAAACCTCCAACATTTACGACGGTTCGTCGTTCACCGCTGATATGGCCGTGCAAAATGTGATTGGCGACTCCTTCCGTGGTGCCACTTGGGTGAGCATTCACAATGGCGGCGGAGTTGGCTGGGGCGAAGTAATGAACGGTGGTTTCGGTATGGTTCTCGATGGCAGTGCCGATGCTGACCGCCGTATCCAGTGTATGCTTTACTGGGACGTGAACAACGGCATCACCCGCCGTGCGTGGGCTCGCAACGATGGCGCCTTGTTTGCCATCAAGCGCGCGATGTCGCTCAATCCCAACCTGAAAGTTACTATCCCTAACTTCGCTGATGACGAAATCATCCGCCAAGCATTTGAAAATTAGTTTACAATCGTTGGGATGTGACATTCTGCATCCCAACATTATTTTTAACAACAATGAAAATCGCCTTATTTGCCGCTGTCCCTGAAGAGGTTGGTCGGCTGTCTGATAAAACAAACTTTATGGGAATTGGCCGTGAGAACGCCACCCGCGCCTTGTTGCGTTTTATGGAAAAACATTCCAACGAGGATTTCACCATTTTGAACCTGGGCACAGTGGGCTCGCACAATCACGCGGTGGGCTCGTTGCTGAGCATTCAGGAAGTGGTTTCCTCGGGCGCAATGTTTTTCGACCATCAGATGACGATGAAGCAGTTGGATTGCCCCACGGCGAAGTCAGTGCAACCCGCCAAACTTTACTCTTCCGACAGTTTCGTTTCGCCTGTGGTGTACACTGCGGGTTTCCTTGACGAGATGAAGGCGAAGGCCGACTGTTTCGATATGGAGTCGTCGGCGGTATATTCGGTGGCCGAGGCGTTTCATAAGCCCTTCGTTTCGTTTAAGATTGTGAGCGACAATCTTGATGTGACATTAGAGGTGTGGAAGCAGCGCGTTCACGAACTTTCGGCGCATTTAGCCGATTTCGCCGAGAAATTGTTTGCAGAAATCCCCGACATCGAATTCATTTGCGATTAGCCATCGCTTCCATTGTCTTCATTGATTGAAAAATAAAAAGACGGAATCATTTCCGTCTTTTTATTTTGGAAATATTACTTTTCATCTTGTAAATGCCGCAATGATTGGAGCGAGATGTTCGCATAATGGGAATTATGAGACGTGGAAACGGTTAACGTCGGTTAAACGGTTAATGGGATGAAGGGACGAAGGGCTTAATTGTTGAGAAACGAGAACAGAAAGTTGAGAACTGAGGTTTTAGATTTTGTTTGAACAGTGAAATGGATGAAGGCCGCCTGCGGCGGAAACAAGAAATGTGCAGGAAATTTCGAGGAAATGATCAGGAAAATGCGGATGATTTCCCCCTTATCGAAGCCCTAAAATTAAACTTATGAATCCGCAATAAAAAATCCCGCGGTGAGATTCACTGCGGGATTTAACTTTATATAATATTGTAGAAACGTTGCATTGCAACGCCTCTACAATATATTGTTATCTCTTCACAACTTTTACAGTCGTGGTAGCATTGTTGTTGGCGATGCGGATCATATAAACGCCAGGAGCAACGTTGCTGAGGTTGAGTTCAGTGCGTTCGCTCTGGATGGTGGTGTTCATAATCACCTTGCCAAACATATCGTAAACGCTGAGGTTTGCACCGATGGCGCTGCATTCAACGTTCACAACATTGTGAGCAGGATTCGGATAAACATTGGCAGCGATTGCGTAATTGTGGATGCCAATGGTAGTGTCGGCGAAAGTGAATTCAACGGCTTCGCTCCAATCGGAGGTGTTGTCTTCGTCGCAGATGGCTTGAACCATAACGGTAACAACGGTGCTGTCTTCCAAACCTTCGAAAGTGTAGGTGTTGCCAGCCACCTCAACGGTGGTGGTATCTTCAGCCACGATGTACATCAGGTTGAAGTTTTCAGCTTCGCTTTCCCAAGTAGCGATGTTGTTTTCAACGGTTACGTTAGCGGGAACTTCGCAAGGTTCAACTACAGGTTCGGTGGTGAAAGTGAATTCAACGGCTTCGCTCCAATCGGAGGTGTTGTCTTCGCCGCAGATGGCTTGAACCATAACGGTAACAACGGTGCTGTCTTCCAAACCTTCGAAGGTGTAGGTGTTGCCGGCGACTTCTACGGTGGTGGTGTCTTCAGCAACAACATACATCAGATTGAAGTTTTCAGCTTCGCTTTCCCAAGTAGCGATGTTGTTTTCAACGGTTACGTTGGCGGGAACTTCGCAAGGTTCATTCGCAAAAATGTTGATGTCATCCAAATAGACGTTGTTGCCATCCATACCTACGCCTCTGAAAGCGATTCGATAAGCGGAAGTAGGATTGGGCAGCTGATAAGTAGCCACATCATAATCTTCCATCGGGGTGGTGAAAGAAGCGATCAGATTCCAAGTCGTATCTTCCTCAGTTGTATAGTAAACATACAGTTGGTCGCAGGTGCCTTCCCAGTTATTGGTCCAATATGCGAAAGAGAGTTCCGGATTTTGCACCTGTGAAAGATCGAAAACGGGAGAAATCAGCAATCCCTCATTGTTTTCATAGTAGGGGAATCCTACTGCATAGTCGCCTTCATAAGCTGTCTCATTAAATCCCCAGTTGTGGGTGCCTGCAAGTTGCATAACTCCCCAGCAAATAATGTCTTCTTCCCAACCTTCGTGGTAAGGTTGGTCGTAGGTTACAACCACCACGTCGGCACATTCGGTAGCGATTTCTGTTCCTGCGGTCCAGTATGACTGATCTTCATCGGAGCAGTATGCACGAACGGAAACAGTGTAAACGGTGGCGGCCTCCAAGCCAGTGATAGTAAACGGATGAGCCGACACGAGGGTGGTGTCGCCATTGCAAGCAACCTGCCACTGTGTTTCGTCGCCGGCAGGAGTCCAGTCAACTACTGCGCTGTTGGCAGTGGTCAGGGAATCAACGATTACGACATCAGTGGGTTTGAAACAGGTGGGAGTTTCGCCAACCATCACATCATCCAAAAAGATGTAGGAATCATAATAACTACTACCACAATTGCTGATGCCCTTGAAGATGAACATTACATTGGTAGCATTGGCCAAAGCCGGAACTGCGATTTCTTCGGTGGTCCAATCGGCAGCGCCTTGCAAACCGGTTGCAATGGGCGTATAGGTAGAACTGTCGGTGGTGTACATATCTTCAAAGCCCTGAGCTGCAGCAGGATTCTTGTGCGTGAAGGTGATCATAGGATTGTTGATGACGGTCAAATCCAGAACGGGAGTCTTCAGCAAGCTGTACTGACCAGAACTGGGATTGTAGGAGTTGAATCTTACGCAATGACCGGTCACGCCAGTGGCATAATAATTCCATCTGTAAGAAGCATTAGTAACGGTTCCTTCTGCATTATCCCAACAGGAGGGGATGCCGGAAGTGAGGGTATTGAAATCTTCAGCAAATGGATTGTTTGCAGTTACAACTACAGTTTCACATTCGGTGGTGAAGGAAGCGGTAGTGCTCCAATATGATTCGTCTTCTTCAGAGCAGATAGCTTTCACTTTTACAGTGTAGCTGGTAGCTGCATCCAAACCAGTGAGGGTGAAAGGATTGTCATTTGCTTCGTATTCGGTACCGTTTGCATCAATGATCCAAGCGTTTTCGGTGCCACCGTTGGTCCAAGCGATGTCGGCAGTGTGAGCCGTGATGTTGCTAACGGTAACTCCGGTCGGTTTCGGGCAGGTGGGTGTTTCATCAACGATTACATTATCCATATAGGTAGGATTTCCGTACTGTGATTCACCTTGGAAGATGATGTAATTCACGCCCGTAGCGGTGATGGGCAATTCGTAGGTGTACCAACCCGTACTGGTTTCCGCACCCACGATGTTTGAGTTAACGGTAGAGGCAACGGTGCAGTTGCGGCTGATGAATGCCAATTCGGTGGCATTTGCGTTCACTTCAGGTTCGCTATTGACGAAAATGCGGATGCCTTCATTGGGGGAAGATGTGCCGGAAGTATTTCTATACACGTCAACGGAAAGGAAGTAACCATTTTCGTAAGTGAAATCCATTGCGCCTGTTACGAGAGCGTGGACACTACCTGCGCGCGTGTCGCGCAATTGTGCCTGTGCGGTACTGTTGTCTCCATTGGTGGAAGTATAGCGTGCCCAAGCGCCATCAGGATAGTCAATGCCATAGAAATATCCGCTATTGCCTTCGCTTGTTCTCGATTGCGACCAGCAAATGGGTGGGAATGTAGTGGCTTCAAAATCTTGAACGTAGGGGAAGGTAGTATTGATTTCACATTCAGTGGTGAAGGAAGCGGTAGCGCTCCAGTCTGATTCTTCTTCTTCAGAGCAGATAGCTTTCACTTTTACAGTGTAGATGGTAGCTGCATCCAAACCAGAGAGGGTGAAAGGATTGTCATTTGCTTCGTATTCGGTACCGTTTGCATCAATGATCCAAGCGTTTTCGGAGCCACCGTTGGTCCAAGCGATGTCGGCGGAAGTGGTGGTAATGTTGCTAACGGTAACTGCGGTCGGTTTCGGACAAGCGGGCGCCATAGTAACCACAAGATTGTCGATACCGCAATCATAGTAGGAATTTGAAGTTTCTTCCCATTGGAAGGCGATTCTTGCGCCAGCGGGAATGGTGCTGGGGATGATGATTTCGGCATTTGCTGCAGAAGTACTACTGGTTACACTGCTAGCAGAAACGAAAGAGGCAACATCGTCCAAATCGGTTACATAGCCAACAGACAAAGTTCCCTGTGTGGCACTTTCCATTCTGTAAGTAAAAGTAACAATAGCATTTTGCGGATTCGTAAATTCCGGAAGATAAGCGATGTTGATGGTACCGCAGTTTTGACTAGGATTGCCGCCAGAGCGGAAGTTGAGACCTTTGCTGCTTGTGGGAACATACGAAGTAGAGACACGAGGGAGCGTATTGGCATTACTGCCATTGGAGATCGTTCCCCAGCAGATGGGAATAACACCATTGGCGTTATTTTGGTAAGTCGCTGTATAGCTGTCGAAGTTTTCGCTATAGGGTTCGGTTTCAGTAAGCGCGAAAGCTTCACATTCAGTTACGAAAGTCGTGGTGGTGCTCCAAGCGGATTCATCATCGGCATCGCAGTTAGCTTTCACCTTTATGGTGTAGCTCGTAGAAGGATTCAAACCAGTGAGGTTGAACGGATTGGTAGTAGCAGCGATTTCGGTGCCGTTGTAGTCAATCGTCCAAGCGTTTTCTTCGCCGCCATTGGTCCAAGCGATGTCGGCGGAAGTGGTGGTAATGTTGCTAACAGTAACTGCGGTCGGAGCCGGGCAGGAAGGAGGCGTGATGAAAGAAGCGGTAGCACTCCAGTCTGATTCGTCATTAGCCGCGCAATTGGCCTTCACTTTAACAGTATAAGAAGTTTCAGGAGTCAAGCCAGTCAAAGTGAACGGATTGGTAGCAGCGATTTCGGTGCCGTTGTAGTCAATCGTCCAAGCGTTTTCTTCGCCGCCATTGGTCCAAGCGATGTCGGCGGTATGAGCGGTAATGTTGCTAACGGTAACTTCGGTCGGTTTCGGGCAGGTGGGAGCTGCGCCAATCATTACATCGTCCAAGTAAATGTAGTCATCACCATAGCCACAGTTGCTGATGCCCTTGAAGATGAACATTACGTTGGTAGCATTGGCCAAAGCCGGAACTACGATTTCTTCGGTGGTCCAATTGGCCGCGCCTTGCAAACCGGTTGCAATGGGCGTATAGGTAGAACCGTCGGTGGTGTACATAACTTCAAATCCCTGAGCTGCAGCAGGATTCTTGTGCGTGAAGGTGATCATAGGATTGTTGATGGCGGTCAAATCCAAAACGGGAGTCTTCAGCAAGCTGTACTGACCAGAAGCGGGATAGTAGGAGTTGAATCTTACGCAATGACCGGTCACGCCAGTGGCATAATAATTCCATCTGTAAGAAGCAGTAGTAACGGTTCCTTCTGCATTATCCCAACAGGAGGGGATGCCGGAAGAGATAGAGTTGAAGTCTTCGGTGAAGGGGGTGGATTCGGTAACCACAGTGCTGCTGCAGAGCGTGGTGAACAAGACACCGGGAGTGGTATATTCGGATTCTTCAGCACCGCCGCAAACGGCTTTAACGCTTGCAACATAATTGGTGTTGGGGGTCAAACTGGTAACGGTGTAGGAGGGAGTTCCACTTACGGGGTATTCGTCATCGTTGATTTTAACAACCCAGTCGGTTTCGGTATTGCCGGGGGTCCAGGTAACGGTGGCACCATTGGAAGTGATGTTGGAAACCACCAAATTGGTAGGAGTGAGACAGCCGTGAAGTTCGTCAACGGTAAAGGTGGTCTTCGGGATGAAGTCTTGAATAACTGTATTCCAAGAATTTATATTAAAAACAATATTTTCTAAGGATTCATCATCGTACCCATAAATTGCAGCATCGTTAATCGTTTGCCCATAGAAGTATGCACTCTTATAGGTTCCCGGAGTGGTATTGTGAATGGTAACCAGCAAATTACCACCCTGGTAGGTGTAAGGCGTATCGAAAATGATTTCCATAGTTTCTCCCGTTCCGTTAAGAGAACCTTCATAAACCATTGTCGCGCTGCTCACATCACTAAAAGATGAGATAATTGAGCTCGCAACTTCCTGCAAATACACCTTGAAATGAGCAATTCCCCAACCAGCGGCAGCAGGAGTACTCAGATAATAGGTCAATTTTGAAATGTTGCTGCCGTTCATAGCCGTGAGGTGGTCGGCCGGAATGACATATTCACATTTCAAGTAGTTATCGCAGTAGACTCCATAAACTGGAATATAGCTGCTGGTGCTCGTGCCGTCGTAAACGGTGTAGTTCACCTGCGCTCCAGCCGTGCCGATACTGCCGACTAACAGCGTCGCAATAAATGCGAACATTAATAAAACTTTTTTCATAAGAAATTGGTTTTGGTTAATAAATAGGTTGATTAATAAGTTGTTATAAATTTTCTGAAATTATCTTTTAATTCCGCAAAGATACTAAAATTTTTTATAAGTATTAAATTTTTTGTAAAAGAAATATTTAATAATATTTAAAAATTTATCCCTTTTGGTCTTGTTGATTTGTATGCTGAAATTTTAGAATCTTCCGATAAGGGGAATTGTGAGACGTGGAAACGGTTAACGTGGTTAAACGGTTAATGGGATGAATGGACGAAGGGACGAATGGTGGAAAGGACGAATGCCGCCTGCGGCGTGATAGAGGAAATTATCAGGAAATTTCAAGGAAATGATCAGGAAATTCTTCTTTTTCTTGCTGTTTCATAATGAAATAACAATAGTGAAAACGTGCTGGCTGCGGCCATCAATTGTTTTCCACAATGAAGTTGTTGCGCCGTAGTCACATCCGGGAAGGATGTGACACCTATAACCCCACATAAGGACGAAGTCCGCGATGTGGGGTGAGCGAGCGTGTGCCAACACCTGGCATCTCGGAGAGATGCTACTAAAAGGTGTCGCACCTCTCCGAGGTTGTGCTCGCTGCAAGACAAAATGATGCAGCTCCGTTTTCTTTTAATGAGCAACTTTCTTTTTCTCAAGAAAAAAAAGAAAGTTGAACAGCTGTGAACTGACAATTCGGGATTTGCGATGTGTTGAGAGGTAATTCCGCAGTGCGGATAATTCCCATTATGCGAACATCTCGCTCCCATCATTGCGGCATTTACAAGATGAAAGGGGATAATTCCGTTTTTTATTCAGAAAACTTCGGGCAGCTCCCGATATTGGGAATGGTGGGTGTGTTGAATATAGACAGAAATCGGGTTCATTTTCTCGCAATATTATTGTATCTTTGCCGAAAATTTTCTATTAAGAATTAAAAAATAAAAATAAGATGAAAAAAATCTTGACTTTATGTTTATGTGCTTGTGTAGCAGTATTTTTTATGTCTTGTGAAGGAGACAAACTCACCCGCAAAAGAATCCAGGAAGATATCGCTGGTTCGTGGAAAAAGGTGCAAGAAGACGGCAAATTGGTGCCCACCAATGACAAAGTCGTATGTTCTTTCGATGGAATTGACCACGCAGTCATCTCGGCAGTGCAGCAGAACGGCTATTGGTCGGGCCGCACGCCAATGAGTTACTCTGTAAAAGGCACAAAAGTGATTCTGGAAAACCAGGATGTGCATTACAAGTCGGAATGGGACCTGAGTTCCCTGACGAACGATGTATTCTCTGTGCGCCAAAGTATGACCTACGATGCCAATGGCGAAGTTGCAGGTCATTCCAATAATGCTGTGTATGAAAAGGTTAGCAACGATTTTACCAATGCTATCATTGGTACGTGGGAAGGCGTTTCTTTCGAGGGCGAAGTATCGCACGGCTACATCGATCACCGTTGGGAATTCCGCAACGACCACACCTACACCTATTATATGAAAGAGGGTGACAACTGGGTGGAAGGCACCAACACGCTCAACGAATATTTCGTTGACTGCGACTTTCTGGCTTTCCGCTGGAAAGATGCCGATGGCAACGAATTCCGCGAAATGTGGGACATCGAATCCTGCAACTCCACACAAATGGTGTGGACCGCTTTGCGCGTAGATGCCAACAAAAACACCTACACCACCAAGTTTGTAATGAACAAGGTTCACTAATTCGTTTTTCGCAAACCGAAGAATTCATTGACTTGCAATGGTGGATTAGTGTTGAAAATGAATTAATTACAAATTGATAATGAAGAAGTTAGTATTCCTTACGGGTGCTGGCGTGAGTGCGGAAAGCGGAATCAAGACCTTCCGCGACAGCGACGGACTTTGGGAAAATTACAAGGTGGAAGAGGTCGCCACGATTGATGCCTGGTCGTGGAACGCCCGAGTGATGGTGGACTTTTACAATGCCCGCCGTCGGGAAGTCCGCGACGCACAGCCCAATGCGGCGCACCAAATGATTGGCGAGTTGCAGAAGGATTTCGATGTTACCGTTATCACCCAGAACATTGACAACCTGCACGAAAGGGGCGGCGCCAACCACGTCATCCACTTGCACGGAGAAATCACGAAAGTGTGCAGTGAGAGAGGCAAGCGTTATGTGCAAGACATTGGTTACCAGGACCAAATATTCGGAGAGAAGGCAGAAGACGGCCAGTTGCTGCGCCCGTTCATCGTATGGTTTGGGGAAGACGTTCCGCTGCTTGCGAAAGCCGCCGAGGTGGTGGAGCAGGCCGACATCCTGGTGGTGATTGGCACCTCGCTCAACGTGTATCCCGCTGCGTCGCTCATCTATTATGCGCCCGCCAATTGCCCCATCTACCTTATTGATCCCAAAGAGGTTGACACACATTCTGCGCGCGTCACCTTCATTCAGAAACCCGCTACCGAAGGTATGCGAATGTTGAAAGATATTTTGTTGCAATGCAAATAACCCTCTTAGGCACAGGAACTTCGCAAGGAATTCCCATCATTGGATGCACTTGTCCCGTGTGTACCAGCACCGACGTGCGCGACCAACGGCTGCGCACCTCCGCGTTAGTGAGCGTGGATGGGCTCAACATTCTCATTGATGCCGGTCCCGACTTGCGGCAGCAGTTGCTCCGCAGCCACACCACTCGCCTCAATGCCGTGCTGTTCACCCACGAGCACAAAGATCACACCGCCGGACTCGACGACGTGCGGCCCATCAATTTCCTGATGAAGGAAACCCTCAACATTTACGCAATGCCCCGCGTGATTCGCGTGCTGCACCGCGACTACGACTACGCCTTCCGCACTGTCAAGTATCCTGGGGTGCCCACTCTGGAGCTCAATCCCATTAAGTCGGAGCCGTTTATGGTGCAAAATGTGGAAATCATTCCCATCCGCGTGCGCCATATGTCGCTCCCCATTTTCGGCTATCGCATCCGCAACTTCGCCTACATTACCGATGCCAGCTTCATTGCTCCATCGGAAATGAAAAAACTGCAAAATCTTGATACATTGGTGATTAATGCGTTGCGTATGGAAGAACACTATTCTCATTTCAACCTTGCGCAAGCCCTGTCCATCATTGAGCAACTGAAACCGCGGCAGGCCTTTCTCACGCACATCAGCCACGATATGGGACTTTACGCCGAAACGGAAAGGAAATTGCCGCAAAATGTCTTTTTAGGCATTGACAATCAAATCATTAACATAGAATAAACGAGATTTATGGTCGATTACGATGCTTATCCGTCGCCGTGCTACATTATGTACGAAGAGGCGCTGGAAGCCAATTTGCAACTTCTTGATTTAGTACAGCAAAGTGCCAACGTGTCCATCATTTGCGCGCTTAAGGGCTTCGCTTTCTGGAATGCCTTTCCGCTGGTTCGGCAATACTTGAGCGGCGCCACGGCCAGTTCGCTCAACGAAGCGCGCCTGATTTCGGAGGAAATGGGTTGCGATGCGCACACTTACGCCCCCGTATATTTCGACAACGAATGGCGCGACATTATGCTTTACAGCAGCCATATCACGTTCAACTCTCTGTCGCAATGGGACAAGTACCGCCAGTCGATACAAGAATTTCCCAAAAAAATAAGTTGTGGTTTGCGCGTGAATCCCGAGTACTCGGAAGTGAAAACGGAGTTGTATAATCCGGCACGTCCCGGCTCCCGATTGGGAATCTTGGCCGCCCATATGCCCGAACATCTTCCACAAGGTATTGAGGGACTGCATTTTCACGCATTATGTGAAAACAATAGTCACGCTTTGGAGAACTGCTTGCACGCCTTTGAAGAAAGATTCGGCACGCTGATTCGCGAATGCCGCTGGGTGAATCTGGGTGGGGGACACCTCATCACCGAGAAGAACTACGACATCCCGCACCTGATTCAAATCCTGCAAGATTTCCGGAAACGCTATCCCAACCTTGAAGAGGTGATTCTGGAACCCGGCGAGGCGGTGGGCTGGCAAACGGGCGTACTGACCTCTACTGTGGAAGATATCGTTGAAAACAAAGGCATTAAGATTGCAATGCTCAATGTGTCTTTCGCCTGCCATATGCCCGACTGCCTTGAAATGCCCTACAAGCCGACCGTTTTGGGCGCAACCGACCCCACCGAGAACAGCCCGTTTGTTTACCGTCTGGGCGGATGCTCCTGCCTCGCCGGCGATTTTATGGGAATGGGCGACTACGCCTTCCCCGAACCGCTGGAAATCGGCGACAAAATCGTGTTCGACGATATGATCCATTACACAATGGTGAAAACCACTTTCTTCAACGGCATCCAACATCCCTCCATCGGAGTGGTGCGCAAAAACGGCGACTTCGAGCTGCTTTCTCAACCCGACTATGCCGCCTATAAATCAAAACTCGGTTAAATGTGAAAACGGTTAAACGTTGAATAGCAATCGCTTAACCGAAATTAACCGCTTAACCGAATAAGAATATGCAATATCTACACCACGGCGACTGCATCGGCATTGTAGCACCTGCGCGCAAAATCTCAGCCAACGAATTGAAACCCGCCATCAACTTTCTGGAACAAAACGGATTCCGGGTGGCTTTGGGTCAACATATTTTCGACAAAGACAATCAGTTTGCGGGCACTGACTCACAACGCGCCGCAGATTTCCAATCTATGTTAGACGACGACGAAATCAAGGCAATATGGTGTGCAAGAGGCGGTTATGGATCTGTTCGTATCATTGATTCACTCGACTTTAGCCGTTTCTGCCAGCATCCGAAATGGATTTGCGGGTACAGCGATGTCACTGTTTTCCATTCTCATCTGCATCAGTTAGGCGTGCCCACGTTGCACGCTACTATGCCCATCAATGTGAAACAGGAGGAGTTCGACAACCTGAACAACCGTTCGCTGATACAAGCGCTTACGGGCGGAATGCTGGCCTACACCGTGCCGGCTTCGGTGCATAACCGGTTGGGAACGGCCACGGCCGAAGTGGTGGGCGGAAACCTGTCGATGCTTTACTCGCTCCTCGCTTCCCATTCCGACATCCAAACCGATGGTAAGATCCTTTTCATTGAGGATTTGGACGAATACCTGTATCATATCGACCGTATGATGATGGCGCTGAAACGCGCTGGCAAACTGAGCAAACTGGCCGGACTGATCGTGGGTGGCCTGTCGGATATGCACGACAACACGGTGCCGTTTGGTCGCGATGCGGAGCAGATTGTGGCCGACGCGTGCGCCGACTACGCTTATCCCGTATGCTTCCATTTCCCAGCAGGACACACCGACAACAATGTCGCTCTGCGTTTGGGAACGCCCGCCACGTTGTCGGTAAATCCGGGCGGCTCCACACTGATTTTTTCGTAGAATCATCACTTTCCCATCTTGATATTTTGCTTGATGAAACTGTAGGCGCAACCTTTCCACTATTCCCCTTATCGGAAGCTGCCTGGAGTTTTCTAAATAAAAATTGCGAAGAATCTTACTCCGATTGAACTTTTAATCGTAACTTTGCCGCCGTTTTTTGGTAAGTACGAATTATTTATTTTATTAATATGAAAAAACTTTTCACACTTCTTATCGGTTTGGCTTTCATTGCCAACAGTATTTTTGCTGCCCCTATTTCCAAAGAATCTGCTGCAAGAGTTGTCCATAACTTCTTGTTGCAAAAGCAGATGAATAACAAGACCAGCAATACGGACTTTTCCTTTTACAAAACTTTTTACGTTGATAACACTGCGGTTTACCACGTTTTCACTTTTAATGAAACTGGCTTTATCGCGATCTCTGCCTCCGATCATTTCACGCCGGTACTTTGCTACTCTTTTGAAAGCGACTACCAGCCCAATGTCGCTTTCGACTTTGCAATGGACAAATACGCCCGCTGGATTGCCTATTGTGAGAAAAACAATCAGGATTTTTCCGCGGACGTGACTTCCGACTGGGAACATTATGCTGCGCCCGATTTCACGGCGGAACCTCTGCGCGGAATTCCCGTTGTGGGTCCCCTCTTGACCACTTTATGGGATCAGGGACTCTATTTCAACACCTATTGTCCGTGGGATGCCAGCAGCTATTATGGCGACAGCCGCGTGGTAACGGGCTGCGTGGCCACCGCAATGGGCCAGGTGATGAATTACTACGGGCATCCCTCATCCGGCGAGCAGGGTTCTTCGTACATTCCGGAGCCCTATGGCCGTTACACCATTCGTTTTTACGAATATGATTACAATTATGCTTCGATGCCCAACAGCCCCAATACTTACTGCAACGAGTTGGCAAAACTGCTTCATCATTGCGGTGTCGCGGTACAGATGGGCTACACGCCTTCTGGCTCTGGCGCCAACAGCGTGTCAGCCATCGATGCGATGAAACGTCATTTCAAGTACGCTCCTAACGCCCAACTGATGACTCGCCTTTTTTACGACGACAATGATGGTTGGCACAACGCACTCAAAAGCGAGCTCAACCAGTTGCGCCCGCTCTACTATGCCGCCAATGATGGTCAGGGAGGACACGCCTTTGTGGTGGATGGTTACGACGAGGACGGAAAGTTCCACGTGAACTGGGGATGGAGCGGCAGCAGCAACGGCTATTTCACCATTTCCGATACCGACAATTCCGATATGCTGGGCTACATCTACGGTGCCGAATTTGGCCGCTTCACTTACCCGCGCGAGCAAGATGCTCCGGCTCCGTGTGCCGGTTTCCAACGCAATGATGCCGCTATAGGCAAAATCACCACGGGAATGCCCACCTCCCTCTACAGCGCCAACGCCGACTGCCAGTGGATGCTCGCTGCTCCCGAAGCATCGCGTTATACCTTGAAATTCGACCGGCTGGAAACGGAACAAGATGTGGACATCGTTACCATTTACAATGGCCCCACTCCCGATGCGGGTGTGGCAGGCACTTTCAGCGGTACCAGCTTGCCTACCAGCTCCATCACTGTGAATGCCGACAGTGTGCTCGTTACCTTCACTTCCAACGCCGAAAACCAACTGCACGGATTTCAAATCAGCTATCAGGCCGTTACCGCTGCTCAATACTGCGACGACGCTGCCAGCATCACCGGAACCGAAACCGTTACCATCACCGACGGCAGCGGCAACAACCCATACCGCAATAATAGCAATTGCACTTGGAATATCACGACTCCGAATATGAGCAAATGCTATTTCAGCTTCCCGCAACTCGAATTGGGCGAGGGCGATTTCATTGAAATTTACAACTCCTCAACCACTCCCGCCACCCTCCTTTATCGCTTCGACAATCGCAATTATCCGCAGAACGATGTTATCACTTGTGAAAACAGAAAACTGAAAGTTCGCTTTATCGCCGATAACTGGAATGTTGGTAACGGTTTCTCTATGACGGTGCAGCCCGTTACAGCCGTGAATGATTATGCCAACATCCTCGACCTGAAAGTTTATCCGAATCCGGTAAAAGACGTGCTCAATCTCAATTTTGTAACCGAAGAGACGGGCGTTATTGTCTGCGAGATTGTGGATATGAACGGCAAATTGCTTCGCAAGATTGAGCAACCGCACCAGGGCGGACTGTTTGAACATCAATTCGGCATTGACGACCTTTCAGAAGGTATTTACTTCTTGCGCATTCGCACGAACGAAGGCAGCACGATGGAAAAATTTGTGAAAACGAAGTAGCGCTACCATTTGCCGCCACCGCCGCCTCCACCGAAGCGGCCTCCACCGAAGCCACCAAAACTGCCGCCGCCCATCGACGAGCGGCCGCCACCGAAACCTCCCAGTCCGCCATTGCGCGGAAAGGCGGAGGTTGTGGAGTCGCGCAATGCGGCCATTGCGGCTTTTCGAGCTCTCTCAATCGCCAGTACGCTCAATCCCAGCAAGATCGCCAGTTCCGCCGCATCGGTGATCGCTGTCTCACTGCCCGCAGTGGAAATATTGTTCAATGCGTGTTTGGAAGCATTCGTTTTTGCATTGTTGATCTCCTCTTCCGACAAGCCCAACTCACGGGCGGTATCCATTGCGACTTCCAGTTGAGAGACACTTTTCGCATACTCAATGTTATTCAGAGCTTGCGTCCAACAAGCAATTTGTGCCGCAGCCAATTCCCCTTCGCTCGCGCCTGCCGCCTTCGCCGCACAACAGGCCTTATGGAAAGCCGCTGCTGAACAGGCGTTTTTGGCATTTTTCAGTGCCGCCTTCCGCCGCATACGTTTGGTCGGGTGCTTTTTGAAAAAGCTGTTAATTCCCAAAAAAGACAGTAGCGCCAGCAGCACTCCGCCAAATCCTCTGGCAGCATCCAACATCTCCTCCTTTTCTTGCTCCCGTTCCCGTTTTTTCAAATCCTCGTAACTGAATTCCTTGGCAGCCAGCGGGCAAACGACTTCTATTCCGGCGCAAATTCCTTCGTAGTAGTCGTCGTTTTCAAAATGTGGAATCATATAATCCTCCACGATGTGGTGGCAGGTAATGTCGGGCAAAACGCCCTCCAGCCCGTATCCTGTTGCGATGAACGCCTCGCCCGATGTGTTGTTCTTCGGTTTGATAACGATGACAATGCCATTGTTTTGGCCTTTCATACCCACTTTCCACGCATCACCGATGCGCTGCGCGTAATCCGCTATTTCATAGCCGTTTAAATCGGGTGTAAGGATGAGCAGAACAGTATTGTGCGTGGTGTCGTAATAAGCACGCAGCTGGTTTTCCAATGCCGACTCCTCTTTCGATGAGAGCACGTCCGCATAATCGTTCACCAAATGTCCCGTAGGTTTGGGAATCTGGGCAAAACAAGCTAACTGACAGAAAGTCAGTAGGAAGAAGATGATTTTTTTCATAAAAATCAGTCGGAATGGTTATTCGAAACTGACTTCCGGCGCTTGGTCGCTGCCTTCTTTGGCTTTGAAATAAGCTTTTTTGTCGAAATTGAAGATGGAAGCGATGATGTTTTTAGGAAATTTTCGGATATAGGAATTATAGTTTTGCGCAGATTCGTTGAAATTGCGTCGTGCTACGGCGATGCGGTTTTCCGTTCCCTCCAATTGCGCTTGCAGATCGCGGAATTGCTCGCTGGCTTTCAGGTCAGGGTATGCTTCTGCGGTGGCGATCAGGCGGCTCAGCGAAGAGCCCAGCGCATCTTGTGCTTGCTGAAACTTCGCCAGATTCTCTTCAGAAAGGTCTTCCACGGAAAGGTTCAGTGACGTGGCTTCGGCGCGCGCCTTCACCACGGCTTCAAAAGTTGCTTTTTCGTGGGCAGCGTATCCTTTCACGGTATTAACGAGATTGGGAACCAAGTCGGCGCGGCGTTGGTACTGGTTCTCAACTTCAGCCCAGGCGCTTTCCGTCGCCTCATCCAAAGTGGTCATTTTGTTGTAAGAAGAGCAGCTCGAAAAAGTGAGCAGAGCACACGCAATGCCAATCAGAAAAAACAATTTTTTCATAAAGATTTTTTATAAGAATTGATGAAATGATATGATTTGCAAGTAATTAGCACATTGCCACATTCTTTTCTTTGATAATTTTTCTCAAATTAATCAGGGCATAGCGCATACGTCCCAGCGCGGTGTTGATGCTTACGTTGGTCTGTTCTGCGATGTCCTTGAAACTGATATCTTGGTAAATGCGCATTTCCAGCACTTCGCGTTGTTCATCGGGGAGAAGTTTCACCAGTTCGGTGATTTCTGCGTAAACTTGCTCCGTTATCATCTTCTGCTCAATTGATGGGTCGGTTCCGTTGATGAGGTCGAATATGTCAAATTCGCCATTGGTTTCCACCACGGGCATCCGTTGCATTTTGCGGAAGTAGTCGATTTTCAGATTGTTGGCGATACGCATAACCCATTGCACGAATTTGCCTTCCTCTTTATAATTTCCGCTGCGCAAAGTATTGATTACCTTGATAAAGGTATCCTGAAAAATGTCTTCCGCCAGTTCGCGATTTTTGACAGACAAAAGAATATAAGAGAAAACCTTTTTCTCGTGCCGCTGAATCAAAGTCTTTAAAGCTGCTTCATCACCAGACACATAGCGAGCAATAAGCTCATTATCTGTTAACGCTATCTTTTTCATAATGCTCTCCTTTCTTTTGTCAATAAATTAAAAGATAGAATTTTATCGATAGCGTCCCTCCTATTAATTTTGGTTCGTGATTGTTAATTATTGAAGTTGCAAAAATACTACATTTTTTTAAACAACGTTCATTTTGACCAAAATATTTTTCACTGGTTTAAATGAAAGCAATCAACAAGAAAATGGGAAGTTTTTTCCACGTATTCATACATAACGGAATCCTGCATTGTTTCCGATTTCAGAATGTAGCCCTTCGGGTCGGCGGCTTGTATTAGGTACAGCAGCACACCGCAAATCATAATGACTTTCAGGAAGCCGAAGCAGATGCCCAGAAGCCGGTCAATGAAGTCGGGAACTACGATTTTGACGACGTGGCTCACAAAACGGCTGACGAGGAAGGTAATCACAATTGCGGCCAAAAAGATGACGACGAAGGCAATGAGGGTTGAAACGGGGGCTTCAATTTTTTGCGCCAGCAGCGGAGTGAACCGCACGCTCCATATCGCGACAATGAATGCGAGCAACGAAAAAAGTTCTCTAATCAACCCGTTTTGAAAACCGCGCACGCAAGCCCACAAAGCCGGAATTAGAATCAAAATGTCGAGCGTGTTCATACTAACTCAGGTCGCGGATGCGCTGTGTGAGCGGCTGGGCGAAAATAAAGTCGTTTAACTTCTCATTGTTGGAAGTCAGTACGTTGTCTTTGCTGCCACGCCACTCCAAGTCGCCCTGGTAAATGTAGGAAATCGTTTCGCCGATGGTAATCACGGAGTTGATATCGTGAGTGTTCACTACAGTGGTGATGCCGAACTCGTGCGTGATGTCAATGAGCAATTCGTCGATGAGCAAAGAGGTTTTCGGGTCAAGGCCCGAGTTGGGTTCATCGCAGAACAGGTATTTCGGGTTGCACGCGATGGCACGGGCGATGGCCGCGCGCTTTTTCATACCGCCACTCAACTCCGCTGGGTACAGATAATTGGAATTGACCAGGTCAACGCGCTGCAAGCAGAAGTTCACGCGTTCCAATTTCTCCTCGTAACTTTGCGAGGTCAGCATCGTGAGCGGAAACATCACGTTGTCTTGAATGGTCATAGAATCAAACAAGGCCGCTCCTTGAAACACCATTCCCATTTCCGTTCGTATTGCCTGCTTCTCCTTGGTAGTGAACAAGTTGAAGTTGCGATCGTTGTACAAAATCTCGCCCTCTTCCGGCGTGAGCAAGCCAATCAGACATTTCATCATCACGGTCTTTCCCGAACCGGAACGGCCGATGATCAGGTTCACTTTCCCTTGTTCAAACTGCGTGTTAATGCCCTTCAGCACTTGCCGCTCGCCGAAATATTTTGATACGTTTTTGATTTCAATCATAATCTAAGATGCTCGTTTCTCCAATTTCTCTTTTCTCGAATAGGGTCAAATCTATTACAACATCACCGAAGTAATCACAAGATTCAATACAAGGATGATGAACGATGACACTACAATCCCGTTCACATTGGCCTTGCCCAATTCCAATGCACCGCCATCAATTCTGTAACCGAAAAATGATGATACTGAGGATAATACGAATGCAAAAATCGTTGTTTTTGTCAAAACGTAAACCAAATCGTACATTCGGAAAAAGGAGGTAAGCCCATCGATGAACTCGTAGGGCGAGGAAACGTGCGTGACGATGACGGTGATATAGCCGCCCACGAGGGCGAAAAAGATGGCAATGATAATCAGAATGGGTATGACAATCAGGGCGGCGACCAATTTGGGAAGCACGAGATAAGATGCCGAATTGATACCCATAACTTCCAGTGCATCAATTTGTTCTGTCACGCGCATACTGCCGATTTCAGATGTAATGCGCGAACCGAGGTTGCCTACCAATAGCAAAGTGATAATGGTGGGACACAATTCCATCACAACGGAAGTTCTGACCGTGAAACCGAGTGTCCACTTGGGAATCCACGGACTCTCAATCTGGAGCGCGGTTTGCGTCGTGATAACGCTTCCCATACAAACTGCCACGATGCACACAATCAGCAGCGATCCCACTCCCATTGAGTTCATCTCGTCAATTAGTTTCCTAAAGAATTCGGAAGTCTTGGCGGGTTTTGAGAACACTTTCTTCAAAAAAAGAAAGTACTCACCAATAATTTCTAAAAAATTCTTGATCATTACGATTCGGATTATATCATCATATTAATTGTCAAACAAGTCGGGCTGCTGGCTCACGAGGCGATATTTCCCGAGGTGCTTGTATGCGAGGTCGGTGACTTCGCGTCCGCGGGGAGTGCGCATCAAGTAGCCCTGCTGAATGAGGAAGGGCTCGTAAACCTCTTCAATGGTGCCTGCATCTTCGCCCACGGAAGTGGCAATGGTGGTAAGTCCCACCGGGCCGCCCTTGAATTTGTCAATGATGGCTGACAAAATGCGGTTGTCCATTTCGTCGAGTCCGTGTTTGTCCACATTCAGAGCGGCGAGGGCGATTTGCGTGATTTCGAAATCAATGGCGCCGTTTCCTTTGATTTGAGCGAAGTCGCGCACGCGGCGCAAAAGCAGGTTCGCGATACGCGGAGTGCCTCGGCTGCGGCTTGCGATTTCCAATGCAGCGTCATCGTAAAGTTCTATTTTTAAGATAGATGCGGCTCTCTTCAAAATCTTCGCCAGCGTTGGAGCATCATAATATTGGAGTCTCAAATTGATTCCGAAACGGGAGCGGAGCGGAGCGGTGAGCAACCCAGAACGAGTGGTAGCGCCTACCAGGGTGAACGGGTTGAGTGCGATTTGCACGCTGCGGGCACTGGGCCCCGACTCAATCATTATGTCAATCTTGTAATCCTCCATCGCGGAATACAAATACTCTTCCACAACAGGCGAGAGACGGTGAATCTCGTCGATGAAAAGCACATCGTTGGGTTCCAGATTGGTGAGCAGTCCGGCCAATTCACCGGGCTTGTCGATGACGGGTCCGGAAGTGACGCGCACGTTCACGCCCATTTCGTTGGCGATGATGTGCGACAGCGTGGTTTTCCCCAATCCGGGAGGACCGTGCAGCAGCACGTGGTCGAGCGCTTCCTTGCGGGCGCGTGCGGCCTGCACGAAGACGATGATGTTCTCAATCACCTTTTCCTGACCGTAGAAATTGTGGAAATCGGCAGGGCGGATCGCCTTTTCGAATTCCTTTTCCGCAGCGGAAAGCCGTTTCTGAGAAGGATCAAGATTGTTATTCATAATGTTATAGTATTATCAAATGTAGTTCTGCCGGGCTGAAATCGCATCTTGGCTTATTTGCTTTGACTTTCTTGATTGTCAACCTCGTCAACATCATTCACGAAGATGTCGTTCAGAGTTTTTTCCAGCACGAGGGGCGAGATGCCGTGCGTGATATCTCCATCGCGGCACAGGGAAATGCTGCCCGTTTGTTCCGAAACGACCACTACGACGGCATCAGTGAGCGTGGTGACCCCGATGGCTGAGCGGTGCCGCAATCCGAGATCGGGCGAAATGTCTTCGCGGTTCGATACGGGCAGAATGCATCTTGCGGCCATAATGCGGCGGTTCTTGATAATCAAGGCCCCGTCGTGTAAAGGGCTGTTTTTGAAGAAGATATTCTCAATCAGTTCTCTGGATACGATAGCGTCGAGTCGTTCACCCGTGGCGATGAACTCGTCGAGAGGAGTCTCTTTCTCAAAAACGATTAGCGCACCCGTCTTGGAGTCTGACATACGGCGGCAGGCGCGTACCACCGAGTTGAGCACGGGCTTGAAAACCTCGTTGCGCTGATGGCGGTGCAGGCGGCCGCTGAACAGTTTCACGATGCGGGTATTGCCTAAAAGCAACAAGAATTTCCGGATTTCCGGCTGGAAAACCACGATTAATGCAATCACACCCACACTGATAACCTCGCCTAACACGGCGCTTACCAATGTGAGGTGCGCCGCACTCAGCAATTTCCACAACAAGAAGAGGATCACAATGGTCCAGAAAATACGGATGGCCGCCGTGCCCCGCAACAATTTGTACAGCTGATACAAAATCAGGGAGAACAGGAAAATGTCAATTGCATCCGCAATTCCGAAACTGAGAAATTCTGGCATCTTTTACAATATTATTATCTTAAACGGTCGGCGGCGCGCACTTTTTTCTCATCACGCTTGATGGCCTTATTGGCAAAAAACAGACATACGGCGGGCACCAGCGACAGGCAAACCCACGGACTGAAATGCACAAAATCAGCGTTGAACCCTTCCAAATATTTCGGAAATATAAAATTGGGATAGATGTAAAGCATAGCCACCAAAGCCGCCAGCATCACCAACATATTGATTCCGTTGAACTTGACTTGGCGCATCCGGTTTTTGTACAGAAAAATAGTCACCATTGAAATGATGGCCGAAATCAGCCAAAGCCCTCCAACGTAAAATGTGCTCAGCGATTGTCCGGTCGTGACATTGGTGAGTTTGAAAGCCGTGTATTCAAAGCCCATTTCATTCAAAGAAAAATCGCCAATAGTGATGAAACATACGGAAACGGAGAGGGCGGCTGCGACAAAGAGTAATATGGATTGGATTCTTTGTATCATATTGGATTTCTATTGATAATTATCTGATTACTAATTATTTGTATTTATAATTTGCTTCCAACAAAATAATCGTTTTTGTCATCAAACAGGATGTTGAACGAGGTCATTGATCCGTAAATACGGGTTATGTATTGTTGGAGATTGACCTTTTCCTCATCCGAGAGGCCGGGATGGCTGTTGATGTTTTGCTCCAGCACGCGCAAACGGTCGCGCATCATAACGATTTTGTGGAAAAAAGTCTCGATAGGAATTTCTTTCGGCTTCAGGTCTGGGTTTGCGGGTTGCAGAATGAGCGTGCCTCCTTCCCATTTCTTGCCGAGTTCGGCCTTGTGCTCAATTGCGTTGTAGCGATTGAGGATAAAGGTGAGCATCCGTTCAAAGTCTTTCACGCTGATGCGTGGCTGCCCGTCGTTGTAGGGTTCGTCGCAAGCCCGGATGACCGTGAAGGCAGCACTTGTTTTGGCGAACTCCATTTCTCCACCATTGACGAAGATAGCTTTGAATGTCATCGTATCATTCTGACTGATAATTCCTTCGCCATATTTTTCGTGGTCAATACGGGTGCCTACGCGATAATCTTTTTCTTCCATATAATAATATTGTATGTTTAAGAATTACTAACGGACGATGCGAGTGCCGCAAGCCGGATTTCCCAGTTGCCCCGCTTCGGTGATGATACATTCGTGACCGCCGTTTTCAACGAAATAGATGGCAGCACGGACTTTCGGAGCCATTGAGCCCTCGGTAAAATGACCTTCTTCGAGATATTGTTTGGCTTCAGCGATTGTGATTGTGTCGAGCGCTTTTTCGTTGGGCTTCTTGAAATTAAGGTAAACTTTCGGGACATCGGTGAGGATGTAGAATTCGTCGGCTCCGATTTCCACGGCGGTCAATGCGGAAGCGAGGTCCTTGTCGATGACGGCTTCAACGCCATAGGTGTAACCCTCTTTTACGATAACGGGGATGCCGCCGCCGCCAACCGTGATGACGATGTTTCCGGCATCAGCCAGCTGTTTAACGATTTCAATGTTAGCAACTTTCAAAGGTTTTGGGGAAGCGACCACTTTGCGCCAGCCGTTGCCTTTCGGGTCTTCGCGGAAAATGGCGCCGGTAGCAGCTGCGTATTGGTCGGCTTCTTCCTTCGTGTAGTACGGGCCAACGGGCTTCGTGGGATTCTTGAACATCGGGTCCTCGCCATTGACTTCCACTTGGGTGACGATGGTCACAACATTCTTTTTCAGATTTTCCTTTACAAAAATGTTACGGAAACCCTGTTCAATCAAATAGCCAATCGAGCCCTGGGTCTCGGAAACACAGAAATCCATCGGCATCGACTGCAGACCGAAAGTCTTGTTACCTGCTTCGTGTTGCAGCATCACATTGCCGACTTGTGGTCCGTTGCCGTGTCCGATAACGATATTATAGTCTTGTTTGAGCAAGCCGAGCAACGACTCGCAAGTTTGTGTAACGTTTTGAATTTGTTCCTGATAAGTTCCTTTCTGTCCACTGCGAAGGAGTGCATTGCCTCCGAACGCCACTACTGCCAATTTTGCCATAGTTCTAATTTTGCTTTAATATTCGTGTTGATAAATTTAGAATTTTTGAAACTGCAAAGATACGAAAATAAAAGAAATTTGGCGGAAGGTTACAAAAATTAAAATTGATTCGTAATTCAATAATTTGATGTAACTTTGCACCGCAATTTTTATGAAAAGATGATAAGCAGAAGATACTTGAGAATCAAGGTGATGCAGGCTATTTATGCCAAGCAAGCCAACGCAAAAGAAGACCTTGTTACGGGGGAAAAGAATTTGAATGCCTCCATTCAAAATTGTGAGGTACTGAGTTACCACTTTTTTTCTGTCTTCCCAGAGATAAAACGCTATTTGGAGGACAAATTTGAAGAATGCAAGGCCAAAAACTACCCCACTTACGAGGATTTGCATCCCAACACGAAATTTGCTGACAATCTGGTTATCAAGCAGATGGAGGAAAGCAGTTATTTCCGTACCAAATGGGAATCCTTGAAAGTGGATTGGAGTATGTATCCTGAACTGATTTCTCAACTTTTTCAGAAAATTTCTGAACTTCCTGAATATCAGGAATATATGAATACGCCTGAACGTGATTACCGCTCCGATAAAGACCTCGTTCTTCTGATTATTGAAAAGGTATTTGCTGAAAGCGAACTTCTCCACTGGTGTTTTGAGGAAAAGTTCGTACACTGGTTTGATGATTATAACGATGCATTACTGCAAGTGTATCAGACTATTACATTCTGGAGAGAGTCTGCTGCGAATGTTGAAGGCATTAAGCTGTTCAAGGACCCTGTGGAAGACAAGGAATTTTACCAGAACTTATATCGCAAAACCATTCTGAACGACGGCAAATATCATCAACTTATTGAAGAAAAACTCCATAACTGGGAATCCGAACGTATTATTGAAACCGATATGATTTTAATGAAAATGGCGGTTTGCGAGTTGCTGGAGTTCCCTAATATTCCTACGAAAGTCACTATTAACGAATACATTGAAATCGCCAAGGTTTATGGCTCCGACAAGAGTGCGACCTTTATCAATGGAATGATTGACAGAATCGCGGCTGACTTGCGTGAAGATGGTGCACTGAACAAATCAGGTCGTGGCTTGTTAGATCGGTCGTGTAAATAATTTACTAAAAATGAAGAAGTTATATATTATTCTTTCGTTAGTTGTTTTGTGCTTTCTTACTACGGACTGCACGAAAAAAACGAAAATCATTGTCCACAATCCCGTCACGGCTGAGGGAGGGCGTGTTTCTAAGGCAGATCCGAATGGGCCGAAAATCCAGTTCGACGAGACTACTTACGATTTCGGAACCGTGATGCAGGGAGAGCGCCTGAGCCATACTTTCACGTTTACCAATACGGGCAAGTCGGACTTGTTAATCAGTTCTGCCACAGCGTCTTGTGGATGCACAACCTCGCAACCGCCTCGCACGCCCATCCGCCCTGGTGAAAAGGGAGAACTGAAAGTACAATTCGATTCCAAAACCAAGCAGGGACCTGTTGAGAATACCATTCGTGTGGCGGCTAACACCTATCCCACACGCACGGTATTGACCATCAAGGCAGATGTGAAAGTTGTTGAATAACAATTAATTATTAATATTAAAACTATTTTTTATGAACAATCTTATTTTATTAATGCAGCCCGCTGCAAATGGTCAGCAGAGTAGTAGTGGTGGTTGGAGTATGCTTATTTTCTTCTTGGCTATCATCCTCATTTTCTGGTTGTTTATGATTCGTCCGCAGCAGAAAAGACAAAGACGGATTGAAGAAGCTCGTCAAGCTTTGCAAAAGGGTGACCAGATCATTACTATTGGTGGCATTCACGGAAAAATCGTGGATGTTAGAGAAAAAACTTTTGTTATTTCTGTTGAAGACAATAACAAACTGGAAATTGAAAAGGCAGCCGTTGCTATTGACGAAAACAACCTCAAGTCAGAGAATAAATAATGTCATTGAAGCGCCGCAATTCAACTTATAGATCACAAGGTGGGCACGTGAAAATGCCCTCCTTGGCTTTTTTTATTTGCTTAGGAATTAGCTTGTTGCTGTGGATATTTATGAAATTGTCGCGCGAATACACACTTTCTTACGAGTACACGGTAACCAGTTGCGATGTTCCTAAGGGGAAATCGGTTGACCAGCTATCTTCCAACACATTATCATTGACATTCAAAGGAAGGGGTTTCTATTTTCTAAATCCGAAATTCTTAGAAAAAAATAGACATATTGATTTGTCTATCAATAATTTGTATAAGGACAAGGGCTCTGTGGAAACCACGCAGTTTACGCAGAATGAGTTGGCCGACTATATTAAGCAATACGAAGACCTCGGTTCAGAATTTGTTTCTGTGACCGATCCGAATGTGCTTTTCGTGTACGTGAAGTAAAAAACTTCCAAAATTTTCTTTGTTTTGTTATACGGATGCGCAAGTTTTGCACTTCGCATTGGTCGTTGTTTGTTGATTTTTGAAAGTAATATCTTGTTTTTTAGATAGTTGTGATTTCGCAAAAAGCAGACCTTAAAAAATGTTAAAAGTCGTTTCCCCCTCTTGAAATCGCCTCCCTGTTTATCATATCTTTGCAGCGTTCTCATTTCACTAACAAAACTAAAAAATGATGGCTTATGAAGAATCTTATTCTCACACTGCTTTCCGTGATTGCGTTCACGGGTGCGATTGCACAAACCGATTCGCTTTCCTTTTCCCATTCATTTGCTTCTGAGATTGATAGGTCTATCGTCCAGGATTACAATGTATTACGACCTTATTTTGATGAAGCGTATTCGCTGTATCCTTCCATCCCACGTGGAATGTTGGAGGCGGTCTCGTATAATTACACTCGTTTTCATCATTTGAAGCCCGACTTGTCGCAGCTTGACTCTAATGACATTCCAGCTACTTACGGCGTGATGGGGCTCACGTTGGATGGGAAGGGCTATTTTCGGGAAAATCTGCGCAAAGTGTCGGATTTGTCTGGATATTCAGCGGCCGACATTATTGCGTCCCCGAGAATCAGCATTATCGCTTATGCCGCGGCGTATGCTCAATTGCAAAAATCAATGAATGTATTCAGCGCCCAATTGGCAGATCACGCTCCCATCTTGCTCGAATTGGGTGAACTCCCGCTCTCTCAACAGCGGCAGCAGCAGTTTGCTGTCAACAGCAACTTGTATGCCATTCTTTCATTCTTTGACAACGCAGACTATTGTTCCGCGATAGGAATTGACTTGCCGAGCATCCATTACGAGCGTTGTTTTGGGGAAATGTTTCCGTTGTTGCAAGCCAAGAACGTGAGTTTAGGTGTGGATGGCGAAGTATATTCCGACGGCGAGGTTAGCACGTTGCGCGGAGCCGACCACGAGAATGCTATTTGGAATTCTGCGGCGACGTGTAACTACTCGTCGCGGAATGGACGCACGGTATCGGCCATCACCATTCATTACACGCAAGGTACTTATGCAAGTGCTATTTCTTGGTTCCAGAATTGCTCATCGCAGGTTTCGGCGCATTACGTTGTGCGCTCCTCCGATGGCCAGATTACACAGATGGTAAGAGAAGCAGACAAGGCCTGGCACGTGGGAAATTGTAATGGATATACTGTTGGAATTGAACACGAAGCTTACGGTAACATATACAGTTATTTCACTCCAATTATGTACGAAAAGTCGGCGGCACTCACTCGTGATATCTGTGATAGGAATGGAATTTCGCCGCTCCGAATGTTTTATCGCGACACTTTGGACGATGGAACTGTGCTCAACAGCGGTATCCACGACTTGGGTGGGGAGAGTGCGTGTACCAAAATCAGAGGACACCAGCATTTTCCAGGGCAATCGCATACCGATCCGGGCCAATATTGGAATTGGAATTACTATTTCAAACTTGTTAACCACGATACGCCTGTGACCACATACACCAGTGTAACGGGAATCTTGACCGATGCGGGTGGAGCGAGTGGAAACTATGGGAATGACGTGCGGGAACTCTATCTCATTCAGGTGGATGGTGCTGAAAACATTACCCTCGCATTTTCAGAGTTCGCATTGGAAGCCGGCTATGATTTCCTATGGATTTATGATGGAAATTCAGTGTATGCCCCACTTATTGGGCGTTGGAATACTACCTCACCGGGGACGATAACTTCTTCAGGAAATGCACTTTTAGTGGAATTCCGTTCCGACTGCGCAACCACGGATGCTGGCTGGATTGCACAATGGACGGCTCATCTTCCCGTCGTTGACTTGCAACCCACTACAGAAATCGTTTGGAATGAAGAACTGTGGGCGACGGAGAACTTTTTTGTGCAATTCCAGGATGCTGATGACAATGGCATCGCCTACCGTTTCTTCCAAGTGATGGGTAACGATGGACACCGCTGGACTGCTAACCCGCAACAAGGTTTTTACTGCGACAATTTTGATAACTTCAACACCTCTCTTTGGACTTCCTTTTCTGGGAATTGGCGAGTGGAGTCAAACCAATTGAAACAAGATATGCAAGGAAATGCCACTGTGAGCTCACCGCTTCATACGGACACGAGTAACGTGTATTTGTATGATTTTTATGCTGGTGCGCGAAGTCTTGGAATGAGTGGCGGAACATTCGGTATATTCTTTCACAGTGATCAAGTGAATCAGGGGATGGCCCGCAATGGTTATTTGTTGCAGATTTCACCATCTACCAGCGAGATTCTGCTTTGCCGAATGGTATCAGGTAACAAACAATATTTGACAACGGCGCACGGATTTACTTCCACAACCGATACACTTTTTTATAGAATCATTCATAATGCGAGCAATGGAGAAATCAAAGTTTTCAGGAATGGGAATTTACTTCTTGAGTTCACAGATGCGACACCGCTTGCAATCCAAGGAGAAGTTTTCGGATTCGTCACGCAAAATGAGGGGGTAGTGGTTGACAACCTTCGGGTGTATCGGTCACGGGGCAATGAAGTGGAGATCATAACAGGTGATGGTGAATGTTGTGAAGCTTGCTTTCAAGCGAACCAGCAGGCGGCTCGTACCAAAATCAAGTCGGTAATTGTGGACAATGCGGGGAATTTCTCGACACTGAAAGAAAAACTTGTGAAGGTGGATTTTTCACAGCCACGGTTCCAGGGCATCGTGAAGCAAAGATTGGTTAGTCCATTGTCTGTTAACGCAGCGAAAACGAATCTGACGATCACTTGCGAAAGTGCAACCGACGAACAATCCGATATACAGGGTTATGAGTTCGTTGTTGAGAACACATCTATGAACAATAGGACCAAAGAGTATCGCGTTTTCTCTGAATCCCCAACATTTACCTATCAATTCACCAATTTGGGTGCTGATTCGTATTCCGTAAGAGCGCGAGCGCTTAACAATGCGGGACTGTATTCTCCCTATATCGCAATTCGTGATAAAGGGACTTCAAAACCGATGATTGCTACAACACGAAGTTTGGAGTTGACGGTTTTGCCCAATCCTGCCTCCGATTATGTTGAGATTAGTCTTTTACCTTCTCCGCTGGAAGAATCATTTGGCTATGACAACAATTCTTGCAAGATGCTTTTCAACTATGGAGATGTAGAAAATGCTGACTATCAAATTCGTGCATATAATTTATTGGGCCAGCTTATGTTAGAGCGGACTCTTGGACAGCTGACAGAACGAATTCCTATTGGTGATTGGGCTCCTGGAATGTACATTTTCCAGGTCCTTTTACAAAACCAGATTGTCGGATGGCAAAAAGTTATTAAGCAATAATGTTCAACAAAGGTTTGTTTTCCCTTTGTCATTCATTTTCATTAATTTAGTTGGTTTAGGGCTGCTCCTTTTGAGTGGCCCTAATTCTTTTAGGTTTAGGAAAGCAATTTTTCTAAAGATTCGGCCTCTCTTTTTTCAAAAATCTTTTTCCCGGAAGGTGTTATCGTAGGAAGGATGCAAGAGAACAGCATTCTCAGGAAATTGTTGACCTCGTCTAACGAAGAGAGAGGTTTCATAATGGAGCGTTTTTGTCGTGCCATACTGAGTGCCAGATTCTTATCACGATTTTCGCGGGAATTCATCATATTGGCAGTATAATTGTCTAAGAGATTCTCCATTAATTCTTGAATATTGGATGCGTCTTCATCGCAGGGGGTTCCGTTCACGGCAAACTGGAACTGAGTCATTGGCTCAATGTCATATCCCAGGTTGTGAATATCTTCGCGAATTTCCGTTAGCATTTCGGCCCGAGCCGCTGTCAGCGTAATGGTTTCTGGAAATAAGAGCTGCTGCACCACAATCGGTTTTTCTCGCAAGGCCTGCAAATAGGATTCGTAAATAATTCTCTCATTGGCTCTTATCACATCAATAACGGTCAGCACATTGTGCAGTTTGACGATTAAATATCTTTTATAGACCAGCAAATAGGATTCCACAGAAATCTCCTCAGTAGCGGCGTCATCTTGAAAAATCATTCCAGAAGGAGCGGGTTCGGGAGAAACTTCCACATTGGTTTGTTTGATTTCGCGCAGGAAACTATCCCAATCTTGGGAGTTGTCTTTCGGATGCCCTGTGTAAGGTGTGTAAGCAGGTCTCGAAGTTGAACCAGAAGTGTTGAACGGATTGTAATTCGGATTCAGGTTTAGCGAAGGCATCCTCACCTCCTTGCTTTCAGGAATGTTGTCCAAATCCATCTCCGTATCGTACTCGAAATTCAATTGCGGAACGAGGGCGAATTCGCCGAGCGATTTTTTGACAGCCGCATTGAGAAAGCCAAATACCAAACGGTCGTCTTGCAATTTGACTTCGATCTTGGTGGGACTGATGTTGACATCCACGGTGGCAGGATCAATTTCTATGCAGAGAAAATAGGGCGGGTGCTGACCTTCCGGAATCACTTGGCTATACGCAGATTCAATGGCGAAATTGAGCGAATTGTTTTTTACAAATCGTTGATTCAGAAAAAGATACTGCTCACTTTTCCTTTTTTTTGCATTTTCAGGTTTCCCTAAAAGGCCAAACACTTTGATGAAATTTGTTTCGTGCTCAATCGGGAAAACCTTATCGTTGAAATGCGTGCCGAAAATTCCCACGACGCGCTGCTTGAGGTTTCCCGACTTGAGTTGCATCACCAAATTCCCATTATGGTACAAATCGAAAGCGATGTCGTGGTGAATGATGGCAACGCGATTGAATTCTTCTTCGATATTGCTGAATTCAGTAGCATCCGATTTCAAGAAATTGCGTCGAGCGGGAACATTGTAGAACAGATTTTTCACAGAAATGCTCGTCCCGTCATTGGTGGCGATAGGGCTGTGTTCTTTGATGTTAGAACCTTCGATGATCACCTGAGTCCCCATTTCATCAGTGGGGCGTTTGGTTTTCAACTCGACTTGAGCGATGGCGGCAATGGAAGCGAGGGCTTCGCCACGGAATCCCTTTGTGCGAATGGTGAACAAGTCGTCGGCCTTGGTGATTTTGGAAGTCGCGTGGCGTTCAAAGCAGAGGCGCGCATCCTGAAAACTCATTCCTTTCCCATTGTCAATCACCTGGATGAGTGTGCGCCCGGCATCTTTCAAAACCAATTGTATGTGGGTAGCGCCAGCATCTATTGCATTTTCTAACAATTCTTTAACCGCAGAAGCTGGGCGCTGCACAACTTCACCGGCAGCAATCTGATTGGCTACCGCATCTGAAAGCAAGTGTATGATATCGTCCATTTGCATTTTTTTTGGGAATGCAAAGTTACGCAATTCCTTTCACAATTCGTACTGAACTATGAAAAAAGATTAAGCAAAGCGGCGCAACCTTCGGTGACATCCTTCCAAGTCGCATCAAAATTCCCCGTGTACCAGGGGTCTGCCACATCGTGCGGCGACGAAGTGTGGTCCATCAGCAAAGAAACCTTGTGCGCGTCGTCGGTGCCGATGATGCGCTGAATGCCGCGTAAGTTGCTGTGGTCCATTGCGATGATGGCATCGTAATAGTCGTAGTCGGCGCGTGTCATCTGGCGGGCGGTTTTCCCCTGGCAAGAGATGCCGTTCTCGTTGAGCTTGCGTCGAGCGGGCGGATAAACCGGATTTCCAATTTCATCGGTAGAGGTGGCCGCGGACGCGATTTCAAATTCAGTTTCGCGCCCCGCCTCTTTTACCATTTTTTTCATCACGAACTCGGCCATCGGGCTGCGGCAGATGTTGCCCAGACAAACGAAAAGTATTTTGTGAGCCATTTTTACGGGATTTCCAAAACCGCCATCACTTCGCTGGAATGGAATGCGCCACCTGGGTAATTGGCCGTGTAATCCATATTCAGCCAAATGCTTCCATCGTCGCCAACGTGGTAATTGATCCGGTTTTTCTTTTTTATATTCTTCTTAAATAATTCATTACGAATAAGATAGCAAACGTTGTCGAAGTCGGTGCGGTTGCTGAATTTCAATTCGGGATAGATGTGGTCGTTGTTGCGTACCAGTCGAACCGTTCCGCCAACTGCATTCAGGCACGCCGCCATCATTACAGCGTAGTCGTCGCAGTCGCCGGCAAACGATTCCAGCGTTTCATCCGCAGATGCAAAGTAGTCCCACTTGTGCGGGTCGTTTACATATTGCCAACGTCCTTTTACTTCTTTGAAAACAGAGAAACATTGGATGTACATTCGGTATTGTGGATGTTTCTTGAGTGATTTTTTGAAATTGGTGTTGGCTGCCTTGTTGGCGTACTGCTTGACTTTCGGCGTGATGCGGGCAGCATTGAGAATCTGCTTCTGTTTCGGGAAGGGTTTTGTGGTGAAAATGTCCTTCACGGAGCGGTCTTCGTCGGCCAAGCTGTAAATCACGCCACGGTAGTCAGTTGCCAGGTCTTTAAAACTGTATTTTCCAATCAAAGAGGCCACCAGCATTCCAGCTAAGAATACCACTAAAATCGAGAGCATCACGTATTTAATCTTTCGGAAAAGATAGTAAAGACACGCCGCGACTGCTATGAACAGTACGATTCGGTCAACGGGGACACGCCAGTCGGGGTAGGGGAGCAGGCGGTGCAGCAATATGAACAGCGGCAGCGTGATCACCAGCGCCAAAATGAACGACAGCAGTCGGCTGAGCCATTTTTTTTGTAAAACGAGGGATGATAACCACGTTTTTTCTTTCTTGGGTTGATTTTCATCCGGGTTTTTCACCATACCATCTTCATTCGTTGGCTTATCTTCCGTTGATTTTCCCGCCGAAGAATGGCTGTCTTGCTTCTTGAATTTGAAAAATTTCATTCCTTAGAAATTTTAACCGAGTTGTTGAATATTTTGAGCCAAGAATTCGCCACATTCTTCAAAAGTCTTGAAAGTGTGATTCTCTGGCACTACATTGGGGATGACTTTCATCGTATTCAGCATATACAAAGGTTGGGGCTGAATGATGGTCATCAGTACCGTAACTCCTTTATCTTGAAGGTCTTTGATGGCTGTTTCCATTGCATAAAGTCCTGACTGGTCCATAAAGGATACGAGTCGCATTCTGATGATTACGATTTTTGTTCCGTCGGGGATGTCGTGCATAACTTCCTGAAAACGCGTGATGGTGCCAAAAAAGATGGGACCGTTCAAACGCTGAATGTAGATTTTGCTGCGGATTTCGTCGGTCAGCACTTTCTCATCTTCCCACGGGATTTCTTTGTCGAAAACGGTGATTTGGTCGGAGTGATAAGCTCCTTCCACAAGGTCGCTGGCGCGTTTCATAAACAGCACGCAAGCGATAACCATTCCAATGCCGACGGCAATTAATAAATCAACAAACACAGTGAGTATCAGCACCGTGACCAAAACAACGGCATCGGCTTTGGGAATTTTGAACAGGTCTTTGAATCCTTTGAAATCAATGATTCCCACCCCTACGGTGATCAGGATGCCCGCCAAAACGGAGAGCGGTACGTAGCGCACCAGCTTGCCGAGTCCCAGCAGCACGGCCAACAGGAAAACACCGTGAACCATACCCGAAAGCTTGTTGCGGCCGCCACTTTTAATGTTGACAATGGTACGCATTGTGGCGCCAGCTCCCGGAAGACCACCGAACAAACCGACCGCCAAATTGCCGATACCTTGTCCGATAAGTTCTTGATTACTATTGTGTTTTACTTTCGTCGTGTTGTCAGCGACAACCGAAGTGAGCAAAGTGTCGATGGAGCCCAACCCCGCCAAGGTCAAAGCAGGAATCACCGACATTTTAGCGACTGCTAACCAATCAACGCCTGCAACGCTATGGGCGGCAAAGAAAGGAAGGGGAAATCCTGACGGGATTTCACCAATTGTGAGTTTGCTGTCGAAAGGTACGCAGACCGCCACAACCGTCATTACAACCAAAGCCACCAAGGTGGCAGGTATCTTCTTGGAAATCAATGGAAAAAGATAAATAATGGCTACGGTTCCCAAGCCGAGCAGCAGTGCGGTAAGGTTGAAGCCCGCGATTTTAGCAGGCAGTTGGGTGATCATATCCACAATCAGCACTGGCGATTTCAATCCTAACAAAGGATAAATCTGCTGCACAATGATGATGATGCCGATACCGCTCATAAAGCCCGATAAAACGGGATATGGGATGTAACGAATGTATTTGCCGATTTTGAGAATCCCGAAAATAATTTGAAACACGCCACACAGCATTGCCGCCAGCGCCATACTAATGATCACTGTCTCAATGCTATGGCTGCCCGATGCGGCCCAAACGGAAGAGATGAGCGTGGCGGAAATCACCGTCATCGGTCCTGTGGGACCACTGATTTGAGAGGGAGTTCCTCCAAACAGAGAGGCGAAAAAGCCCAACATCATTGCGCCTGTCAATCCAGCCAGCGCACCAATCGCCCCAATATTGCCGACCTCTTCCACACTGATCACGCCAAACGCTTGAATACCAAAGGCCAAAGCCAATGGCAATGCCACAATTCCGGCTGTGATTCCTCCAAAAATATCGCCCCGCAAGTTCGTTTTGTCAAATATTTTCATTTTCTGTTTCCCTAAATTAATAAGTTAAGATGTTTATTATCAATATGTTAAATAAATTTATCGCCAAAATCAATCTGTACATCATTGACATATTGGCGAATCTGCTGTTCGTTTTCTTTCTTGCAGATTAACAGCACGTTGTCGTTATCCACGATGATGTAGTCGTCAAGGCCTTGCAGCACTACGGCTTTGTTTTTGGGCACATTCACGATGCAGCCCTCCGAACCGTAAGTTTTCACTTTGTTGCCCACGACCACATTGTTGTGTCTGTCTTTTTCACTGATTTCGTAGAGCGCGCCCCACGTTCCAAGGTCCGACCAGCCGAAGTCGGCGGCGTAAACACACACATTATCAGCGTGTTCCATTACGCCGTAGTCGATGGAGATGTTTTTGCAAACCAAATAAGTGGCTTTGATGAAAGCATCTTCGGCGGGCGTGTTGTACAATCCTTCGCCTTGTTTGAACAGGTCGTTCACTTCGGGGAGATGCTGTTCGAAAGCGGCCTCGATTTCGCGCAGCGACCACATAAAAATTCCCGCATTCCACAGGAACTCACCACTTTCCACAAATTGCTTGGCGACTTCCAGTGCTGGTTTTTCAGTGAAAATCTTCACATCGTAAATGGAGGGGTTCTCTTTTGAAGCGGTGTCTTCGTTGTACTGAATGTAGCCGTAGCCCGTGTTGGGGCAGGAGGGACGGATGCCAATGGTAAGGAGTTTTGGATTTTTCTGAACGAAATCCAATCCTTTGGTAATCACTTCCTTAAATACATCTTCTTTCAGAATGACGTGGTCGGAAGGCGCTACTACCACCACTGCGTTAGGGTTTTTGGCCTTGATTTTGAAATTGGCGTATGCGATGCACGGCGCTGTATTGCGGCGAGCGGGTTCCAAAACGATTTGCTCATCCAAAAGTCCGGGCAACTGTTCTTTTACCAAGTCTGCATATAACTTATTGGTAATGATATAGATATTCTCTTTAGGACAGATTTCCGTAAAGCGGCGGAAGGTTTTTTGAATCAGCGACTCGCCGTCATCAAGGATGTCGATAAACTGTTTGGGTGTGTGTGTGCGGCTCATCGGCCAAAAACGGGCACCGATGCCGCCAGCCATAATGACACAATAGAAATTTGGGTTCATTTTATATTAAAATATGTAAGATGTGCGAACGATGGCGCACAGTTATTTTGATTGATTGGGTATGATGCTATTAATCTTCCGGAGTGAGGGCGGCCGTCATTTCAGCGATTTTGGCCTTTACTGCGTCCACCACTTCTTCGGGTTTCAGATCTTGAGCGAAAGACTTGTCGCGGGCGGCGAATTCCACGGCGCCGCGCTCAAGCGTGCGCGGGCTGATGACCAGACGCAACGGAACGCCCAGCAGGTCGGCATCGGAGAACATCACGCCGGCGCTGATGCTGCGGTCGTCGAAGATGACTTCCACGCCTGCCTTTTTCAAATTGGCGTAAAGTTCATCGGAAATGCGTCTAACCTCTTCATTGTCAGAGCGCAATGCGCAAATGTGAACTTGCCACGGCGCAATAGTGATAGGCCAGATGGGACCGAACTTGTCGTGCGAGACCTCGCAAATGGACGCCATCATACGGCCCACGCCGATTCCGTAGCAGCCCATAATCGGGTACTGCAACTTGTTGTCCTGATCGAGGTACTGCATATTCATTGATTCGGTGTATTTGGTGCCCAGTTGGAAGATGTTGCCGACTTCGATGCCGCGGCTGATGGTGATGGAGTGCTTGCCGCAGACAGGGCAGATGCCGCCTTCGACGGCTTTCGCCAGACTCACGAACTCGATTTCGCCGAGGTCGCGGGCGATATTCATTCCCACATAGTGATAGTCGGTCTTGTTGGCTCCGGCCACGAACGAGTTCATCGTCTTCAAAGACTCGTCGAACACGACGGTCACATTTTCGGGCAGGCCTTTCGGACCGATGAAGCCCGGACAAAGTCCCATATCGTCGGTGATGACGGCGGCGTGAACTTCGGCTTTGAGGTGATTGCGCAACTTGGTTTCGTTCACTTCCAAGTCGCCACGCAGGAAGACGATGACCACGGAGTCGTCGGCATTGCGCTGATACATAACGGCTTTGCACGAATTAACGGGATCGGTATGCAGGAAATTGCAAACTTCCTCAATGGTTTTGTAACCGGGGGTGTGTACCTCTTCGAGGGGACGCACTTCGGTGGGCTCGTTGTGAACGATGCTGTCGGCGGCCTCGCTATTGGAGCGGTAGCCGCATTCGGGGCAGATCACGATGGTGTCTTCGCCGATGTCGGTGAGGAGCATAAACTCGTGCGACACGCGGCCGCCCATCATACCGGAATCAGACTTCACGGCGACCACCTGCGGGATGCCGCAGCGGGTGAAGATGCGTTCGTAGGAGCGGTAGGCGATTTTGTAGTAGCGTTCCAGGTCTTCCTGCGAAGTGTGGAAAGAGTAGGCGTCCTTCATTGTGAACTCGCGGGTGCGGATGAGGCCACCGCGGGAACGCGGCTCGTCGCGGAACTTGGTCTGAATCTGATAAATCATAAACGGATACTGCGTGTAGGTGGATGCCGCATTGCGGGCCAATTGCACGGCCGCCTCTTCGTGCGTCATTCCCAGCACCATATCCATTCCGTTGCGGTCTTTGAAACGAAGAAGCTCTGAACCGATGCTGCTGAAACGTCCCGACTCCTGCCAAAGCGAACCCGGCATTACAACGGGGAACATAACTTCCTGACCGTCAATTCGGTCCATCTCTTCGCGCAAAATATTCTCGATTTTCTTCGTGATTCTTTTCGCTGGTTGGAACAAAGAAAAAACTCCAGTTCCCACTGACTTGATGTAACCTCCGCGCACCATAAAAGCGTGACTGTCAATCGTACAGTCTCCAGGTGCCTTCTTGAATCTTTCTCCTAATAATGTTGAAACTTTCATTATGATTTTATATTTGTTTTGTTATATTATTTAGTATCAATTAGTTAAATATGCTCTTGTTATCCAACAAAAAGCGTGCAAAGTTAAGCAATTTTAGTGGGTTTTCAAGCTACTTTTTAATATATATAATTTTATTTTTAAATAATTTTTCGGTTCAAAATAAAACTTCAAAAATTGCGTTACAAATAAGTTTATTTTGTCTAAAAATATCATAATGAAAAGAATTGCTACAACATTACTGCTCCTTGCGGGCATCATTTTCCCCTCATTGCAAGCACAAGACCAGGACATCCTGGTTACGATTGGAGACGAAAACATTACGGCAGGAGAATTCATCCGGGCATATAGCAAGAACAATAATTGGGCGACAGCCAGCGAGGCCGAGTTGCGCGATTACCTCAATCTGTTCATCAATTTCAAGATGAAGGTGAAGGAAGGCGTTGAGATGCAGCTGGACACTTCCCGCAAGTTCCAGATGGAACTGAAGTCGTATCAGAAGCAGTCGTCGCAGCAGTTCCTGATTGACAAGGAGGTGACCGACGCATTGCTGAACGAGGCCTGTGAGCGTGCCCGCTGGAACATCCGCGCCTCGCACATCCTGATCAACTGCGTGGATGGCGCGGCTCCGAAAGACACCGCCGCCGCCTACAGCAAGGCGTTGTCGATTCGCGAGGAGATTCTGAGCGGCGCGATTACTTTCGCCGATGCCGCCGTGAAATATTCCGACGACCCGTCGGCACGCGATATGGTGAACCCGCAAACCAATCGCCTCCATCCTGGCAACAAGGGCGACCTCGGCTATTTCACCGTTTTCGACCTGATTTATCCTTTTGAGTGCGCTGCTTACCAGACCTCGGTAGGCCAACTTTCAATGCCCGTGCGCACCCGCTTCGGCTACCATCTCATCTACGTCATCGATAGAATCCCGGCGTTGGAAGAGATTCAGATCGCTCAAATCTTTATTGCTGACTCGCTCGCCAAAGAGGGTCAAAAGCTTCCTTCCACGCAAACGAAACTGCAAGAGGCGATGCAACTTTTGCAAAGCGGCACCGACTTCGCTGAGGTGGTGGCACAGTATTCGGAGGAGAAAGACGCCGCAAAGAACGGCGGCGTGCAGGAACCTTTCAGCCCCAACACTCGTAAGGGCGACTTCATCAAGGCCATCATTTCTCTCAAGGAAAACGAAGTCTCGGAACCCATCGCCACGCAGAACGGTTGGCACATTGTGAAACTGCTGAAAACCACTCCGGTTGTGGTGGACGAAAACCTGACTTACGGCTTGAAAAATCGAATTTCCCGCGACAGCCGCTCTTATAAGAGCAAGGAATCTTTTGTAGCCAAACTGAAAAAAGAATACCATTACGACGAATCGGGCCGCAAAAAGGCCGTCAAGTTCTTATTGAAGAATATGCCCGCCGAATTTTTCCAGACCAAGAACTCGGAACTTCATAAAACACCTGGCATTGAGAAATTGAAACCGATGGCCACCTTCGCCAATGTGGAGATTTCGGCTGCTGATTTCGCTCTGCATATTGGAAGATACCGCGGGCTGAGCATTGAGAAAAACGAATTCGAGAAATTCCTGGATGAGAAATTCGAAACTTTTGTCGCCGACAAGATTATCCGTTATGAAAACGACCATCTGTTGGAAAAGCACGCCGAGTTGCGCGACCTCGTGACCGAATTTCACGACGGAATGGTGCTTTTTGAGGTCAACACGCTGAAAGTGTGGGGACAAGCCGTGCAGGATTCCACCGGACTCGTTGATTTCTATAACGCAAACAAGCAAAAGTATCTTGACGAAACAACGAAGGAGCCGAAACCTTTGCAGGACATCCGCGCCACTGTCATCACCGACTATCAGGAACAATTGGACGAACAGTGGATTAACGAGCTTCGCCAAAAATATCAACCCGTTATCAAAAAAGAGGTTTTCGACAAAATCATAAAGAAATAACGTGAAAAAAATCGTCTTTTTTGCTTTGTGCCTGCTGTGCCTTTGTGCCAGTTGCAAAAAGAAAGACAAGTCGGTGGCTGAGTACAACCACCATCGGCTTTATCTTTCCGAATTGCGCGCTATGCTGCCAGAAGGACTATCCGTGGAAGACAGTCTGCAATTTTGTCAGCACATCATCGACAGTTGGCTCACCGATCAGATTATTTTAGAGGAAGCCCAAAAGAGTCTTTCTTTGAAAGACAAGAACTTCGACCGGCAGCTTGCGGAATATCGGGCTTCGTTGCTGAAACAGAAATATTTTGAACAAATCACATCCGATCCGAAACTTTTCGCGGTGAGCGATGCGGAAGTGCGGAAAGCCATCTCGCAGAGTCAGGGCAAGTTATTGGTTGATAGGGAGATCGTTCAATTAAATTATGTGAAAGTGTCACAAAAATCCGCACCGTATGCCGAACTGAAGTCAATACTTTTTGATGAAAGCCGGCGGGGTGTTGAGAAAGCCACCATAGAGAAATTGTGTGGCGACTCGCTGGAATATTTCATTGAGGACGACCAATGGCTTTATTGGAGCGACGTTCAGCAGGAGATCCCCATTACTTTGGAGAGTAGCAAAAATTACGATTTCCCTCTTTATTTTGAAAAGAAAGTGGATGATGCGGGCTATCTGGTTGTGGTGTTGGATTACCGCTCCGGACAAACGGGCGAGGAGTCGGACGAATATTTCGAGAGTATGCGCACAATGCTCATCCAGCAGAAAAAGAATGATTATATCAATAAGAAAATCAAAGAATTAACCTCTAAACATAAAAAAATATGACGCTTTCGGTAACTGCTTGTTATGTTATTTTCGGGCTTGCTTATTTGGGATTTCAAATAGGTTTATGGACCATTTTCAACAAGGCGGGACTGGCTGGATGGAAGTCTGTTGTTCCGGTTTACCGTACCTGGATTTGGCTTCGCAAGGTGATTGAACGGCCTGCCTGGTGGATGATTCTGATGTTCGTTCCGTTCATCAATATTTTTATGGGCTACCTGATGATTTGGAAAACCATCCGACTGTTTGGCAAAACCAGTTATTTGTCGCTGGTGCCGGGCACCTTTTTCAACTGCATTTACCTTCCCTATTTGGGATTTTCGAAAAAGGAGACCTTTACGCCGCGGGCGCAGTTGAAGAAATTCGAGAAAAGTTCCGCCCGCGAGTGGGGCGACGCCATCATTTTCGCAGTGGCGGCGGCCTATCTTTTCCGTTCCTTCCTTTTCGAACTCTATGCCATCCCGACTTCCTCTATGGAAAGCTCGCTGATGGTGGGCGACTATCTGGCGGTCAGTAAGTTTCATTTTGGAGGAAGAATCCCGCAGACGGTTTTCACCATCCCGTTTATGCATCACACGGTGGCACTCACGAAAGACACGCCCAACTATCTGAGCTGGCTGCAACTTCCTTATATGCGTTTTCCCGCAACCTCTCCCGTGAAAAACAACGATCCCATCGTGTTCAACTATCCCGATGGCGATACCGTGGCCATTGAGCGCCAGAACGAGAGCTATTATGAAATCGTGCGGCAGTACGAGGCCATTTTGAACCCGGATGCTACGTTTTACGAGAAAAATATGATTTCGCATCGTTACTCGCCCGAAGAAATTATGAGAATCAAATCCACGTACGGCACAACGCCTTACCACGTTGGCGCGGGCCGTGAGGCGGTGGCGCAGGAATACACCATCCGCGTGCGCCCCGTTGACAAGCGCGAGAATTATGTGAAAAGGTGCGTGGCGCTGCCTGGCGACAAACTTGAAATCATCAACGGACAACTCTACATCAATGGCAAGGCGGCCCAAAATCCGGAGAGAATGCAGTTCTGCTACACCGTGACGCCTCCGCTCAGCCCGAAGTTCGTGAAGAAACTCCGTTTGAACGAGGAAGATATGTATCCCGAATACGGCGTTTACACACTCAACAACGAACAGCGCAAGCAGATTGAAAAGGCAGGTCACACGGTAACCCCGACCATTGAAACGCCTGGCTTCGACTACGCCATCTTCCCGCACGACCCGCGCTTTAGTTGGAACAAAGACAATTTCGGTCCGCTCGTGATGCCCAAGGCAGGCACCACCGTGGAACTCAACGACTCCACTATTGTATTGTATGATAAGATTATACGAAACTACGAACTCAACACATTGGAACAAAGAGACGGCAAGATTTTCATCAACGGGAAAGAGGCGAAGAGTTACACTTTCCAGCAGAATTACTACTTTATGATGGGCGACAACCGTCACAATTCCGCTGACTCGCGCTACTGGGGCTTCGTGCCCGAAGACCACATCGTGGGAAAACCCGTGCTGGTATGGCTGTCGCTCGACAAATACCGCGAGTGGGGCGATGGGAAAATCCGCTGGAGCCGTATGTTCCGCCACATCAAATAAGCCAATCTGATAAGAAACAACACACCGCATTTTATGAAACACAATTGGAAAATTCCGCACACTTTCACGATTGTTTTTTTAATCGTAATTGCTTGTGCCATACTTACTTGGATTGTTCCTGGCGGTGAGTTTGCACGCGACGAGGCGGGCAATGTCATTGCCAATTCCTATCACACGGTAAGCAGTCAGCCGCAAACGTGGCAGGTGTTCACCGCCTTCTTCGCAGGTTTTCAGAAAAGTGCCGCTATCATCGTTTTCATTTTAATGATTGGCGGTGCGTTTTGGATTCTCAACAAGACCAATGCCATCAATGTCGGTATTTACTCGTTTCTGAACTTCACGCGCCGGTTGCAAGGAAAAAACAAAAGTAGCGACTGGGTTAACAATCTGGTTATCATACTGATAATGCTCTTATTCAGTTCTTTTGGTGCTATTTTCGGGATGAGCGAGGAGACATTGGCTTTCATTGTGATTTTCGTGCCGCTGGCGATTTCGATGGGTTACGACTCTGTGACGGGCTTGCTGATGTGCTATGTGGCAGCGCACGTTGGGTTCGCTGGCGCCATTTTCAACCCCTTCACCATTGGAATTGCGCAAGGGCTTTCGGGGTTGCAGCCGTTTTCCGGTATGGAATACCGTTTTGTGTGCTGGCTCATTCTCACGGCCATCGTCATCACGTTCACGTTGTTGTACGCGCGCCGGGTGAAACGCAATCCGCAGAAGTCATTTATGTATGAATTAGACAGTTACTGGCGCGACAAGGCGGAAACGCAGGAGGCGGATGAGCAGCGTGGTTCAAAATGGAGCACTTGGACTGTTTTCATCGTCATTTTAGGCGTGCTCGTTTATTTGGCTATTCGCTATCCGCACACGCAAATTTCCATTGGCAATGGCACGCACAATGCCATCATATTTCCCATTGTAGCAGTTTGTTACGCTTTATTGGGCGGCTATTCTGCCAGGAAATCGGTACACGGATTCATCCTCACATTGCTTTTGCTCACCATTGTCACGCTTATTGTGGGCGTGCTGGGTTACGGGTGGTACGTTGGCGAAATTGCGGGGCTTTTCTTTGCGATGGGTTTGGCGGCGGGTTTCGCTTACAGTATGCGTTTCGACCAGTTGATTCGAGAATTCTTGGAGGGATGTAAGGATATGCTGACTGCGGCGCTGGTGGTGGGCATCGCGGGTGGCATTATCGTCATTTTGCAGGAAGGAAAAATCATCGACACCATTCTTTACGGGGCCTCCAACCTGATGGCCGACAGCGGGAAACCCGGTGCGGTGGGCGGTATGTATGTGATACAGAACTTGTTGAATCTTATCATACCTTCCGGCTCCGCCAAAGCGGCGCTTACCATCCCGATGATGGCCGAGTTTTCCGACCTGGTTGGAATCTCACGTCAGATTAATGTGATGGCTTTCCAATTCGGCGATGGCTTCACCAATATGATCACTCCGACTTCAGGCGTGCTCATAGGCGCACTGGGAATTGCACGCATCCCGTATGCGAAATGGGCTAAATTTATTTTTCCTTTCATCTTGTTCCTTATTATTGTAGGATTTTTATTACTTTTGCCGACCATTTATTTACCTTTAAACGGATTCTAAAAAATGAAAAAAGGATTGAAGTTTTTTGTGGCACTTTTGTTGTTCGTGCCCGTCTTCTCGCTTTATTCTCAACAGGATAACTACCATTTTTATCACGATTATGAAGCGTGGGAAGGTGGCCTCAATTTTGGCGTGAACTCTTTTTATGGTGATGTGAACGACAACACCAACAAGATATTTCCGGCGACGCCGTTTCAGGCATCGTTTTACAAGGACCGTCACTTTGTGGTGGGCGGTTATTTTGGCAAGCGTATGACGCCGTTCTGGACACTGGCGATTGACTTCAAGTTCGGGCGCGTGTCGGGGCGCGACAAGTACGAGAATCTTGCTTTCCGCACTTCGTGGAATACGGAGGTGGTCCTTTCCAACTCTTTGGACATTTTGTCGATGTGCAATCTGAACACCATTTGGTCGCTGTACCCCAAGATTGGTGTTGGCGTTTACGCATTCCGTTCTCATTTGTGGAACATTCGCACTGGCGAGACGATTGCCGCCTATCCTTACAGCACGGTAGGGGAGGGGTATCGTGCGGCCTTTGCTTTGCCTGTGGCGCTGGGTGTGGGCGTGCGGCCGCTTCCGGAGCTGCGCGTGTTTTTTGAAACCGGCATCACTTGGGTGAACAACGATGGCCTTGACTCGTACGTTTCGCACGCTCGCGGCTTTGAGGGCGTGTGGAACACGGTGGTGGGCGTCAGCTATCAATTCAACTTTGTGCCGCGTCGTGGAGCGAATCCCAGAAACGCAACGGCCAACGACGCATTGAAGGATGATGGCATTACAAAAAAATACAAAAAAATGCGCTACAAGTCCAATTTGGGCAATGGCGGTCACCCGAGATACAGCAAGACAAGTGCGATGAAGCGTCATAAATAATTGATAATTAATTATTTATGAGTAATAAAAAAAGTATTTAAAATCTTTTTCAAATAAAAAAAATATTGTATCTTTGCGTTCTCAAAGATTGTCCAATGGTGTAATGGTAGCACTACAGTTTTTGGTACTGTCTGTCTTGGTTCGAATCCAGGTTGGACAACAGACAAAAGATGAACTCTCGCCTACTTGGTGGGGGTTTTTTTTATGAAAGTTATAAACAAAGAAATAAAAAAATGGAAGAACACGCAAATTTGATTGAAACCTTTGCAGAGTTTAAGGAGTTCAAGAATATCGAAAAAGAGATGCTCCAGCGTATTTTGGAGGACATTTTCCGCTCGGTACTGGCCAAGAAATACGGTCCGGATGCGAACTTCGACGTGGTGGTGAACGTAGCGCGCGGGGATGTGGAAATCCAGCGCACGCGCGAAATCGTCGCCGACGGGGAAGTGGAGAACGAAAACACGCAGATCGCGTTCTCGGAAGTCGTGAAGATCGAGCCCGACAGCGAAGTGGGCGAGGAGTTTTTTGAAGAAATCAGCTTGAAGGATTTCCAGCGCCGCGAGATTCTCTCTTTGCGCCAAAACCTCATCTCCAAGATTATGGAGTACGAAAAGGATTTGATCTATAAGAAATATGAAGGAAGAATTGGCGAACTGGTCAACGGCGAGGTGTCGCAGGCCTGGCGCAAGGAAATCATCGTGACCGATGAGGACGGCGTTGACCTGGTGCTGCCGAAATCGGAACAGATTCCCGCCGACCATTTCAAAAAAGGCGACAGCATTCTGGCCGTTGTGGAACGCGTGGAAATCGTCTCCTCGTCACCCCGCATCACCATCTCCAGAACCTCACCCCGCTTCCTGGAACGCCTGTTGGAAGCCGAGATTCCGGAAATCGACGATTGCACCATCTTCATTAAGAATGTGGTCCGTTCTCCTGGTGAAAGAGCCAAGGTTCTGGTAGAGTCAACCGATGAGCGCATTGATCCCGTTGGCGCTTGCGTTGGCGTGAAGGGTGCTCGTATTCACGGCATCACCCGCGAACTGAGAGGCGAAAATATTGACATTATCAATTATACCGAAAATCCGAAACTTTTGATTACCAGAGCGTTGAGCCCTGCCAAGATTTCCAATATCGAATTGGACGAGGCCTCGAAAACCGCTTCCGTCTATATGAAACCCGACCAGGTGTCACTCGCTATTGGCAAGGGCGGCTACAACATCAAACTGGCAGGCCGTCTCTCGGGCTACGAAATCGACGTGTTCCGCGATGATATCGTGGAGGAAGATGACGTTGACTTGCAGGAATTCAACGATGTTTTCGACCAGTGGGTAATCGATGCCTTCAAGCACATTGGCTGCGACACTGCCAAGAGTGTGCTCAAGATCTCGCGCGACGAACTGGTTCAGCGTACCGACCTTGAGGAGGAAACCGTTGACGAAGTGATTGCTGCCGTTAGGGAAGAATTGGAAGTTGAATAACAGTTCTTCAAAAAAAACTCATCACAACTCATCTTACTCAAAATTAATTAATTAGAAATTTAAAATTGAATAATGGGCGAAGAAAAGAAAACACCAAAATTAGGCGCGGCTGCCAAAGAATTCAATGTCTCCACCAATACCATTGTGGAGGTTTTGAAAAAACATTCCATTGAAATTGAAGACAATCGTAACCTAAGACTTTCAGCCGAAATGTACGAAGTTTTGCTGAAGGCCTTGAGTAGCGATAAAAAGGCGAAGGAAGAGTCGGAGAAACTGGATATGGACTTTTCTTACAACAAGAACAATCCGTCAAAATCCGAGCCCGAGGCCAGAGTAGAAGTGGAAGAAGAGCCGGCCGAGGTCATCCTCATCAAGGACAACACGGCGACAATAGAAAAGGAAACCATCAAAGTGGAAATCAGCCGTCCCAAGGTTGTGGGCCATATTGACTTGGAACCCAAGAAGCCAGCGAAGGCCGAGCCGGAGCCGGAAGTTCAGGAAACGAAGGTTGAAAGCGCTCCCGTTGTGGAGCCGGAAGCGCAGGCGGAGATTGCGAAGCCCATCGCAGAACCGGTTGCCGAAACCGAGCCCGTCGAGGTCAAGGATGAGCCAGCGGAACAGCCCAAAGAGGTGAAGAAGCCGGAACACGAACACATTGGCATCACCGTGGAAAAAGCGGCTGGTCCCAAAGTGGTAGGCCAAATCGACCTGAACGCGCCGCTGAAGAAAGCACAGCCCGAAAAGACTGTTGCGACTCCCGACTCTGAAGAACCCGCCACCCCCGAACCGAGCACTACGCCCATGCCCGAAAAGGTGGAAATCGCGGTTGAAAAGCTCAAGGCACCCAAGGTCGTTGGCACGATTGACCTGTCGGCCATTAAGGAAGCGCCTAAGAAATCGGAAAATTCCAGCGTGAAGCAGAAGCGTAAGCGCATCAAGCAGAAAGTGAACGTGAAATCGGGAGGCGATGGCAACAAGCCCAAGAAGGTGGAACCGAAAATCGAGATTTCAGCCGAAGATATCGACCGCCAGATCCGCGCCACCAAACAGCGTATGGAACCCGTTGGCAAGACCAAGGCGGCCAAGCGCAGAAGAGAAAAACGCCAGCAGATTCACGAGGAAATTCTGCAACAGGAACAGCAAGAATTGGCACAGCAGAAGATTCTGAAGGTTACGGAATTCATCACCGCCAACGAGTTGGCTACGATGATGAACATTCCTGTCACCCAGATTATTTCCACTTGTATGAGTGTGGGCCAATTCGTGTCAATCAACCAGCGTCTGGATGCCGAAATCATTTCACTGCTGGCCGATGAGTTTGGTTATGAATACGAATTTGTGGGAGTTGACGACGATGAGGAACACAAGGACGACGCCGAGCAAGACGCACCGGAAGACCTGTCGCCCCGCCATCCCATCATTACCGTTATGGGTCACGTTGACCACGGTAAGACCTCACTGCTTGACTACATCCGTAAGTCGAATGTGATTGCGGGTGAAGCAGGCGGTATTACGCAACATATTGGTGCATACGAGGTTACGCTTGCCGATGGTAGAAAAATCACATTCCTTGATACGCCGGGTCACGAAGCGTTTACCGCTATGCGTGCGCGTGGTGCCAAAATCACCGACCTTTGTATCATCGTGATTGCTGCCGATGACTCCATTATGCCGCAGACCGTGGAAGCTATCAATCACGCGCAGGCGGCTGGCGTTCCGATGGTGTTCGCCATTACGAAAATCGATAAACCGCAGGCCGACCCTGAAAAGATTAAGGGCGAACTGGCAAATATGAACCTGTTGGTGGAAGACTGGGGTGGCAAATACCAGTGCCAGGAAATCGATGCCAAGCACGGTACCAATGTTAACGAATTGTTGGAGAAAGTGCTTTTGGAAGCCGAGATGCTGGAGCTGAAGGCCAATCCGAACCGACTGGGTGTGGGAACCGTCATCGAGTCTTCTTTGGACAAGGGGATGGGCTATGTGGCGAAATTGCTGGTGCAAAACGGCACGCTGAGCGTGGGCGATCCGATTTATGCGGGAAGCTGCTACGGCAAAGTGAAAGCGCTGTACAACGAGCGTCGCCAGAAAGTGAAATCAGTGGGTCCCGCCTCTCCTGTGTTGCTGTTGGGATTGGATGGCGCTCCGCAGGCAGGCGACACCTTCAAGGTTTGTGAAACCGAGCAGGAAGCTCGTTCCGTGGCTTCCAAACGCGCCCGCCTGATTCGCGAGCAGGGTCTCCGCACGCAGAAGCACATCACCCTCGACGAAATCGGCCGCCGCATTGCTATTGGCGACTTCAAGGAGTTGAACGTGATTGTGAAGGGCGACGTGGATGGCTCCGTGGAAGCACTCTCCGACTCCTTGATGAAATTGTCAACCGAGCAAATCCAGGTCAACGTTATTCACAAGTCGGTGGGCCAGGTTACCGAAAGCGACGTGTTGCTGGCTTCCGCCTCCAATGCGCTCATCGTGGCCTTCCAGGTGCGTCCGTCGTTGGGCGCCCGCCGATTGGCCGAAAAGGAACAGATCGACCTCCGCACCTACTCCATCATCTATGACGCGATTGAGGAAATCAAGTCGGCAATGGAGTGTATGTTGGCACCGAAAATCAGAGAGAAAATCGTGTGCAACATCGAGATCAAGGAAGTTTTCAAAATCACGAAGGTGGGCAATGTGGCTGGATGTATCGTGCTGGACGGCAAGTTGCAGCGCAACACCAAAATACGCCTCATTCGCGATGGTATCGTAATTTATACTGGCAAACTCGGCTCTCTGCGCCGTTTCAAAGACGATGTGAAGGAAGTCGTTTCCGGCCAGGATTGCGGTTTGAACATCGAAAACTTCAACGATATCAAGGTGGGCGACATCGTGGAAGGTTATGAGGAATACGAAGAGAAAGCCACTCTGTAACAATTGATTATCAACGCGCCGAGGTGTTCTTGCAATGCCTCGGCTTATTTTATAAAAATGGAATTCTCATTTTTTCATCATCCGAAACCCAAGCAGTTTGAGTATAAACCCCGTTTTTACAAAGGCGACGACACTGCTGACGGCAAGAAGGAGCAGACCGACAGCGAGCGTTTTGAGAGCCATCTGCACGAGTCGCTGAACCGGCACCGCAATGCGAAGCCCGCCAGTTCGCCCTGGCGCACCATCATCGGGGCGGTGGCCTGCCTGGCTTTCGTGCTCTATTTTTTGTGCTCCGACACGTTAGACCGCTTAGCGATGTTTTTCGCACCGCAAACCACCTCCCAACAGGATTTCGATCCGCAGGCCGGCTTCGCCGAGGAGTTTGATGCGGCCGACACCCTCCAAGCCGACACTACGACTGGAATTTACCTTTAATTGAAAATGATTGTTTCATTTCGTATTAAGAAATTATCGACGTGGAAGAAAACGAGAAAACGATGAGCAATGCAAGCAACGAAGCCCGCGAGTACGGACGGCACATCAATCGTTCGTGGGCGCGGCAGCGGAAGCATTCAAAGAAAAGATTGCCCAATTGGGCCTTAATAGTTCTCCTTGTTATTCTGATTGTGGTGGCAGGAATCCTGATTTGGTAGTTTTTTTGAGAAAAGAAAACGTGCTTGTGGCTTTCGAACAAGAGCGGATTTATGGAAATATGTCCACAAAATGAGTATGAACCGCTCAAAAAGTGGCCACCAAAATCAGGGAAAAGTCAGGCAAGCCGAAAAGGGATGTTTTTGAAATTTTCTGCGAATTTTTGGTTAGAATCAGCGCTGTTCCCGTTGAAATTCCATTGTGGTCACAATATCGGTTCCGTTTTCAATGACAAGATTTTGCGCGGTAAGAGTGCGCACCGTATAAATCACGGGCTCCATTCCGGGGGCTTGGATGAAACTCAGTTGGTCGCCCTCCATCGTCCACTGCATCGGCGTTTCGCTCACTCCGTTGGTGGTGATCAGCGTGCCATCTTCCTCAAAAATGAGTTGGAAGTCCTGCGTATAAAAATTGGTTATATCGATAACATTGCCGCTCACTACTTGTGTGGCTTGGACCATCCGCCAATGTCCTAAAATTGAGAAAGTCTCATCGGAATCGTCAGTATCGGATTCATCGGAAATTTCCTCAGTGGGGGTTTCGGCATCGGGGAGCGGCTCCTTTTCGCAAGAAGAAAACAGAAATGCGCTTCCCATAAAAAGGGCCAGGATTGTGATAAAGGCGTATTTTTTCATCATTTGGGAATTAAATTGGGTATTGTTTTTCGTTGGCAAAAATAAAAAAAATCCTGGAATTCGGTTTTCTCTCCATTCCATAACGGAATTATTTCCTTTCATCTTGTAAATGATATTAGTGAACAGTGATCAGTGAACAGTGATTTGATTAAGGGGAAGTCGCAAGTCTTGTTGATTGATACGCCGAGAATTTTAGGAACTTCAGATAAGGGGAACTATCCGCACTGCGGAATTCCCGCTCAACACATCGCAAATCCCGAATTGCTAGATCGCGGCTGTTCAACTTTCTTTTTTTCTTGAGAAAAAGAAAGCTACTTATTGAAAGAAAACGGAGTCGCATCATTTTGTCTTGCAGCGATAACAACCTCGGAGAGGTTGGATTCCTATAACCCCAGATAAGTGTAGCGCAATCTGGGGAGGAGAGCGCCACTGGAGAAAGGCACCTCGGAGAGGTGCGACACCGCTTAGTAGCATCTCTACGAGATGCCGGATGTCGGCACGCGTTCGCCCACCCCACATCGCGGACTTCGTCCTTATGTGGGGTTATAGGTGTCACATCCTTCCTGGATGTGACGGTGGCGCCACATCTTGATTGTGGAAAACAATGAT
>JAZQOJ010000153.1:0-8077 GCA_045627805.1 Bacteroidales bacterium
CATTGCTCATTACTCATTGCTCATTACTCATTGCTCATTACTCATTACTCATTGCTCATTGCTCATAACTCATTACTCATTACTCATTACTCATTGCCCATTGCTCATTACTCATTACTCATTACTCATTACTCATTGCCCATTGCTCATTACTCATTGCCCATTGCTCATTGCTCATAATCAAATTCCTATCATATTTTCAATAATTATTTGGGCGTTCCGGCTCCCTGCAGTCGCCGTCGGGCTTTCCGCACTAACTCGCTCGATGCTTGCCATCCCATTTCGCCGTTCACCATTTGCCTTCCGCTCTTCCGCCTCTTGCCCGTTTCCCGAAAGTCCGCTCGTAAATGTGCTGCAATCCCTAACGCTGCGGTGCGCCAGCCGGCGCATTCGCCGCGCCGCACTTCACGTCTCTTGAATTTGTAATTATCACTGCCATAATATTTTACGCTTGCATTTCGGACTTCGAGTCCGCGCGCTTGTGAATTTGCTTGCCGATGCGGGAAATCTCAATCTTTTTTTGTATTTTTGCGAAAAATAAAAATCAGGTATTATGAAGGCAGTTTTCATCTCTTTTTACAAGGCGTTTTATGCTGAAATGATTGAAGTATTGGACAAGTTGGAAATCCGCGGATTCACGTTCTGGGAAGAAGTCCAGGGCAGGGGAAGCGAGACCGGCGAGCCCCACTACGGCACGCACGCCTGGCCCACGCTGAATTCCGCGCTCATCGCCATCATCCCTGACGAAAAGGTGGACGCGCTGTTGCAGGCCGTCCGCGATCTGGACGCCACCGCGCCGCAGCAGGGCATCCGCGCTTTCGTGCTCCCCGTCGAGAAAATGTCCTAATCGCACTGGCTCATTCTCCGCACTGAATGATGGCAAGCCATTTTGCCACTTTTTCATTGTAACTGTCTCGGAATGAAGTTGTTCAAGCGCCTGTTTCATTATGTAGTGCCATACTGGAAAAATATTCTCCTTATTTTTCTGTTCAATCTGCTTTATTCCGTGTTCTCCGTCTTTTCGCTTTCTATGGTTGCACCGTTCTTGTCGGTGCTCTTCGATGGAAATAGCGTGACGGCACGTCCTGTTTTTGATGGCTCCGTGCAATCGGTTCTCGACACGTTTTATTTCTATTTGGGCGGAATATCAGGACGTTACGGGATTTTCTATGCGCTGGTCTTCATTGCGGTCTCAATGGTCGTGCTGATTCTATTCTCAAATCTGTTCCGTTATCTTGGCCTTTATGTCAACGCTCCCATCCGCGCGGACTTTGTGAAGAGTCTGCGCAAGGACATTTACCGGAAAATGTTGATTTTGCCGCTTTCATTCTACGGAAAACAGAAGAAAGGAGACATCCTCAACCGCATCGGCTCCGACGTGCAGGAGGTTGATTGGTCAATCGTGTGCAGCATCCGTATGGTATGCCGCGACGCTCTGCTCGTCATCGTCTTTTTCGCTTTCCTCTTCTCTATCAGTTACAAACTCACTATTTTGTCGTTGCTGATTTTGCCGCCCGTCGGCATATTGATTGCAAAAATCGGCAAGAGCATCAAGCGCAACGCCGTAGAGTCGCAGCAGCTGCTGGGGCGTATGAGCTCCGCCTTCGACGAGGCCATCAGCGGCCTCCGCATCATCAAGGGCTACAATGCGATCGACAGCACTTACCGCGATTTCCAGAAACTGAATGACCGGTTTTTCGTGCTGAACCGCAAGATTTTCCGCAAGACCGAACTGGGAGCGCCACTCGTGGAATTCCTGTGCATCGCCTCGCTGATGCTGGTTCTGCTATTGGGCGCTGGCATTTTACTGAAAGATAATGAGTTGCCTCCTGAAATGTTTGTCCTTTTCATTGTGATTTTTGCCCGTGTGATTCCGCCAGCGCAAAGCATTGTCTCCTCCATTTACGTCTTGCAAAAAGGAATGGCTTGCGCCGAAAGAATTTACCAGATTCTGGATGCTGAAGAAGTGATTGAGGAGGCGGAGAATCCCATTTCCAAGCGCCGTTTTGAAAATGAAATCCGCTATGATTCCGTCTCTTTCAGTTACAGTGGCACCGACTTCGTGCTGCGTGATGTGTCGTTTACAATTCCGAAGGGGCAGCACATCGCCTTAGTGGGCACTTCCGGAAGCGGCAAGTCCACCATTGTGGATCTGTTGCCACGCTTTTATGATGTCACGAAAGGACACATCTTTATTGATGGAATTGATATCAAAGATTTGAAAATCTGTGATTTGCGGGGGCTGTTCGGTGTGGTGAATCAGGATGTGACTTTGTTTAACGATACCGTTTTCAACAACATTGCTTTCGGCAATGAGAATGCCTCGCCGGAAGCGGTTGAAAATGCGGCGAAGGCGGCTCTGGCTCACGATTTCATTATGGATATGGAAAACGGCTACGACACGGTGATCGGGGATAGGGGAATGAGGTTGTCGGGCGGACAGCGTCAGCGATTGAGCATTGCCCGCGCCATTTTGCAGAATCCCCAAGTGCTGATTTTAGACGAGGCCACCTCTGCTTTAGACAATGAGTCGGAATCCATTGTGCAACAATCAATTAACCATTTGATGGAGGGCCGTACCACGCTTGTGGTGGCGCACCGACTCTCTACCATTCGCCACGCCAATCAGATCCTTTTCGTGCAAAATGGCCATATCGTTGAGCGCGGCACTCACGATGAACTCATCCGGCTCAACGGCGCTTACGCGCAATTCTGCACCCTCCAAGGGAGTTAGATTTTCACCGTAATATGAAAATCGGACGCGGAGAACTTCTCTCGTGTCCGATTCCAGCGCCGCAGCAATATCTGCGATGGTTTTCATACAACTATCTCTTGTTTCCCTGCACCGAGAAACCGAACTTCCCGATGATTTTCCCTAATTCGTAGTAATGTCCGTTGGAATAGGAAACGAGTTTGGCGCGCTCTAAGTGCATCTCGCCAGTCTTTTTGTCGAAGAGGGCTTCGCTGGCGTGTACGGCCACGACCTCTGCTATGAACATATCGTGAGAGCCGAGCGGCACTACCTGCTTCACCACACACTCCAGGTTGATTGGTGATTCGAAAATCATCGGTGCACTTACTTTGCTGCCGTGAACGGGTGTCAGGTCGGTTTCAATGAATTTATTGAATTTCTTGCCAGAACGCACGCCGCACCAGTCGGTCCTCTCCGCCAAGTCGCTAGTTACCAGGTTGATGACAAATTCCTTCTGCTCTTTGATGATAGGGTAGGAGTGGCGTTCCGGGCGGACCGATATGTAGCACATCGGTGGGTCGCTGCACAATGTGCCGCACCAGGCCACAGTCAGTATGTTGTAGTCGTCGGGCGTGCTGCCACAGCTCACCATCACCACGGGCACCGGATTCAGAAGGTTGCCCGCCTTCAGCTCCCTTTTCGGCGACTTGTGTATGTTGAATTTCGGCGTGGACTGCTCTCCACGGCTTCTGTTCTCCGTGCGCCGCACGGGCTTTCTGTCAGGCCGGCTTCTCTCATCCGACCGTTTTCTTTCATCGTAACGCTTTCTGGCGCCAAATCCTTTTTTTCTATCTTCGTTCATTTTACCGGGCGTCTGTCCCTACGGGACATTTTATGATTAATTTGATTCTCACTTCTCACTTCTCACTTCTCACTTCTCACTTCTCACCTCTCACCTCTCACCTCTCACCTCTCACCTCTCACCTCTCTTGTCCTGTCCCCAGAGCAGTTTCTCGCGGATTACGGAGTAGAAGTCGGCATTGCGCAGGCGGATGGTTTGGATGGTGTAGGGTGCGCGCTTGACGGTGAGAGTGGTGTCGTCGTCGAGTGTTGCGCGGTGTGAGTCAACGGACAGGATAAACCGATGGGAGCGGCTATCTACTTTGATGGTCAGCTCGTTGCTGGCGGGCAGCACGATGGGACGCACGGTCAGACTGTGTGAGGCGATGGGGGTGAGCACGATGACATCGGTTTGCGGGGCCAGGATGGGGCCGCCGCAACTCAGCGAGTAGGCGGTGGAGCCGGTCGGTGTGGACACGATGATGCCATCGCCCCAGTAGGTGTTGAGCCGTTCGCCGTTCGCCCGCACGCGTACCGCATTAATCGACTCTCCGTGCGGATGGATGGAGATGTCGTTCAGTGCGAAACAAGAGGGAAGGGAAGGCCCCTTGTCGCAGGACACTTGCAGCAGAAACCGGTGCTCGATCTGGTAGTCGTGTTGGGCCAGGTCGGCAATGGCTTCAGCAAAGTTCCCGCGGTTCACGTGGGTTAGGAATCCGATTCTCCCCGTGTTGATGCCCAGAATGGGAATGCCGGAGTCGCCAATCAGGTTGGCCGCGTCGATGAAAGTGCCATCGCCTCCGATAGAAAAAAGGAAGTCGGCCTGTTGGCCGACTAAGTCCTCTTTGTTTTGGAATTCGCCGTTGAAAGAAGCCGCTGATTTCCTGTTAAGCAACTGTGAAACAGTTTGATAGACAAGAACCTTGTGATTGTCTTTCAACAGCGTGGCGACCACTTCGTTCACAAAAGCGAGACTATCTGAGTCTGTCTGCCGAGTGTAAAGAGCGATAACCATTCAACGGATTATTCGTAGTTTTTAACTTCGATGCTGCCGTCAAGGATCATTCGGGCGTTCATAGCCATCGAAGCCATCTCGTCCTCGCCGGGATAAACGGCGACGGGGGCGATCCATTCCACGTGGCGTTTGATGTGTCCCACGATGGGCTTTCCGAATGCGATGCCGCCGGTGAGCAGGATGGCGTCAACTTTGCCTTCGAGGACGGCTGCGTTGCTCGCAATCTGTTTGCCGATCTGGTAGGCCATTGAGCGCTCAATGAGGTCGGCGTACTTGTCGCCGGCGAGGGCGCGTTTCTCAACGTCGTATGCGTCGTTGGTGCCGAGATAGGATACCAAACCGCCTTTGCCAACGATCACTTTGCGCATTTCTTCGTAGGTGTACTTGCCGCTGTAGCAGGCCTTGATGACTTGGTCCATCGGGAGGGTTCCTGAGCGTTCGGGCGAGAAGGGACCTTCGCCTTCCAGTGCCTGGTTGACATCCACGACGCGACCTTTGCGATGTGCGCCCACGCTGATGCCTCCACCCATATGGGCGACGATAAGGTTGAGGTCTTCGTATTTCTTGCCACAGTCTTTCGCATACGTTCTTGCAATGGCTTTTTGGTTCAATGCGTGGAAAATGGAAAGGCGCTCGAAATCCTTGTGACCGGAGATGCGGGCGATGTCATCCATCTCGTCAACCACGACGGGGTCGGCTATGTAGGCGCATTCCAGACCGATCATCTGAGCCACGCTGTCGGCGATAAGGCCGCCCAGGTTGCAAGCGTGAACGCCGTTGTATCCTTCCATCAGGTGCTTCTTCATCAAGTCGTTGACGCGGTAGGCGCCGGAGGTGAGGGGCTTGATCAGACCGCCGCGGCCCATCACGATGGCAATGTCCTGCAAGTCAATGTTCTGCTCCTTCAACTCGTCAAGCACGAACTGCTTTCTGTAGTCGTACTGGTCGGCGATGGTGGGGAATTTTGACAGGTCCTCAACACTGTGCTTGATGTTTTTGGTGAAGACGTTGTTCTCGCCTTCAAAGATGGAAATCTTGGTGGAGGTGGCTCCTGGATTGATCGCTAAAATGTATCTTCTCATAAATATATATTTTAGTTTGTTTGATTAATTTTCGTCTAAATGGGTGGAAAGGATCTTCACTTCGCTGTATCCGGTACCGGCGTTGGTGCAAACATAGGCGCGCACATAGTAAACCGTGTCAAGCAGCGGCGCCTGGTAAGTGAGGTCGAACTTGGTTTCCTCGACGTCCTCTTCCGCAACCAGCGTGGTCACGTCCTGCCCTTTGTAGGTGGGCTCCGGGGTCAGACTGAAAAGGAAGCCCATCTCGTTGAAGTATTTGCAGCCGCCATTGTTGGTGACGGTCCCCTTGCAGTCGAAAATGCAAGAGTTGTCTAATGAAATGGGGGTGACGGAGATGTCAACCGTGGCGGGTTCGAATTTGGAGCAGCCAGCTCCCAATAGGAGCAGAAGACCCAGAATCAAAGGCAAAATTTGTTTTTTCATTTTCTATTCCTCTTTTAAATTTCGTGCAAAAATAATAAAAAAAATCGAACTTCCCATCGCCAAAACCCCTTTTGTCCTTTTTTTATTTTAATTTTGTGAAATGGATGATTAATTCCCAATTTATCCGTATATTTGCAGCAAATTTTAAAAATTGCATTATGGGATTTTTTTCTATTTTTTCCAAAGAGAAAAAAGAGGAACTGAACAAGGGGCTTGAGAAGTCGAAGGAGAGTTTCTTTGCGAAACTGGCAAAGACTGTCATCGGCAAGTCGAAGGTTGACGACGAGGTGCTCGACAATCTGGAAGAGGTGCTCGTCACTTCCGACGTGGGCGTTGAAACCACGCTGAAGATCATTGAACGCATCGAGTCGCGCGTCACCCGCGACAAGTACTTGGGAACAGGCCAGCTCAACGCCATCCTCCGCGAGGAGATCGGTGGACTGCTTACCGAGAACAACGTTGACGATCTTTCTGATTTTGAGCTTCCTAAGCTTGGCCGCCCCTATGTGATGATGGTGGTTGGCGTGAATGGCGCAGGCAAGACCACTACCATCGGCAAGCTGGCTTATCAGTTCAAGAAAAAAGGGTATTCCGTAATGCTGGGCGCCGCCGACACTTTCCGCGCCGCCGCCGTTGACCAGCTTGAGGTGTGGGCTCAGCGCGCCGAGGTGCCCATCGTGGTACAACCTATGGGCGCCGATCCGGCCGCAGTCGCCTTCGACACCGTGAAGTCGGCCATCGCCAAAAACTGCGACATCGTCATCATTGATACCGCCGGCCGCCTGCACAACAAGACCAACCTGATGCGAGAACTGACGAAAATCAAGAACGTCACTTCCAAACTGCTCCCCGGAACGCCCGACGAGGTGCTCCTCGTGCTTGACGGCTCAACGGGGCAGAATGCGATTGAACAGGCGCGCCAGTTCACCGCCGCCACCGAGGTGAGCGCTCTCGCCATCACCAAGCTTGACGGAACTGCCAAGGGCGGTGTCGTGATCGGCATCTCCGACCAGTTCAAAATCCCGGTCAAGTATATCGGCGTGGGCGAGAAAATCGATCAGCTTCAAGTCTTTAACAAGAAGGAATTTGTTGACTCTTTCTTCCCTGAATCCTAACTCCTGTCAGGTCACGTTTGTCATTTTTCCACTTCTCTGAACGAGAATTCGCAGCCGCAGTATTGCTGGTTGTAAAATCCGTTTTCTTTGAGTAGTGCGTTTCGGCGTTCCTGCAAGCCGCCTTTTCTCCAGTTCCTGTCGCAGAATTCTACTCCTTCGTATTGCGCAGCCGCCCATTTGCCCGCCTCGTTGATTTGCTCCAGATTCTTCCAGCGAGAGGAAGCCAGTGTGGTGCCGAAAAGTGCAAATCCTTGTTGTTTAGCCATTTGCGCGGTCGCATTGAGGCGCATCTTGAAACATTGCAGGCAGCGCCTTCCTCGCTCCGGCTCTGTCTCCAGCCCCGCCACACTTCGCAGCCACTGCCCGTGATCGTAGTCTCCGTCGATGAACGGAACTCCCAACTTCGCGGCGTAACGCGTGCACTCGCGCTTCCTGATCAGGTATTCCTCTTCGGGGAAAATATTGGGATTGAAATAAAACAGTGTCGGCTGCCAGTCGTTTTGCAGCATCCATTCGAGGATGGCCGCCGAACAGGGCGCGCAGCAGCAGTGCAGGAGGATTTTCATTGAATTGTGAATTGTGAACTGTGATCTGTGAACTGTGAACTGTGAACTGTTGAGGTGTTGAGTTGTTGAGGTGTTGAGGTGTTGAGTTGTTGGGGTGTTGAGTTGTTGGGGTGTTGAGTTGTTGGGGTGTTGAGGTGTTGAGGTGTTGAGGTGTTGAGGTGTTGAGGTGTTGAGGTGTTGAGTTGTTGAGGTGTTGAGTTGTTGAGGTGTTGAGTTGTTGGGGTGTTGAGATGTTGAGGTGTTGAATCGACGAGCGGAGCGAGATGTTGTTGAATCGTTTAACCGATGTTAACCGTTTCCACGTTTAACCGAGACTATCGGGTGGGCTGGAATCGGACGAGGTG
>JAZQOJ010000154.1:0-4228 GCA_045627805.1 Bacteroidales bacterium
TGCCTCGAGTTCCGTCTGCATAAAGTTGTCGGCGGAGTACGCGAAGCCCTTGCGGGACTTGCGCTGCGCATACAGCTTGATGAGGTCGATGGCCAGTTCCTTGATGCGCTTTTTGGTACGCTCCTTGACCTTCTCCCACGAGCCGGAACCGATGCGGTGCAGGGACGGCGGGGTGCCTTCTTTGCCGACGTACTTGCTGATTTTGTGCAGCGAATGCACACTGACGTATAGCAGGTCGCCGTCTTTGTAGCTGAGCTTGATGACTTCCTGCTCCTTGCCGTTGATTTCGGTTTTTTCAAGGCCTTGGTAAACGCCGATGCCGTAGTCGATGTGTACGACGAAATCGCCGGGCTGTAGGTCGTAGATTTCTTTGAGCGTGAAAGCCTCGCTCTTCTTGTAGCGGTCGCGGATGACGATGCGCTCATTTTTTTCGAAGAACTGGTGGTCGGTGTAGACGGCGAGCTTGCGCTGTGGGGCGCTGAAACCGGCGTGCAGAATGTAACGGATAGGTTCGTACAGCGGCTCTATCTTGAAAGATGTGGCGTTGTGCTTGTTGTATTTGTCCAGCAGATCGACCATGATTTTGAAAAGGCGGTCGAGCTGCGATTGGTTTTCGGCGAGGAAGATGTTGTGGATGCCGTGCTCGAGATTGTCAATCCATTCGAGCAGCAGGTAGTCGAAACTGCGCCCGAAGTTGTTCTGCGGCTTGAAGCCGAAGTCGATGGCGAGATCCACGGGTTCCTCAGACTCAGTGTTGAGGATGACCTGCGTGTGCTCAGGACAGGCTTTGTTGAAGTCGCGACGTTGGATGAAGAGGTCTGTAACGGACAGCTTGCGCTCGGGGTCGGGCGCGTTTTCGTACTCTTCTTCCACAGACTTGAAAAGGTGGGCGATTTGGGAGCCGATATCTTTGGGCGTGTCAAGCCAGAGCGTTGTGTCTTTAGGCAGAAATTCGAAAAGGGAAATTCGCTTTTCGACAATCTGATGGGAGACGATTTTGGGCATGATGCGGATTTCGAGTTGATCCCGCATAGAAAGCTGGCTCTCAGGATTGAAGTAGCGGATGGACTCCACGCGGTCGCCGTCGAGTTCGATACGGTAGGGGTACTCTTCGGAGAAGGAGAAGATGTCGAAAATGCTACCGCGCCATGCGAACTGCCCGGGCTCGAAGACGAAGTCTTCTTGAAGATATTCGAAGTGATAGAGGAACTCCAGGAAAATGTCGGTGGGGATTTCCGCTCCCTGTTTGATGACAAAGGAATTCTGACTGACGAACTGAGGGGAGACTACCTTCTCGGCAATGGCTTCCGGATAGGTCACGATGATGTAGTTGCCTTCCGGATGCGTGGAAATCTTGTTGACGATTTCCGAGCGGAGCTTGGCGTTGGATTTGTCAATTTCCTCAGCCGTATGGGCACGCTTGTAGGATGAGGGCAGGTAGTGCACCTTCTTGTACGGTAGCGGCGTGTTGTGGTCGTCAAGCAGCTTTTCGAGGTCGTTGTAGAAATAGGCGGCACGCTCGCGGTTGGACAGCACGAAGAGTTGTGTCGAAGATGGGTTGCCGATGAGCTTGGTGGCTAACAAAGGGTATGAGGAGCCCGTTAAACCATTGAGTTGAATGGTTTTTGCAGAATCCGTGCTTTGGAGCAGCGGAGCGATTTGCGCAATCTCCTTGTTGCAGAATTGCGCCTGTAGTTCTTCTATAGTCATAGTTGTTCGTAAGGGGCCGCAAAGATAGGAAAAAATCGGGTCTCACGTTTGGGGGACAATGAGGAATTTGCTGTTAGCCGCTTGTCGTTTGACGTTGACTTTGACTATTGACTTTGACTTTCGGGAATGCATCCTGAAACCTTGACTACTGTTCTGAACGAACTTTCAGTTCTTCGCTCCTTGCCTGATAATCAGGAGCGTACATACATTCGATAGTCGCTGCGCCGTTGGAGAACTCGCCGGTCTGCGTGACGATGAGCTGGTGTTCCATCACGTGCGTGCCTTTTGAAAGTTTTGGAAAGAAGAAGTGGGTGGCGGCGTTCCTCGGAGAAACATAGTACCAGAGGCCGTTGTGGTAATCGTAGTGGCTTAGGATGTTGTCTGGCTCGAAAGCGGCGGCGCGTTGGTCTTTGAGATGGACATACTCGATGTCGCGGTCGCAGGTGATGACGAAACGGACAGTGACACGCTCACCGATGCGCGCGGGATTTTCCACCGTGACGGGCACTATTCGGTCACTGCCGTCATTGCGATGATAGAGCGCACGCTCCAAATGCAGTCCCTCGGCACTGCTACTTACCTTGTCCATATCTTCAAAATACTGCCAGTATAATGCCCCGAAGGTGGGCTGCTCGCTGTCGGCACGCACCGTGACGTCAGCCAACTTAGGAGTGATGTCTTTGCCTTCCCACTCGTGCTGCATTTGGCCTGTGCCTGTCGTTGTGCTCATAGCTGCGTAAAAATGCTCCCCACCAACCGTGATGTCTGCATCTGAAGGGCGCATAAGATTTTTGCTGCTGTTGGTGAGCAGCAAGGCGTAAATGGCCTCCGTGGTAGCCTTCGTGTTGGACCAGTGGTTGCCTTGTTTCTGGAGTAGCAGCCATTGTGTCATCGCACTCAGTTCGTCATCGCGCGGGTCTATTTCGTGGAAGGCTTCCATCAACAGGGCGTGACGCTCAATGGGAGCTTCGTACCAGTGATAGTAGCCACGTGCGTTATTGGGCCAGTACATTCCGTTCGTGGCATCGCGCTGCGCACGCTGGCGCAGGGATTCAATGATGTTGCGGGCCTCCTCGTCTCGCCCGATGCGGTGCAAAATGATGGCCACCTCCGCCTGTCGGGTGAGGTTGGCACGGAAAATGTTTTCAGTGGACTTGGTAAGATAATATTGTACGTATGGCTGCAACAACCACGAAGAATCTACATTGTTGAAAGTACGGGCATATAAATATTGTATGTCTGTTTCGCTGATAGGAGAATCTTTCGTTACGTTTCTATATTGCATAACTTGCGTGCTGTCCATTTTGGCCAAAGTTTTCTCCAAATGGAAATTGTTTGGCAGCGTAATCCCGAAATGCTGCAATTTCTGGAATCCGGCCACAATATGGTTCGTAATGTATGAAGAGTAGGATGAGCCTGGATACCAGCCCCAACCGCCATCTTTTAGTTGGTAGTCGTTCAAAGTGTTTAGTTGCTGACGAGCTTCTTCTTTTAGTTTCCCCGTGGTAAATAGGTGCGCCAAATTTGTTTTCTGCGTTTGTTCATTCTGTGCATCTATCAGCCACGGTGTTTCGTCTAAGGCAATGCCTTTCAACATCGCATTTTTCATCAAAGGAGATTCTGTGTTGGCATTGAGTCCGTCTCGACGCCATTGCGAATAGATACTGTCAAGCGCGGGATTGTCATTAAGTATCTTTAGCGCCAAGGTGTTGGCATAATACTTGGCGAAGGTCTGCTCGTTGCAATCGTGTGGATATTGGATGAGGTAGGGCAGCGACAGGATGGCCGACCACATCGGCTGGGTGGAGGCTTTCATCGTAAAGCGGTAATGCTCGCGAGTGCGCGAAGTGTCGCTCAGCAGTCTGTCAAATTGGATGTGTGCGGAGTCGCCTGCGGGTACGGAAAAGGCTTTCGTTTCCGTGACCAGTATGCGTTTGGACAGCACCGGGATAGGCCCCTCTTCGCCATCTCCGTAGTTGCCGGACAATGCCAGTACGCGATAACCGATAGCCTCCATATTCTTTGGTGTCGTGATGCGCCAGCTGACATTCGTAACCTGGCCCTTTTCGCAGACAAATGCTTGAACTGAGTCACCAAGTATCAACTGGGAGAGCGGTTCTTCCGTCGTTAAATCGAACAGACGGAGGGTGGCTTTCCCGAGCATCGTTGTGTCGCTGAGGTTGGTGACTTTGGCTTGGAAGGTCATCGTGTCGCCTTCGCGGAGGAAACGCGGCGCCTGGCTCTGCACCATCAGCGTCTGGCGGGTTTGCAAGCTGGTGGTGAGCCAGCCGCTGTGCAGGTTGGATGTGTGCGCGGCGGCGTAGAGTTTCCACGTGGTGAGCTGGTCAGGTAGTGCAAACTCGAAACGCACGCGCCCGTCCGCAGTGGTTTGCAATTCAGGATAGAAGAAGGCGGTCTCCTGAAAGTTCTTGCGCACCCGGATAGCGGCGGCAGATGAGGTGCTTTGTTCCTGGTGTACTTTGGAGGCCAACGCCTCGTATTCATTATTGTCGCGCAC
>JAZQOJ010000155.1:0-5896 GCA_045627805.1 Bacteroidales bacterium
GTGTTCACGTCGCGCACCAGCCCGGCTCCCGATATGGAGGAGTCGCTTCGCACACTGGGCGCTGATTACCTCTACGTTCCCGCCGATGTCAAGTCGCCTGCCGATGTCGCCCGCGTGGTGGAAAGCTGTATGGAACGATACGGGCGGATTGACGTGCTGGTTAACAATGCTGGCGTGACGCACGACACTCTGCTGATGCGAATGTCGGAAGATGCCTGGGACGATGTGCTCAGCACCAATCTGAAGTCGGTTTTCCTTTTCACGAAGGCGGTGCAGATGGTGATGCTGAAACAACGTTCGGGCTCTATTATTAATTTGAGTTCCGTTGTGGGCATTGGCGGAAATGCGGGTCAAGCCAATTATGCTGCCTCAAAGGCGGGCGTTATCGGCTTCACGAAGTCGGTCGCAAAAGAACTGGGAAGCCGCAATATCCGCTGCAACGCCATCGCTCCCGGCCTGATCGACACCTCTATGACGGCCAAACTGTCGGAGGAACAGCGTGCGGAAGTGCTGAAAACCATTTCATTACGAAGAATCGGACGCCCGGAAGATGTCGCCAATGTGGCTCTTTTCCTTGCGTCCGACTTGTCTTGCTACGTCACAGGTCAGGTGTTGGGCTGCGACGGCGGAATGTAGATCAAAGTGAAACCTTATTTAAGCAAGGCCTCTTCGATGAGTTGTGAATACACATCGGTGAGGCTTTTTCCTATGTAACGGATCTGCTGCGGAATGATGCTCATTGCCGTTTGTCCAGGTATCGTGTTGACTTCCAGGAAGAAAGGAGTGCCATCATCCGTAATGATGAAATCGACGCGTACGATGCCGCCGCAAGCCATCTCGCGGTAGATTTTCTCTGCGTAACGGAAGATGCGGTCTCTGGTTTCCGCCGGGATGTCGGCCGGTGTCAGCAGGTCGTGTTGCCCGTCGGTGTATTTGGAAGTGTAGTCGTAAAACGATCTTGTGTTGACCACGATCTCGGTCACTGCCAGCGCCTGAATTTTCCCGTCGATGCGTCCTACGCCGCAGGTCACTTCGCGTCCGCGGATCATCTTTTCAATCATCAGTTGGTCGTCATATTTGAATGCCTCTTCAATGGCGTTGGCCAGTTCGCTTTCCTGACACACTTTGGTCACGCCCACGCTGGAGCCAGAGTTACAGGCCTTCACAAAGCAGGGATAGCCGCAAACTTTTGCCACGTCGGCTGGATTTACGCTATCGCCCTTGAAATAGTGTAGCGAGTCGGAAATCGGAATGTCTAAGCTTCGTACCACAAGGTTGCAGTAGAACTTGTTGAATGTGAGCGCGGAAGAGAGCATCCCGCAGCCCGTGTAAGGCATCCCAATCATATCAAAGTAACCTTCGAGACGGCCGTTCTCGCCCGGATTCCCGTGAATGGCAATGAACACGGCATCGAAAGTGATTTTTTCTCCACCAATGGTGAGCGAGAAATCCTCTCGGTTCACGTTGACCAGTTCTCCCGTTTGCGTCTTGTACGTCCATTTGTTGTCCTTCATATGGATTAAGTAGGTGTCGTACAGGTTCTTGTCAATCATATTGAAGATGTTGTCGGCCGTCTTCAGTGAAATCTCATACTCTCCGGAATTGCCTCCGGTAACCAATGCAATCTTTTTCATCTTTTGTTTATTGTTTTTGTAATTTGTGATCTGTGATCTGTTATTAGTAACCCATTCTCGTTGTTCTCGTTATTTCTTTTCTTCCTCTGTCCTAAATCTCAAGTCGTAAGTCTCAAGTCTCAGTTCTCAATTCTCTGTTCTCAGTTTAATGGTTCCCAACTGTCCTTCCCACTTGTATTGCCCAAAGTATTGAGAATCGAATCGGAATGGGCTATAACTCTTGTTGCCCGTGTCGTTGATGCTGAGAAAGGTCTGGAAATTGATCTTATGATATTCTAAATTTTTGTTATTCAATTTGTTAACATTAAAAATGTCGCCATTCTTTGAGCGGTATGAAAGCTCTTTGTTGAATTTCACTTTGCTCATTCGTGGTGCGGAGATTTCAAAATGCGTACACGCATCGTTGCAGTAAAGTGAAAAGTGTCCGTTCTCATCGCTGAAGGTGTTCATCCCCACCGACCAGTCCTCGTTCCATCCACGAATGACGGCCCCCTCCACGGGATTGCCTGTTTTTTCGTCAATGATGGTTCCGCATATTCGTATATTGTTGTAACCCATCATATTATAATAATTGCACGGGCGTTGGGCAGGGTGGGGGATGAGGGATTTCAAATCGCGAATGCAGCGAGCTGCCGGTTTCAGCGTTCCGTACACGGGTTGTCCGTTTGAAGTCGTTGTGCGTCCTTCGTGGTTCAGCAGCCCGGTGTAGGCCGCCTCGAAGTGAGTGCCGGGCTCGTCTTGGTAAGTCCACCAGCCGAACCCGCAGCCGCCAGCGTCAATAACCAACTGGAAGGCGTCGCGCATAAAGGCCGCCTGCTCGAAATAGCTGATGCTGTCGTTGTCGGCGGGCAAGCCGGTCTCGCCAATCATCCAGGGCTTTTTCACGTATTTTGAGTACCAATATATTTCGCTTGGCACTCGCAAGGGATGGTAGGTGTGAAATTGTACAAAATCCACAGGCAGCAAGGCGGGATCCCATTCAAAAACCTCAATCGGTTCGGCGAAACCGATGGTGAAAAGCTGCTTGGGCGCATATTGTCTCATCAGTTCCTTCCAGTGTTGCACAATCTTGAGCGCATCTTTCTTGGTCCGGTTTGAAGCGGGGTCGAAATAGAGCGGCTCGTTCATAAAGTCGTAGGCGAAAATCGTGGGCTCGTCGCTGAATTCTTTCAGCATCCGAATGGTGAACTTTTCCAGCTCGCTGTCGTTGATGGGGCCTTTGATGAGCAGCATAATGCGCAAATCGTGTTGCTCGGCCTGCTTTATATAGCGTTTCAGGCCTGCCATAATGGCGTTCACATCCTGTCTCTTATTGAGGTAGAAGTTCTGGTCGGCACCATAGTAATAGTGTCCGTCTTCCTGTCCGAGACGATCAAAACAAAGTCGTATCGTATTGAATCCTAAATCTTTGATTAATTGAAAATGGTTATCCATTTGCTTCTGAACGGCATCTGGCCCTACCGCTTCCACATAGCCAATTGAGTCGTAGTGGATGTGCGGCGCAATCAGGAAGTCGTCTTCCCCTTGAAAGGAGGGGACATAATTCAGCATTACAGGGAAAAAAGCCTCTCCCCGCAGTTGGAAATGGTTGTCAGCCAATGAAATGAACGCGTCACTGCGCGCATCTTTCTGCACTGAATGGTGGCAGGCCGTACAAAACACGGACGCAAAAAGCAATATGATATAACAGCCCCTTTTCAATTATCAATTATCAATTATCAATTATCAATTATCAATTCTCATTTCTCACTTCTCACTTTTCACTTTTCACTTCTCGCTTCCGCTTCCTTCGCTGCTGCGATGCTCACGTTCAGGTCGAAACCGACCAAAATAAACAGCGCATTCCAGTACAACCACAATAGGATTGCGAAAATGGCGCCCAATGAGCCATAAATGACATTGTAGTTGCTGAAATTGGCAAAGTAATAGTTCATCGCGCCCAGCACGAGCACCATTGCGATGGCCGAGAAGGTGGAGCCAGCCGAGAAAAAAGAGTAGTGCTTGCGGTCGGCGGGAGCCAGGTAATAGAATGATGAGATAAAAAGGTAAACCAGGAAAAAAAGCATCAGCCATTTGATGATGCTAATGACAGAATGTATCAAAGCTGGTGATTTAATATATTGATTGTCAATATATTGAAACCAAGCAGAGGCCCCAATGAAGACGCCTACGGCCAGAATGATAATCAGCAGCCAGATGAAGGTGATGCCGATCACTACGCCAATCTGTTTCAGGAATTTGCGACGTTTGCTCTTGTAGTAATTCGTATTTAAAATATTAATGAGCGCATTGATGCAAATCACGAAAAACGTGGTTCCAAAGAGGAATGAAAAGGAGAAAAGGGTGCCGTTTTGCTGGTTCACCACTTCGGTTACCATATTCACGATGGCCGGCCACGCGTAGGCCGGGATGATCGACTCCATAAAACTGAGGATGGTGGCCCGAACATTCTCTCCTAAGAACGAAATGGCCGAGAACAGTGCCATCAGCATAGGGATCAGGGCGATGAAGATGCGGTACGTCATAGCGGCCGCGCGGTGGAACAGAATGCCCCCTGACAGCGCTTTTACGAAGTAACGCAATACGGTCCAGATGGGAACGCCCCAGAACCCCGGAAAGCTTATCTGATTCAAGCGGCTGACAATGCGCTCGACTTTGGGAGAGCGTGATAGGTCTTTGATCCTATTTGGCATTGGTAAATGCTTCTTTTTCAACTTGTAGCACTTCGTGCGTGATGGCATCCATTAAGATGGCAACAATGCTGCAGTGGTTGATGTCCCATTCTTTATCGTTCAGCTCCACTTCATACGACTTCAGATAACCCTCGTTCACTTCAACCGTGCCCGCTTCTGAAATCTGAGTGCCGTAAGTGCCGTTCAGTGAGCATCTTAGCAGATGGTTGTGCACATAATCCGCAACAGTGTCAGTGTTGTCAATCTGCGGGGCCACGATTCCGTCTTCCACGACGTAGAGCGCCAGTTGCACTCTGCCTTCGTAGGGCGTGATGAAAGTGGTGCGGGTGTGGGCAGTTAGTTTGTTCTCAGCAGCATCGTACACGTTGATGATTTGCACGGCGGCGAGCGGCTCCAGCTGGGCTGCTGCGCTGATGGCATTCTGCCATTGGGAAACGCCGAGAGCGGTTTGGTTTTGGTACGGTGCACGATTCACGACGCCACTCGGAAAACTCGTTACGGAGAAGTCGGCAAGCAGAGCGCTCCCTTCTTCGGTGCGGAAATCCTGGGGCAGTTCGGTCGCTGGAAGGGCGAAAAATCCGGCGTGAACGGCAATCGTAATGAGTTGGTCTCCAAATTGTTCCTCGATGTTGGCCAACGTGCGCTGCCCTTCCGGACAGTTAGGGCATTTGTGTCCAGTGAACTCTTCCATCAGTATGTTGCGGGTTACCGCGCTGGGGTTCACGTCGGGGAATTCCACATCGGTGTTCACGCTTTCGTCAATGGCAATGTAGGGGCCTTCAATCTTGTCGCAAGCGGGCAGCATCACAGCCATTGCAAAAAGGGCTAAGAATATTTTTTTCATAATATTTATGCTAAATGATTTAGAAAGAAGTCGTTACAGAAAGGCCAACGCCGTAGGAGGCGGGCACGTTGCGGCAAACGCCGCCAATGCACAGGATGCCCTCCTTGGTTTTGCCGAAGTTGAGTGCGATGCGGGTGGTCTTGATGACGTAGGCGGCAGCCACCATATAGTAGTGCGAGCGGTGAACCTTGTCCTCGTTGCCGTAGTTCCACTGGTCGGAAACGGAGATGAACCAGTGCGGCGCGATGGAGTATTCCAGGATTCCGTAAAGCCAGCTACCGTCGTCCTCTTTGGCGTAAAGGTGGTCGATTTCAAACTTCAGGGCGTGCTTGTTGTTGATTTTGTAGCCCACTTTAGCAGCCACGTTGTGCCCGCGGTAGAGCGGACTGGCGTGTCCTTGCAGGATGGTGAGGTTGTAGGTGATGAAGTTGTAAGCGAGGTCGAGTTTCCATTTCTTGTTGTTGAAACGATGCCCGAACTCAATGCCGAGGTCTTGGTAAAGCAGGTTGTCGCCAAATTTGAAGAAGCGCGACTCGTAGCCGGTAGTTCCCGTAACATTGTGATTCGCAACGGCTTCCGAAACGAGTTTCTGCTCCACGTCGTGGAAGCGGGCGTAGTTGAGTGTGATGTCGATGCCGTACTTGCCACCGATTTTACTTCCCTTGGGAATCTTGTAGTTCACTTGCGCCTGCACACCGATTTGTCCGTTGGGCTGGCTTGCGTAA